>CAYVUV010000290.1:0-11123 GCA_964455095.1 uncultured Binatia bacterium (SeqCode)
GCGGATGGCGCCGTGGCTGCGCGCCGCGACCGCGGTGATCGCGCCGATGCGGATCGGCGCGGGGCACTCGCAGAAGATCTGCGAGGCGATGCTGCTGGGCCGACCGGTGATCTGCAGCCCGCGCGTGGCCTCGCGCCTGGCGCCGGAGGTGCGCGCACAGTTGCTGCTGGCGACCGAGGTCAACGAGTGGGTCGAGCATGTCAGTGGGTTGCTCGCCGACCCGCGGCGCGCCGCGGCCGCGGGCGAAGAGAATCGCCGGGTGGCGCAACAGCACTACGCGCCGGAGGCCGTCTTGCCCCTCCTCGAAGCCGCCTATGCGCGCGCGTCGCGGTGAGTTCGAATGAGGATCCCTGATATTCACCACGAAGGGCACGAAGACCACGAAGGGCCGCCAGCAGAAGTCTTGGCCGCGAAAAAGCGCAAAAGGCACCATAGAGGAAGGCGGAATTCTCCGCCCATTTCTGCGCCTTCTCGCGGCTGACCCAACGGTGCTGCCCGTCGGTTTGCAATATTTTCACAAGCGAGAGGGAAGAATCTTCCGCCAGTCGCGGTCAACCAGTGCAGTTTCCCCGCTCCGGCAAGGCAGTCAGGTGTGCACGCTTTTTGCCTTGGGTTGCGGGCATGACAACGGCCCCGGGCCTCTGGCGGCCACCATGGCGCCTGGCGTGGTTGGCAGGCTGCATTGGGATGGTCGCCGTGTCGTCGGCAGCGCTCGGCGTCGAGATGGTCTTGCCGCAATCGACCGTCGCGATCGGCGCCGCCCCGGAACCCATGCCGATCGCAATCCACGGGGCTGCCGGCGTGCAGGGGGTCGAGCTGGCGATCGCCTACGATCCGTCCGTGGTGCGCCTCAGCGCCGATCCGCAGCAGACGGCGATGAGTGCCAACTGCATGGTGATGGTCAACGCAGCGGTTCCCGGCCAGATGCGGCTGGCGCTCGCCTGCCCGAATGCCGTGCAGGGTTCTGGGCTGCTTTTGACGTTGTCGTTATACGCCACCGGGGCCGGAACGACCCCACTCGCGTTGCAGCGCTGTGATGTGAACGAGGGCACCGTCGCGTGCACCACGCGAGACGGGTTGGTGACGGTGAATGGCGTGGCCCCGCGTGTGAGCGCGCCGGCGCGGTTCCTCCGTGTCCACTCCAACGAATCGACAACCGTCGACCGCCTGACGTTCAGAGGCGGCTTCCTGCTCCCGTCCGCGACGTCCTTCGCGACACTCGATCCGCAATCCAATGGGGCGCAACTGGTCGTCGCCGAACACACCGGTACGGTGAAAGTTTCGATTGAGCTTCCGGGCGGTGCGTACGGCGGCCGCGGGACACGGGGGTGGAGCCGCCGGTCGGGCGGTTGGCTTTATCTCGACCAGACCGAAGCGCCAATCGACGGCATCACCAGGATGGCCATCTGGGACGGCGCGCGCCGGGAGCCAGGCCTGGTCTTGGTTCGCATGAATGGAAAGGGAGGCAGCTATCCGGTGGATGCCGCCGACCTGCCGCTGCGCGTCGCAGTCGACCTGGGCGCAAGCCAGGTCGAAAGCGCTTTTGCCTCGTCCAGCTGCACGGCGACGGGTGACGGCCGGAAGCGCCAATGCCGAGAATAGGACTCGGCCGGCGCGATCAGTCGAGTCGCACTTGCTCGAGGTAGCGCGGCACGGCGGCGGTCCAGGCCAGCTCGCGCTCGATCCCGTCGTGCAGTGACTGCGCGGCCGTCGCTTCGGCGTGCACGACGAAGGTGACCTCGGGTGGGCGCGGGGCGCTGCGCAGCCAGCCGAGGATCTCGCTGCGGTCGGCGTGGACAGAGAAGGCGGGCACGTTGACGATCTCGGCGCGCACGGGAATGTAGCGGCCGAGCATCTTGACCGCGCGCGCACCGTCGAGCAGCGCGCGGCCGCGCGTGCCATCGGCCTGGTAGCCGACCAGAATGACGCTGTTGCGCGGCTCGGGCAGGCGATGCGCGAGGTGGTGCAGGACGCGCCCGCCGGTGGCCATGCCGGAGGCGGAGATGATGATCGCCGGGCCCGACTGCTGGTTGATCGCCATCGAGTCCTCGACGCGCCGCGCCTCGATCAGATTGCCGGGATCGAACGGATCGCCGCCATCGGACAACCCTGGGTTGATCTCGGCGCTGCGGCTGGCCAGTGCGGCGCGGTAGATCTGCAGTGTCGACAGCGCCATCGGGCTGTCGACGTACACGGGCAGGTTCGGCACGCGTGCCGCCTGCACCAGGCGGCGCAGGTGGTAGAGGATCACCTCGGTGCGATCGACCGCGAACGACGGGATGACGATCATGCCGCCGCGCGCCGCGGTGCTCGCGATCGCGTGCTCGAAGCGTTCGAGCGAGGCGGCATCCTCGTGCTCGCGGTCGCCGTAGGTGCCCTCGGTGAGCACGATGTCGGCCGCCGGCGGCGGCGCCGGCGGGCACAGGATCGGATGGTGCGGGCGGCCGAGGTCGCCGCTGAACAGCAGCGTGCGCGGCCGCTTGCCGTCGAGCTCGAGCGTCAGCGTCGCCGAGCCCAGGATGTGACCGGCGTGGCGAAACGTCACGCGCAGGCCCGGGGCGACCTCGCGC
Organism: uncultured Binatia bacterium (SeqCode); assembly: GCA_964455095.1. Lineage (GTDB taxonomy): Bacteria > Desulfobacterota > Binatia > HRBIN30 > CADEER01 > CAYVUV01. The sequence goes on from CAYVUV010000290.1 coordinate 2,571, forward strand.
GGCGCGTCGAACGCGACCGGCTCGAAGTGGCCGAGGGCGCTCTCGGCATCGCGCTCGGTATAGAGCGGCATGGCCGGGGAGTGCTTGGAGTAGCCGCGCCGGTTGGCGTAGCCGGCTTCCTCCTCCTGCAGGTGCCCACTGTCGGGCAGGACGATGCGACACAGATCGCGCGTGCCGCTGGTGGCGTAGACCGGTCCGCGAAAGCCGTTGCGCGTCAACGCCGGAATGTAGCCGCTGTGATCGAGGTGTGCGTGGGTGAGGAGGATGGCGTCGATCGAATCGGCAGCGACCGGGAACGCCGACCAGTTGCGTTCGCGCAGCGCCTTGAGACCCTGAAACAGCCCGCAGTCGACCAACACCCGCGCCTGCGGCGTGTCGACCAGAAAGCGGCTGCCGGTCACGGTGCCGGTGGCGCCGAGAAAACGCAGCACGGCGACCTGGGGGCGGTCGACGGAGCGCGCCTTGTGCGGCGACCTGGAGGGACTCTTGCGATGTGCGGCGCGTGACATGCCCCGATCGTAGCGCCTGCTGCTCATCTGACGCCAGCCGGCGTCACGGCGCCTTCTCGCCTGCGGCGTCCGATTTGCCGCCAGCAAACATCTGGTAGACCTCGGGCGGCACCCGTCGGCCGAAGTCGTCGGCCAGGCGCTTCGCCTCGTCGGCATGCCCGGCCGCCTGCTGCGCCTTCGAGCCGAAGAGGTCGCCGCCGGCGCGCACGTAGTCGCGCTCTTCCGGGCGCAGTGCGGCCAGGTAGGGGTCGGCTTCGGGCGGCGTGCGGCGCGCCAGCTCGTCGAGCCAACGGCTCAGCGCCAGGCCGTCGAACCATCCCGCCGCGCCGCTGCGCTGGTTACGCTGCGTGATCGGCGACGAGTACTCGATGAGCGGGCGGTCGTCGCGGTTGATCGCGGCGGTGGCGAACAGATCGCGGTTGGCGGAGAGGTTGCCGGCGTAGAAGAGCATGGTGAGCGCCATGATGCCCTGCCGCGGCGCGTCGGGCGTTTTGCGCCGGCGCCGGAAGTTGTCCACCAGGCGCTCGGGGGCGAGCGGCGTGGCCGCTGCCTGGCCGACCAGCGCGACGATCGGCCGGTCGGGCAGAAAATCGCCACGCCACAGCGTGAGCTGCGGGAACACCTCGAGCATGGTGCGCGCGATGACTTCGAGCTCGCCCTGCGAGAGCTGATAGAGCGGCAACCACTGCGCGAACAGCCCGCCCGGCGCGAGCCGCGCCCGCACGGCGGCGAAATGCTCCAGCGTGTACAGGCTGCCGGCTCCGGCCTGCCACGGGATGAACAGGTCGCCGACGATGACGTCGTACGTCTCCGCCGTGCCGCTCAAGTAGTGCCGCCCGTCCTCGACGACGATACGCGAGCGCGGATCGCTGAACAGTCCGCCTGTATAGCTGCCGAAATACACGCGGGCGGCGGTCACCACTTCGGGAATCAGCTCGGCCGTCGTCACGCGCTCCACCGGGTGCTGCAGCGCGGCGCCGGCGGTGATGCCGGTGCCCATGCCGAGGAAGAACACCGAGCGGGGATGCGGATGGATGAAGATCGGGATGTCGGCCTGCGTCTGCTCGTACGTCAGGGCGCCGGTACCGCCGAGCGAATAGTAGTTGTCGAGCTTGATGCGCCGGCTCTTGCCCTGCTGCACGACGGCGACGACGCCGTGGGCCCCTTCCCAGACTTCGAACAACGCCTCGCCGCGGCGGGAATCGATCTTGACCATCGGCAGGCGCGACGGATCGAGCGCCGTGGCGAAGAGCAGCATGCCCGCCGCCGGCGCGATGCGCATCGCCACTGAGCGCGTGCCGGGCGCGCGGCGGCCGAGCTCGAGGGCGAAGCCGGCGGCGACAAAGTAGAGCAGCGCCATGGCCTTGATGCTCGCCCACAGGCCGAGCCACTGCAGCAGGACGAATCCCGCCCCCAGCGAGCCGAGGATCGCCCCCGCCGTGTTGACGGCCGCGAGTCTCCCGATCGCGGCGCCGGCGCGCGTATCGACGGCGCGCGCGACTTGCAACAGATAGGGGAAGAGGCTGCCGGCGAGAACGGCCGCCGGCAGCATCACGACCACCGCGGTGGTGAAGACCGCGCGCATGTAGGGCAACCAGCCCGCCTGTGGTGCGACGTACGAGAGGCCGTCGGTGAAGGCATAGAACAGAAACGGCGACAGGCCCACCGCGGTCCCGGCGGCGAGGGCGAGGGCGGCCACGACAGCGACCGGGTCGGCGGCACTGCGGCACAGGCGATGCGCCACCGCCGCGCCGAGGCCGAGCGCGATGAGGAAGGTGACGAGAATGGCGGCGAACGAGTACACGGAGTTGTGCAGGACCTGCGCGAACATGCGGGTCCAGAGCACCTCCAGCGCCAGCGTCGTGAAGCCGGAGAGAAAGGCGATGGCGAGCACGGCGCGGCGGTCGAATGGCGGCGGCGCCGGCACGATGTTTGGCTCGGCTGCGGGCCGCGCAGACACCGGCATGCGGCGGTCGAGCGCAAAGGCGCCCAAGCCGATGGCGGTGCTGAGCGCGATGGAGAGCCAGTAGGTGTTGGCGAAACCCAGCACGGCGGGCAGGTAGAACCCGGCGGCGAGTGCGCCGCAGGCGCCGCCGGCCGTGTTGAGCGCGTACAGCAGCGTCGCCACCGCGCCGAGCTGCTCGGGCCGGCGGACCAGATGCTGGCCCATCATTGGCAAGGTGCCGCCCATGCAGATCGCCGGCGGCAGCAGCATCGTCGTGGCCAGCGCGGCTTTGACCAGCGTGAAGGCGAGCGGCCGGTCGCTGAAGGCGCGAAAGAGGCTCGCGTAGACGGTGTGGTAGAGATCGAACAGGCCGAAGTAGAGCAGGGCGGTGACGGCGATGCCGACCTCCAACATCGCGTAGGCGCGCAGCGGCCGCGCCGCCTGCGCCGCGCGCTCCCCCCACCAGTAGCTGCCGAGCGAGAGGCCGAGGAAGAAGATCGCCAGCGTCAGCGCCGCGGCATGCGCGGTGCTGCCGAACAGCAGCGCGAGCTGGCGCAGCCACAGAACCTGATACACCAACCCGGCGAAGCCCGAGGCGAAGAAGAGGGCCAACAGCGACGGCGGGACAATTGGGTGACCCTCGGGCGCGTCGGGCATGGCGATAGCGGGCGTCGGTCGCACGAAGTTGGGTAGATAGCCGCTGTATCGCGAGGCCCCGATGCGTCAAATTGCCGCAGGCCAACGCCCGCGAATGTCAGTGCGCCGCCGGCGTCGCCGTCGCCGCGGGCGAGCTGGGTGGCGGCGCAGTGGCCACCGCGGTCGTCTGGGGCGTCGGTGTCGCGTTCGCGGTTGGGGTGGAGAATGGCGCCGACAGCGACTCGACGCGGTACAGCGGCGGTACCGTGAACAGGTCGTGCCCGTGCGGGCCGATGAATTCGTCGAAGTGCAGCGCGCTGCTGCGCAGCGCGTGATCCATCGAGAAGGCGTTGTAGGCGTTGGCGTCGCGGAAGCCGAACACGGTGATCAGCGACATGCGCTCGCGCGTGCGGTCGACGTAGGTGTCGATGCTGACCACGCCGCCGCCCGCCATCATGCCGGCGGCGCCCTCTTCTTTGAACCAGCGCTCGAGCTCGGCCAGGCGGCCGTCTTTGACGTCGTACGACATCAGCATGAACACGCGCGCCTGATTGTGCGGCGCCATCGGCAGCGTCTTGGCCACCCGCGCCGGCGCGGCGGCGGGCGGCGCCGGTTCGTGGCAGGGCTCGTCGCCGGTAGTGAGGCTGGCGAGATACGCGACCAGGTCCGCCACCTGGGCGAGCGTCATGTCGGGATAGGCGGGCATGCGCGAGCGCCCGTCCGGGCCGATGTAGTCGGGGCCTTCGACCAGCACGGCGTCGGGGTTGAGAATCGCCTCGACGAAATACGCCGGCGGATGATGCGCCCCCATGCCGGTGAGATCGGGCCCCGGGCCGGCCTTCTCCGCCGCCACGGCAGGAAAGTCGGCGCCGCTGACGGCGTGGCAGTTGTGGCAGCCGTGCTCGACGAACGCCCGCCGGCCGGCGGCGCTGTCGCCGGCGAGGGGCGTCAGCGCCCAGCCCGGCGGCACACCGCCGGCGCGGTGCAGCGCCTCCATGGTGATGCGCACGCCGGGCACCGCGCGGGCTGCTTGCGGTGCCGTCGCAGCCGGCGCTTGCGCCTGCGCGGGAGCATGACCCAACAACAATGTTCCGAGCAGCAGCGGCACATTCCACCGGGCCCCCACCGCAATGTGCATGATGCGCATGCGGCTCTTCCTACCAAAGCGCGGCGCGGCAGCGCGAGCGCTGCTGCGACGGGTTGCGCGGTGTAGGCCCCTTTGGTAAGCGCCACTCGATGCGTCGCCTTTCCCGCCTGCACGGTCGCCGCGCCACTGCCAGCGCCATCGTGTGTCTGGCGGCGCTGCTCGCGCAGCTGACGGCGCTGCCCCTGTTGCACGCGCGCCACGACGCCGCCGAGAGCGCGGCGCGCGCCCATTGTGTGACGGCCGCTTCGCATGGGGCGGTGGATGCGGCGCTCGCCGGGCCCGCGCCGAGCGCGCCCTGCGTCCCGGCGCATGATGCCGCGACCTGTCCGATCTGCGCCACGCAGGCCCAGTCCCGCGCCGCGCTGATCTCCAAGGCGCCGCCGACCATGGCGCCGCCTGCCGCGGTCGCCGTGCTCGCCGCCGCGGCCCGCACCGGCCACCCGGCACCCTGCCGCACCTGCGCCGCGCCGCGCGCTCCGCCACCCTTCTCCGCGTAAGCTCCACCCTTCGCACGCAACACCCGGGAGCTCGCGCGCGGCCGCACGTCGGCCGCGCCCGTGCGTCCCGCGCGTTTGGGTCTCTTACCGTTGAGGAGAAGGTCGATGGCACACTCGCTCGTCGTGCGAGGCGTCGTCTGCGCTCTGCTGCTGCCGTGCTTGGTAGCAGCAGGGGCGGCGATGATCCTGGCACAGGAACCCGGAAGCGATCTCGAGGAACTGAAGAGGCAGATGCAGGAAGTGCTGCGGCGCAACGCCGAGCAGCAGAAACAGATCGACCAGTTGCAGCGGCAGCTCGAGTCGATGTCGGCGCCGCCGGCTGCCGTGCCCGCGGCCGCTGCGATTCCCACACCGGCCGCCCCCGCCTCGGCGGCTTCGGAGCTGGACAAAGCACTCGAAGAGGCCGGCGTGGCGGCGCCGCCGGCAGCCGCGGCGGCGCCGAGCGCGCCGGGGCCGGCGCTGTTCGCGCGCCGCGTCGGTGGCGCCGAGCTGAAGTTGATCGATATCTCGTTCGACATCCTCACCGCGGCCGGGACCTCGACCGAGGGCGGCGACTCGTTGCGCGAGTTGCAGGGCGGCGCCCACGATCCCAACCGGCGCGGCTTCACGCTGCAGCAAGGCGAGTTCTCGCTCAACGGCGCGGTCGACCCCTACTTCACCGCCGAGGCGCATATCGTCTTTACTCCCGACGGGGTCGAGCTCGAGGAGGCCTTCGGGCAGACTACGTCGTTGCCTTACGGCTTGCAGGCGGAGGCCGGATATTTTCTCACCGAGTTCGGGCGCTTGAACCCGACGCATCCACACGCCTGGCGCTGGATCGACCAGCCGGTGGTCAACACCCGCATGTTCGGCGGCGACGGGTTGCGCGCGCCGGGGTTTCGCATCGGGTGGCTGACGCCGCTGCCGTGGTACTCGCAGATCGACGTCGGCATACAGGACGGCGACGAGGGCGGCACGACGCTCAGCTTTCTGAACGACGAGGGCATCGGCGGACGTCCCGCCGTCGACACCGACGTGCGCGTGCTGCGCGACTTGCTGTACCTGGCGCGCTGGGCGAATTCGTGGGACGTCGCGGACGGGGTGACGGCGCTGCTCGGCGTGTCCGGCCTGTTCGGCCGCAACGCCACCGGGCGCGACGCGCAGACGTACATCTACGGCACCGACGCGACGTTCAAGTGGCGGCCGGCGAACAACTTCCGCGGTTGGCCATTCCTCGAATGGCAGACCGAGGCGATGAAGCGCGACTACACCGCCAGCCGGTTTACCGCTGGCACGGAGCTCGGCGGCACCTTTCCGCAGAACCTGCCGAGCGAGATCCTGCGCGACTGGGGCCTGTACAGCCAGGTGCTGTGGGGCTTCCACTACCAGTGGGCCGGCGGCGTGCGCTTCGATTACGCCAGCGGCCACGGTCAAAGCGTCGCCGACGGCGTGCCGGTCAGTCGCTCGCAAGACGCGTTTCGCGACGACCGCTACCGGCTGTCGCCGCTGCTCATCTACGACCCCTCCGAGTTCTCGCGCATTCGCCTGCAGTACAACTACGACTACGCCAAGCACCTGGCCGGCGATGACGCGCACTCGCTCTGGCTCGGGCTCGAGCTGCTCTACGGCTCGCACCCGGCGCACAAATACTGATGGAGACGACAATGACGCAGAAACGATATGTGGAGTTGCGGCGCGGCCTGATTGCGGCCGTCGCGTTGTGCGCCGTGGGGGCGCCCGGGCGGGCGCCGGCGGCGCCGCTGGCGGTGTGTGCCACGGTGCCGGAGCTCGGCAGCCTGGTGCGCGAGATCGGCGGCGAGCAGGTCGAGGTGACCGTATTCGCCAAACCGACGGAGGACCCGCACTTCGTCGAGGCGCGGCCGAGCTTCGTCAAGCAGCTCAGCCAGGCCGACGTGTTCGTCCAGATCGGCCTCGAGCTCGAGGTCGGTTGGGCGCCGGCGTTGCTGCAGCAAGCCAACAACCCGCGCGTGCTGCCCGGGCATCCCGGCTGTATCGATGCCTCGGTGGCGGTGACACCGATCGATGTCCCATCCGTTGCCGTCGACCGCTCGATGGGCGACGTGCACCCGCTCGGCAACCCGCACTACCTGTCCGATCCGCTCAACGGCCTGCGCGTCGCCGCGCTGCTGCGCGATCGGCTGGGCGCGCTGCGCCTCGACCAGCGCGACTACTTCCAGGACCGCTACGCCGCGTTCGCCGCCCGGCTCGGCGCGGCCCTGGTCGGCGAACCGCTGGCCGAGAAGTACGACGTGCAGAAGCTGGCGCTGCTGTTCGAGGCCGGCAAGCTCGGCGACTTCCTGCAGCGCCAGGGCGAGGTGCCGCTGCTCGGCGGCTGGTTGGGATCGATGCTGCCCTGGCACGGTGCCAAGGTCGTCGACGACCACAACATGTGGCCGTACTTCGCCCAGCGCTTCGGGCTCGTCGTCATCGGCCACCTGGAGCCCAAGCCCGGCGTGCCGCCGACCACCATGCACCTGAAGGAGCTGGTCGAGTTGATGCAGACCGAGCAGGTCAAGGCGGTGTTGGCGTCGGCCTACTACGACCAGCGCCATGCCGACTTCGTCGCGCGCGCGACCGGTGCGCAGGTGGTGCGCATCGCCAACCAGGCCGGCGCGCGGCCGGGCACGGAGGAGTACCTGGCGATGATCGACTACAACGTCCGCGCCGTAGCGGCGGCACTGGGCGGCCGCGCATGACCGGCCAACGGCGGCGTTCAGCGCGGTGCGGCTGCCGCGCCTTCGGGCTCGCACCCTTCGCGGCAGCGGTGCACTTCGACGGTCAGATGCGCCAGCGGCCCGGCGGCCAGAATCCGCTCGCGGTAGTACCCGGTGTCGCGCGGCGCGGCGCTGATCAGCGAGACGATACAGCCGTGCCGTCCGGGCCCCATCTCCCACAGATGCAGGTCGGCGATCTGCACGTCGTCGATGGCCTCGATGTGATGGCGCAGCGCCTCCTCCGCATCGCGCGACGACGAGACGTCGAGCAGGCGCTTGGCCGCGTCGCCGCTCAGGCCCGCGCTCCAGCGCAAAATCACGGCGCCGCCGACGAGTCCCATCGCCGGGTCGAGAAAGATCCAACCCAGATAGTGACCGGCGAGCAGCGCGACGATGGCGAGCACGCTGGTAAGGGCGTCGGCGAGCACGTGCACGTAGGCGGCGCGCAGATTGTGGTCGTGGGCGTGGGGCGCGGCGCCGTGCTCGTCGGCGGGCGCGCGATGGTCGAGCAAGGCGACACTGATGACGTTGACGGCGAGGCCGACGCAGGCCACCGGCAGGGCTTCGGAGTAGTCGATGGCGGACGGGGCCAGCAGGCGGCGCACGGCCTCGATCAGCATCCACGCCGCCACCAAACCGAGCAGCACGGCGCTGGTGTAACCAGCCAGGGCGTAGACCTTGCCGGTGCCGAAGGTGAAGGCCTCGTGTTGGGCGCGCGTGCGCGCGAACCAGTAGGCGACGGCCGACAGCCCGAGCGCGCCGGCGTGCGTGGCCATGTGCCAGCCGTCGGCGGTGAGCGCCAGCGAGTTGCTCAACCGACCGACCACCAGCTCGACGACCATCATCGAGACAGTGAGCGCGACGACCCAGCGCGTGCGGCGCTCGTGCCGGTTGGCGCCGAGGGCGGTGTCGTGGTCGTAGGCGAAGCGCTCGATCGTGTGCTCGTGCACGGCCGGAGCAGACGACCCGCCGGCCGCGGGGGAGGTCACCACCTTCGATCCCATCTGCGCGATCGCTACCAGCCGCGTTCAGATGGCGCAAGGTGCGACGGTGCGATTGGCCTGCACAATGGAAGGTGAACGATGAACGATGACGCGATGGTCCG
>CAYVUV010000291.1:0-71634 GCA_964455095.1 uncultured Binatia bacterium (SeqCode)
CCGCAGTCGATCGCGCTGGCCGATGTCGACGATGACGGGAAGGCCGATCTGATCGCGGTCGGCGAATTCGATCTCACCGTTTCAGTGCTGATCAGCAACGGCGACGGGACGTTTGGGGAACCCAAAGTGTTCGAGGTCGACGACGAACCCAGTGCGGTCGTGGTGGCAGATGTCGCCTCACCCTTCGATTCTGAAGACGCCGGGGACCTCGACGGGATCCCCGACATCGTCGTCGCAACTCTGAGCGGAACCTTCAGCATCCTGGTGGGCGATGGAAACGGTGGCTTCGAGCTGCGCGAGGACGAGGATCTCGACTTCGGCTTCGAGTTCATCGGATTGGCGCTGGGCGACTTCGACGGCAACGGACGTCTGGACCTTGCCGGCCTGGACGTCGACAACGAGGTGTACCTCGCCTGCAACGACCGGGGTGTGTTCGCCGCGTGTCCGACCGAGTTTTTCGAGACCGGCGACGGCGACGACATGGTGGCGATCGCGGCCGGCGACTTCAACGGCGACCATCAGGACGATCTCGCCGTCTTGAGCCGCGGCGAGTCGAGTGGCTCCGTCTTCCTGCACAACGGCAACGGAGATGGGGAGTTCCCCGCGGCCCCGCGCCGTCTTCCGACGACGGTCGGTGTAGAGACCGGCGACCCGCGCGACTTCGCCGTCGCCGATCTGGATGACGACGGCACCACCGACATTGTTGTCATCAACAATGGCCAATTCGACAACTTGCAGGCCCTCGCCCTATACGGGCCGAACCAGCAGGGAGCGAATCGGCGGTCATTCACGGCGCCTTTCGGCTCGTTGGCGATCGCTCTTGGCGCTGTGGACGGCAATGGCTTTCTCGATGCCGTCACGGTCAATGAAGATGGCGATCCGGGCATTCTGCCCGACGACGGCGGTGGCGGCGGGTTCGGCGACAACCCATTCCCGGTCTTCCGCCTGGGCGCGGCGCGGGCGGTTGCGGTGGGTGATTTCGCCGGCGATCCGCTGCCCGATGTGGTGGTGCTCAACCTGGACGGCAACCAGATTCGAGCCGCCGTCAACCTCACGAACGAAGTGACGCCGACGCCGTCGCCGAGCCCGACAGGAACTGAGACCCCGACGGCGACACGAGCCTCCGCGCCGACGGCCACGCAGACGGTCAGGTCGACGGCCACGGAGACGGGCACGCCGACGGCCACTCCGACGGCAACCGCGACCGGAACTCCGATCGCCACAGCCACGCAAGCCGCAAAGCCCGCGGATTTCGACGACAGCTGCGCGGTGGTTCCACCGAACGACCGTAGGGGCGGCTGGCCGCTCCTCTGGCCGACCGTCGGCGGTTTGTTCTGTCTGTGCTGTCGGCGGCGCCATGCCCGGCTCCGGGGCGCCCCCCCGGCAGGTTAGGGTTCCGACGGTTCGTTCACCCCCGCGCCGGATCATTGACAAAGAGATTCGCCGCGGGAAGAGTGTGGCACTTTTTCACGGCCGGCCTGGTCGCGAAGCGGCGAAATGCTGCAATGCGGCCCGGTGTGGCATCGATCTTGTGCACGCGACGGAATATTCTGACCTGTTTTCACGTCTCTATGCACACATGGGAGCACTGACCGCAGATGGGTGATCGCACGCAGCGCCGCTGGCACTTGTGGTTTTTCCTCGGCATGGGCCTGCTGGCGGCCGCGCTGGGCTCGACCTTGACCAACGCACAGGGGAGCTATTTCTTTAGCGTTAAGGCTGCCATTCCGCTCAATGTCAGCACGGACCCTGGGCCCCAGTCGATCGCGCTGGCCGATGTCGATGATGATGGAGTCGCCGATCTGATCGCGGTCAACGAGGACAACAGTTCGATCTCCGTGCTGATCAGCAACGACGATGGTACCTTCGAGGACCCCGTGGAGTACGAGCTCGACGACGACCCCGTCGCCGTGGTTGTGGCTGATGTTGCTTCGCCCTTCGATTCTGCGCAAGGCGGAGACACCGACGGGATCCCGGACATCATCGTCGCCAACCTGGGCGGAACCTTTAGTCTTCTAGTGGGTCTCGACGGCGGTGATTTCGCACTCCGCGAGGGCGAGGACCTGGACTTCGATGCCTCGGAATTCAATGGGTTGGCGCTGGGCGACTTTGACGGCAACGGGCGTCTGGACCTTGCAGGCCTGGACCCAGTGGATGCAGGCGTCTACCTGGCCTGCAATGACAGAGGCGTTTTTGCCGCGTGCACGACGCCCTTCTTCGAGACCGGCGAGGGAGAAGACCTGCTGGCCATCGCCACGGGTAAATTCAACAGCGGCAACGAGACCGATATCGCTGTGCTGTCCAGCGCCGACACAAGCGGCTCCGTTTTCATTCACAACGGCAACGGGAACGGAGAGTTTCCCGACGCGCCACGCCGCATTTCGACGACTGTCGGCCTCGGGAACGCGCTCCCGAGCGGCTTCGCCGTTGCGGACCTTGATGATGACGGCACAACCGACATCGTGGTCGTCAATAACGGCGATTTCGACAACTTGCAGGCGTTGGGCCTTTACGGGCCGACCCAGCAAGGCGCCGGCAGACGTGCCTTTACGGCCCCGTTCAACTCCTTGAGCGTCGCGCTCGCCGATCTCGACGGAAACCGTTCCCTGGACGCTGTGACTGTGAACTCAGACGGTGATCCGGGTATTCTCCCCGACGACGGTAACGGCGGCTTTGGCGATAGCCCGTTGCCAATATTCCGCCTGGGTGCAGCCCGGGCGGTTGCCGTGGGCAACTTCGCTGGCGATTCGCTGGCCGACGTGGTGACGCTCAACCTCGACGGCGATGAGATTCACGTCGCCGTCAACGTCTCGAACGATGCGACGCCGACGCCCGGCACCCCGTCGCCAGGTGTTTCGACGCCGACCCGCAGCGCCGGTCCGACCGGCACGCCCACGCCGACGGTGCCGACCAATACCCCGACCGCGACCGCAACATCGACGCCGATTCCGACCGCTCCCCTGAGCCGCTGCCAGATCATGATTCCGGTTGCTGGACAGACGGTGGCGCCGGTGGCGGTCGAGTCGGGCGATCTCAACGGCGATGCTAACCCGGACCTGGCGGTGGCCGACGGCCGCAACGGGCAAGTGTTGGTGGTCCTCATCGACCCCGTCGATATGCCGCTCCCGGACGAGTCCGAGAACTGTTTCGTCAATCTGGCACCGCGTGTCTTCGACGTTCCGGGAACGCCGGCCGCGCTCGCCGTCGGCTCGCTCAATGCCCTGCAGAACAGCACCCTGGACGTTGCCGTCGTCGGCTCGACCGGTCTCTCCATTCTGCTTGGTGACGGCCAGGGCAATCTGGGCAGTGCGGTGACCATGTCCGTCGGCGACGATCCGCGCTCGGTGGCGATCAGCGACTTCGATCGCGACGGGCGCCCGGACATCGCGGTGGCCAACCGCGGCAGCAACAACGTGGTGGTCCTCTATGGCCGCGGCGATGGGACCTTTGAAGACCCCGTCGCCATTGCCGACGAAACCAACGGTCGGCCGACGTTCGTGTTGGCGACGGATCTAAACAACGACACGTTTCCCGATCTCGCCGTGGCCAGCGAGGATGGCCGCACGGTGACCGTGTACTATCGGGAGACGACCATGCCGCGAAAGTTCCGCGTCATTCCGGTCATGAACCTGAGTGGCGCGCCCACCGGGCTGGAGGCAGCCGATTTCAACAAGGACGGCCTCGTCGATCTGGCCGCCAGTGTGCGCGCCAGCGACGGCAGCGGCAACTTCGTGGTTCTCACCGCCGTACGCAACGCCGGTGAAGTGCTGTTCCAGGTGTCCACGCCGTTTGCGGCCGGCCGCCGGCCGGCTGCGATTGGCGTCGGCGATTTCAATCGCGATGTGCGGATGGACGTGGTGGTGGCCAACTTCGCCGACAACACCGCCAACTTCTACCTGGGCTCGACCAGCGCGGTGTTCATGCCGTTGAACCCCACCGCGGTCAATCAGGGTCCGGTGGCGCTGGTCGTCGACGACTTCGACGCCGACGCGAAGCTCGATGTCGTGACGGCTGACCGCGACGGCGGCACTTTGACGATCCTGCGCAGCAGCGTGCCACCGTCGACGCCCACCCCGTTGCCCTCGCCGACCGTGACCCAGACCGGTACGGTGACGCCGACCGGCACGGCGACCTCTACGCCGACCCAGACAGGAACCGCGACGCCGACGCCGTTCGGCACGGCGACGCAAACCGGGACGCGCACGCGGACCGGCACGCCAACGCAGACACCCAAGGAGGGCGCGTTCGCGCTCTCGAGTGGCGGCTGCGCCGTCATCCCTCCTGACGGCTCGGGCGGGAGCACGGGATCCGCCGTCTCGCTACTCCTTGCCGGTATCTTGCTATGGCGTCGGCGCCGCGCCGCGACCGTGTGCACCATTGTTGTTGCGCTCCTCACCGCGGGGTCCGCCAGTGCACAAACGCCCGTGACCTATCTGCGCTGCGACAGGCCGCTGGCAGGTGGAGTCGCACCGTCGGCACTCGCCAGTGCGGATTTCGACAACGACGGATCACCCGATCTCGCCATCATCGACCGGGTTCTCGCATCGGTCAGTGTGCTGCTCACCGATGGATCGTCACTCGCCATCGCCTCGTGCGACGGGGGGACGCAGACATCGGTAGCGGTGGACAGCGACGTGTTCGCACTGGACGTCGTCAATCTCGGCGACGACGCCGACCTGGACCTGGCCGTGGCGCAGCGGCGTGGCGCCGGTGTGCTCACCAACGATGGTAGCGGCACGTTCGTGGCGCAGACGTTCATCGACCTCGGCGTTGACGTCGATCCGCGATCGATCGTTGCTGGTGATTTCGACGTCGATGGTCGCACCGACCTCGCTGTCGGCACCTCGGACAGCAACAGTATCGAGATCCTTTATGGGCTGCCCGGCGGCGGTTTCGAAGAGCGGGCAACGTCGTTTCCGATCCAGCAGAGCGCGGATGCTTTGGCCGCCGCCGACTTCAACCGCGATGGGCGCCTGGATCTGGTGGCGCTGAGCACCTTCAGCGGAACTGCTCTGGTGCTGCTGCGCGACGCAGACAACCCGCGCAGTTTTCGCGCCATGGCGCCCTTCGCGGTCGGTACGGCTCCAACGGGTCTGGCGGTCGCCAACTTCGACGGCGACGTGGTCGACGATATCGCCTTTAGCGTCGGCGGCGACGATCAGCTGGCGATCTTCTTCGGTAGCCTGAGCGGTAGCGATGTGACCTTCGCCGAGCGTTTCGGGCGCCTGGCCACCGGCAACCTGCCGGCCGCGGTGGTCACAGCCGACTTCAACCGCGACGGACGCACCGATGCGGCAACGGCGAACGAGCTCGCAAGCTCGGTGTCGTTCTTCCAAGGTATTGGCGGTGGAGAGCTGGAGCTGGTGGATTGGTGCCCGGGCCCAACCGATGGGCTAGCCGGCGCGTGTCGCACCGGTACGGGTCCGCGTGCGCTCGCCGTCGCCCTTCTCGATGGCGACGCGTTGCCCGATCTGATCGTGGGCAATGCCGGCGGCACGGGCAGTCTCAGTTTCTTCTTCAGCACCAATCCGCCGCTGACGCCGACGCCGTCGGAGACAGCGTCGCCGACAGTGACGCCGACGGCGACGGAGACGAGAACGTTTACGGAGACGCCCACCGGTACGCCGACATCGACCCCGACGGGGACCCCGAACCCGACCCGCACCCCGAACCCGTCGCGTACGGCGACCCAGACGGCCAGCCCGTCGCCCGGTGGTCCATTTTCCGTGCAGGGGAGTTGCGCCGTTGCCGAGAGCGCCGGCGGGTCTGGCACATTCAACGTGCTGGCGATCGGCGCATTGCTCGGCGTGTTGGGCTGGCGCGGCGGCGTGCGGCGGCGCTGATCGGCAAGGCAATGAGGCGGCGCGCGGCGCGCGTTGCAACCGCGACGGCGGAACGATAGGGAACCCGCCATGGTCGGAATCAGTCGCTACGCCTCATATATTCCCCATTGCCGCCTCGATCGGCGCCTGATCGCGCAGGCGTGGGATACGCGCCAGCCAAAGGGCGAGATCGCGGTCGCCAATTACGACGAGGATTCCCTCACCCTGGCCATTGAAGCGGCCATGGGCTGCCTCGGCGAGCCCCCGGCGCGCGTCGGCGGTGCCTATTTCGCCAGCACGAGCTCGCCCTACGGCGAGAAGCAGATGGCCAGCGTCGTGGCGACGGCCTGCGATCTGCCGCGCGCGATCTTCACGGCCGATTTTGCCGGCTCGGCTCGCGCCGGCGTCAGCGCCATGCTGGCCGCGGCGCGCGCCGTGCAGGCCGGCGCTGCCGCCGCGGTGCTGGTGACGGCGGCGGACGTGCGCGTCGCACAACCCGAGACGGAGCTCGAGGGCATGCTGGGTGACGGCGCCGCCGCCGTGACCATTGCCGACCACGACGTGATTGCCGAGCTCGTCGACGCCGCGTCGATCGCCGAGGAGTTCACCTACATCTGGCGCACGGACCTATCGCGCACACTGCAAGTCTCCGGCGGGCGCTTCTCCAACAAATACGGATACGAGCGCGACCTCGGCCCGGCCATCGGCGCGATTCTCGAGCGTCAGGGGCTGAAGCCCGAGGCCGTCAGCCGCCTGGCGCTGTACTCGCCCGACGCGCGGGCCGCGGCCGACCTCGCCAAGGCGCTCGGTTTCGACCCCAAGCGCCAACTGGTCGAGTCGCTGGCGCCGCAGATCGGATGCACCGGCTCCGCCGAGGCGCTCCTGCTGCTCGCCAGCGCCCTCGACACCGCCAAGCCCGGCGAGCTGATTCTGGTCGGCAGCTACGGCGAAGGGGCGGACGTGATGCTCTTCCGCGTCACCGATGCGATCGCCGAGCGGCGCGCCGCGCGTTCGGTGCAGGACGGGATCGCGGCCAAGACGATGCTCAGCTCGTACGAGAAATACCTCAAGTATCGCCGCCTGATCGAGGTCGAGGAGGTGACCGACGTGGTCACCAACGTCCTCGAATCGAAGGAGCTGAAGCAGGACGTACGCCTGTACGCCAGCCGCTGCGCGGCGTGCGGCCTCGTGCAGTACCCGATGGCGCATGTCTGCCTCGCCTGCCATGCGCAAGAGCGCATGGAGGACGTGCGCCTGGCGCGGCGCGGCACGGTGTTCACGTATACCGTCGACCACCTCATCGCCAACCTCGAGCATCCGCTGGCGATGGCCGTGGTCGACGTCGACGGCGGCGGACGGTTGTACTTGCAGGTCGCCGACGCCGACCACATCGAGATCGGGGCGCCGGTGGCGCTGACCTACCGCCGGCTGCACGAGGGCGGCGGCAACCACAACTACTATTGGAAGGCGCGGCCGCTGCGGTGAGAACCAGAGCGCGCCGCGGCGCGCGGGAGTGTGAAGCATGAAGGACCAAGTCGCCGTCGTCGGCGTCGGGTGCACCAAGTTCGGCGATCTCTTCGAGCTCGGCTACGAAGACCTGATCTGCCAGGCTGCGTTCGACGCCTATGCCGATGCCCGCATCGATCCGAAGGAGATCCAGGCCGCCTACCTGGGCACGTACATGCCGGGGGCCGCGGGCGGCAAGGCGGCGGTGTCGCTAGGCGACGCGCTGCGCCTCTACGATCGCCCCATCACGCGCGTGGAGAACTACTGCGCCACCGGCACCGATGCCTTCCGCAACGGGTGCCTGGCGATCGCGTCGGGTGCCTACGACATCGTGCTCGTGCTCGGGGCGGAGAAGCTCACGGACCGCGGCGGCCGCGGCCTGCCGCGCTTCGGACACCCGCTGCTGGCCAAGGGCAATTCGGCCCCCGGGCTCTTCGCGCTGGCGGCCAACCGCTACATCCACACCTACAACATGGGCCGCGAGATGCTGGCCAAGGTGGCGGTGAAGAACCATTACAACGGCGCCCGCAATCCAAAGGCCCACCTGCGCATGGAAGTGACCGAGGAGCAGGTGCTCAAGGCGCCCATGATCTCCTGGCCCTTCGGTCTGTTCGACTGCTGCCCGACGACCGACGGCGCCGCCGCCGCGATCCTGTGCCGCGCCGATCTCGCCAAGCGGTTTACTGACAACCCCATCCTGGTCAAGGGCTTCGGCCTCGCCGTCACGACCGGGCGCCCCTATTACGACCCGACCTTCGACTACCTCGGCTTCCGCTCGACCCAAATGGCGTCGCAGCAGGCATATCGCATGGCGGGGGTGTCGGCGCAGGACATCAGCTTTGCCGAGGTGCACGACTGCTTCACGTGGACGGAGATCGCCAACACCGAGGATCTCGGGTTTTGTAAGAAGGGTGAGGGGGGACCGTTTGCCGCCGAGGGGCGCACGGCCCTGGACGGCGACATTCCCATCAACCCCAGTGGTGGCCTCAAATCCTTCGGCCACCCGATCGGGGCCAGCGGCGTGCGCATGATCTTCGAATGCGTCCAGCAGCTGCGCGGTCAGGGCGGCGAGCGTCAGATCAAGAACGCCTCACTCGGCCTGGCGCACAATGTTGGCGGCCCAGGCGCCGTCTCCTGCGTCATCATTCTCGGCAATAACTGACGCCTCAGGCTTCTGCGGCCCGGCTGGCTTCCAGCACCAGGCGGCCGGCAGATTCTTGGCGAGATTGGCCGGGGCGGCGGTACAGGGAATCCCGGATCGACTGACGGCGCCGACGTCGCGATTCTGTCGGCGTTCGACAACGGCGTGGCACCTCACTTGCTGACTACATGGCATCTAGTATGGCCATGCATCACGATGTGATCGCGGAGCGCGCTCGGACTCAGCCCCCTGGAGTACAGGGATTGGACCGCAGGCGCATTGTTCTTTTGCTGCGTTCGGTCGTGATCGCGACGAGCGCCTATTTTGTGCTCACCGGGCAGGGGAAAACGGACGGGGCCAGCATCGACCAGGTGCTGTATGTCCTGCTGTTCGTCAGCTCGAACGTGGCACTGGCCCTGGCGCCGCGCCGTATCTTCCTCAGTCCGCAATTTGGCCCCCTGTTGCTGCTGGCGGATACCGGCTTCATCCTCCTGGGTCTGTCCTGGAATCACGGGGTGTCACAGGATCTGCTGCTCGTCTACTTCTTCACCATTTTCCTGACCACGATTGGCGAGACGCTCGGACAGATCGCCATCGGCAGCGCCTTGATCGCCGGCGGCTACGGCTACTGGTTGTGGGCGACGGGGAACGCCTCGATGCAATCGGACGCCTGGGTCCGCCTGCCGTTCTTCTTTCTGGTCGCGATCTTCTACGCATCGCTCATCGAACAGCTCAAGACCGAGCGTCACAAACGCCGTCAGGCGGAGCATGAGAACGAGCATTTGCGGCTGATGCTCGATCTCGCCGGGGTGTTCTCGGAAACCCACGCGACGCGCGAGTTCGTGCGCGGCATCGGTCGATTCATTGAAGGCACGTGCCCGGGCCTCACCTGCACCATGGTGCTGCGCGAGGCGGACGCCGAAGAGGAGTCCGCCGGGGAGATCTTTCCGTTGCGCGCGCACGGAGAAGAGTACGGAGCGCTGTGCGTGCGGACGGCCGACCCGCGCGCGTTGTCCGAGCGCGAGCGCTGGCTGTGTCAGATGGTGTCGCACGCGGCCGCCGGCTCGCTCTATGCCGCCGAGCAATCGCACGCTGCGCGCGCCGCGGCCGAGGCCAAGGAGCAGTTCCTTGCCAACGTCTCACATGAGTTTCGCACGCCTCTTCACGCCATTCTCGGCTACATCGACATGCTCGACTGCGCCGTCTCGTCTGACAGCGACCCCATGGTCCGGGAAAGCGTCGGGCGCCTGCGCGTCAACGCGTGCCGCCTACAACATCTGCTCGAAGAAATGTTGAGCTTCGCGGAGATTCGCGCCGGACGGCGCGGCCTGCGAGCGGAGAAAGTGAGTCTCGGCCAGATCTTCGCCGAACATGATCCGGTCGCGCGCGAGTTGGTCGCCGGGAAGCCGGTCACGCTCACGTGGCATGTCGGCACCCAGGCCGACGAGCTGTGGACCGACCGCCGCAAGCTGCAGCGCGTGCTCTCGTGTCTGCTTAGCAACGCGGCCAAGTTCACGGATCAGGGCTCGATCGAAGTGCGCACCAGGCGCCGACCGGAAGGCGACCTCGAGATCGCGGTTGCGGACACCGGCATCGGTATCGCCGAGACGGATCTCACCTTGGTATTCGACGACTTTCGCCAGGCCGATGGGTCGTTCACGCGCCGCCACGGCGGGCTCGGACTCGGGCTCGCGCTCGCTCGCGAGCTGGTCGGGCTGCTGAGCGGCACCATGGAGTTGCAGAGTCGCGTCGGGGAAGGCACCACGGTGATCGTCTGCCTGCCGCGCTCTTTGCCGGCCGGCGACATGCCGGCCCACGCGCCGGCGGTCACGGCGGTGCTCGACGACGAGCGCGCGCGCCGCGAGACCACACCGAGCCTGGCCGGTCCCCAGCGCCGCATCGCCTCGGCTTCGTGAGCGCCAAGGCCTGCCGATGCAGGTGCGTCAGTTCAAGCTGGCGATGAGGGCGACGAACTTCCCCATCCAGGGTCCGAGCGACAACAGGCAGTAGACGACGGCGAGCGCGCGCAGCACGGTGACGCCGATGTGCAGGGGCGTCACGCGGTGAATCAGGACCAGCAAGCCGCACGCTTTGAGCTTGAACAGGAACAGGGCCGGGCCGACGCCGACGGCGTTGAAAGCGGCGACCAACAGCGGGTTGGCTTCGCGGAAACCGACCCGCAGCCCCTGGTAGGTGGCGATGCCGTCGAAGACCTGCAGCAGCAGGTTCAACAGCAGCAGCCGGCCCAGGTGGGCTTGTATGGTGGTAGTGTCCATGCGCGTGGCGACACTACTGGTTAAGCCGATTTGCGCTGGTGTTGCCACTCAAAATATCCTGCGACATCGCATGTCGCGCTGCGCTCGGTGGGGCGCTGTTAGACGAGTGCGCCGCTGGCCTGCAACACCGCGATGCGATCGTCGGCGTAGCCGAGTACCCGGCGCAGCACGTCGTCGGTGTGCTCGCCGAGGCACGGAGCAGGACGCTGCACCGCGCAGGGGGTCCCCGACATCCGCCACGGCATGCCGATGTGCTGTTGTGCACCGACCTCTGGGTGATCCAGGCGGACGAACACCCCGGATTGGTTCAGATGGGGGTCTTCTGCCAGATCGCGGTTGCTCATCGATACGAACGCCGGCACCTGCGCGGCCTGCAGTCGGACGACGACGTCCTCGGCCACCTGGGTGCGCGTCCAATCGGTGAGCAGCGATTCCAGGGCATCCTCGTTCGCCTTGCGTTGTGTCAGTGTGGCGAAGCGGGGATCCTCCGCCAGTGCGGGCGCGCCCATCGCCGCGGCGAGGCGACGCCAGTCGGCGTCGTCGCGCGCCGCGATGGCGACCCAGCGCTGTTCGCCCGCGCAACGAAAGACGCCGTGCGGGGCCATGGCGGGATCGCGATTGCCATCGCGGGGGGGTGGGGCGCCGTTGAGCGATTGCGCCAGCACGCCCTCCGCCAGCACGGCGATGCTGGTCTCCTGTTGCGACAAGTCGATGTACTGTCCCTCGCCGGTGCGGGCGCGGTGCAGCAGCGCGGCGAGGACCGCCGCGGCGCCGTGGAGACCGCCGGTCGGATCGCCGTAGGAGATGCCGACGTGCATCGGCGGCCAGCCGGCGTAACCGGTCAGCGTCGACATGCCGGAGAGCGGGACCTGCGCGGGACCGTACGACACGAACTCGCGTTCGGGGCCGGTGGCGCCGTAGCCCGAGAGCGCGATCATGATCACGTCCGGCTTCACCGCGCGCAGTCGCTCGTAGCCGAGGCCCATGCGCTCCATGACACCGGCGGCGAAGTTCTCGCAGACGATGTCGCTCTGTGCGACCAGGTCGAGCGCCACCGCGAGCGCGTCGGGATGCTTGAGGTCGAGCGCCACGCTGAGCTTCCCCTGGTTGTACTGGTTGAAGTAACCGCTGCGGTTGACGCCGGGCTTTCCCTCCGGCCATGGCGGCAGCAGGCGGGTCACACAGGTGCGGTTGGCGCTTTCGACGCGAATGACCTCGGCGCCGAGGTGGGCGAGCTGCAGGGTGCAGAACGGGCCCGCCCACACCCAGGTGAAGTCGGCGACCCGAATGCCCTCGAGCGGCGGTGCGTGATCAGACGACATGGGCCTCCCGCAACGACGCGATGTCGTCTGCCGACAGGCCAAGCTGGTCGGTCAGCACGGCGTCGGTGTGTTCGCCGAGCCGCGGCGCGGGGCTGCGGATCGCCCAGGGGGTGCGCGCGAGTTGGTAGGGCGCGCCGGGAACCTGTGTGCCGCGGGGGACGGCGGGGTGATCGAGGACGGCGAAGAAACCGCGTGCCTTGAGATGCGCGGAGCTCAGCAGATCGCCCATGGTCGACACCGGCGCAAATGGGATCCGGCGGCGCTGCGCGGCCTGGTAGACTTCGGCGACGCTCTGCTCTTGCGCCCACTCCTGGAGGAACAGCTTGAGCGCGTCCCAATTCGCCGCGCGCGTCAGGCGATTCTCGAACAGCTCGAGGCCCGCCCACTCGGGGTTGCCCATCAGCTCGACGAATGCCTGCCACTGATGTTCCTCGACACAGCACACGAACACCCAGCCGTCGCGACACTCGAGAAAGTCGAGCGGTTGAATCGGCTTGCGCCCGAGCCGCGAGGCGACGAGACCCATGTACGGCCAGTACTCGAAGGTCAGTTCCAGAATGGCGGCGACCGCCTCCTGGATCGAGATCACCACGTGTTGGCCGCGGCCGGAGCGCAGGCGGGCGAACAGCGCGGCCAGCGACGCCACGGCGGCGTTGAGCGCGCCCTGATACTCGGCCTGTTGGCCGAAGGCGCGCAGCGGCGGCAGATCGTCCGCTTCCGGTCCACCGCCGTTCAGGTAGGCGACGCCGCCGGCGTTCCACAAGGTCAGGTCGGTGGCCGCGTAGTCTCGGTGCGGGCCGGCGAGACCGAACGGCGTGATCGAGGTCATTACCAGTCCGGCGTTGTGGGCGGCGAGCGTATCGTAGTGGAGATCGTAGCGGTCGATCAGCGGCGGGGGCAGATTGTGCACGAAGAGATCCGCCGTACCGACCAACTGGCCGAGCAGCGCGCGGCCGCGGGGCGCGTCGATGTCGAGTGCGACGCTGCGCTTGTTCGTGTTGAGGTAGAGAAAGAGCCCGCTGCGCTCCGCGTGCGGTACGCCGTCGGGAAATGGTCCGCGTTGACGCGCCTGGTCGCCCCCGCGCGGCGGTTCGATCTTGATGACCTCCGCGCCGAGGTCGGCCAGCAGCTTGGTCGCGTACGCGGCCGACACCATGTGCCCGTACTCGACCACGCGGATGCCCGCCAGTGCCTGTTGTTGCATCGCCATTCGCCGCCGCGCGGCGCACCGTCTAACACAGGCGCAGGGGCCATTCCACACATGCGGCACACGCAGTGAACGTGCGCGCCGCGCGAGCGATTGCAGCCCGTGCGCGACGCGGGGAAATCGCCGCTCGCTACCTTGACAAAGGTTGACCCCGCGGCAATTATTGGCCCTCGAATTTCGCCCGGCTTCACCCTGTGCGCGAAGGGAACTGATGGCAATTGGCGCGCAACCAGAACGACACTCCGCCTCCAAGTAGAACGGACGGTCACGCAATGGGCGAAAGGATGCAATCGCGAGGTGAAGTACGGTCGACGTGGCGACGATGCGCGGGATGGGGTTGGTGGTGACGGTGCTCGCGCTCCCGCTTTTCACCGTGTGGGGGGGGGTGGCGGAGGCAGCTCCGGTGTCGTTTGCCGCGCGCGTAGATGTGCCGATCGGCCCGCCAGGGTGTGATCCGGTTTTGACCTGCTCGGAAAGCCCACTCGGTCTCGTCGCGGGCGATTGGAACGGCGATACCTTCGCCGATGCCGCAACGGCCAACAACTTCAGCGCCGATGTCTCCGTGTTGAGCGGCAACGGTGCCGGTGGCTTGACGGCCGGCGCGCCGCAGATGGCCGATGCACAGCCGACGGCGCTCGCGGCGGGCGATCTCAACGGTGACCAACGCCTCGATCTCGTCGTCGCCAACGAGGCGGCCGAGACCGTCAGCGTACTGCTTGCACAAGCCAGCGGAGGTTTCGCCGCCGCGCGCGGCTTCGGCCTGGGCACGTCGCCGAGCAGCTCGTTCAACTCGCCGACCGGCGTCGTACTCAGCCGGCTCAATGGCGACGCGCACCTCGATATCGCGACCGCGAACTTCCTCGGGGACACGATCAGTGTCCTTCTCGGGGCGGGCGATGGAACATTTGGCCTCCCGCGCGTCATCGAAGTCGAAGGGGGCCCGATTGATCTCGCGGCGGGGGACTTCAACAACGACCGCCGCATGGATCTCGTCGTCAGCGCCAACCTGGGGTCCTCGGTGACCCTGTTGCTCGGCCGCGGCGATGGGGCCTTTGCACCCGGTACGCGCTTCGATGTCGGCGAGTTTCCGGCCGGTCTCGTCGTCGGCGACTTCGATGCCGATAGGAATGCGGACGTCGCGGTGGTCAGCGGCGGGCTCGCCACGGTGTCGGTGTTGCTCGGCCGCGGCGATGGATCGTTTGATCCCGTGCAGGACTACGACGTCGGCGGCGGACCGGAATCGATCGCGGCGGCGGATTTCAACGGCGACGGGTTCGTCGATCTCGCCACGGCCGACATGTTCGGTACGCTCGAGTTCGACAACACGGTGTCGGTGCTCCCCGGCCGGGGCGACGGTACCTTCGATGTGGCCGTTCAGTTTGCCGTGCATACCGGGCCGAGTGCGGTCGCGGTCGGCGACCTGAACGGCGACCGCAAGCCGGATTTGCTCTCGGCCAACACCGAGAGCAACGACATCTCCGTCTTGATCAACACGGCGCAAGGCGGGCGGTTCGGTTGTCCCGGTGACTGCAACGGCAATGATGATGTCTCGATCGATGAGCTGCTGCGCGGTGTCGACATCTCGCTCGGCCGGCAAGCGGTGAACACGTGCGGCGTTTTCGATCAAAACAGCAGCGGTCAGGTCGAGATCAATGAGCTCGTAGGGGCGGTACGCAGTGCGTTGGACGGCTGTTCAATCTGAAAGCGGACCGAATAGGCGTGTGGGCCTTTGACAGGAACAGGGTTGAAGAGGTAACAGTGCGCGTATTGGTGATCGACGTGAACATGAAGAGTGAGGGCGCCGCGGGGCGCAAGGGCTGGCTGACTCGCGCGGGGCGCCATGCTGCGGACCTGGCGATGTGCGGCGCTATTGCGACGACAGTGCTCCTGGTCGGCGCGGCGACAGTGAAGGCGCAGGTGCTCACGCCCTGTACCACCAACTGTGCGCAGGTCACCGTCGGCGAAGCGGCGGGAAACCCAGGCGGCAGCGTCACCATTCCGGTGTCGTTCGCGCAGGGCCCCGACGATGGGCAACCTGACGAGGGCAACGACAACGTTGCGGCGATCGCTTTCACCATCGGCATTCCAGGGGAGGGCAGCGCGGTGCCCCTGACCTTCGCGGCGGCGGATTGCGCGGACGCGAATGCGGACGGGCTGCCGGACGCCGTGACGGTGAGCAGCGCCATTCGCGACGCCTTCCGGGTCGTCATCGAGAACACGGAGTGCAGCGAGGGCACCTGCGGGTGCGCCGCCAATCGCACGCGTTGCCTCTGTCCGGGCGACGGGCAGACGGCAGACAATTTTGTCAACGTCGTCGTGTTCGGGCCGAAGGATCTCCCGGCGACGGGGCCGGTGACGATCAACCCGCTGCCGTCGGGCGAGCTGTTCAGAATGAAGCTCCAGATTGCACAGGGCATCACGGATGTCGTGATTCCTCTCCGCATCTTCTCCCAGACCGACGATCCCGAGCAGG
Organism: uncultured Binatia bacterium (SeqCode); assembly: GCA_964455095.1. Classification (GTDB taxonomy): domain Bacteria; phylum Desulfobacterota; class Binatia; order HRBIN30; family CADEER01; genus CAYVUV01. The sequence continues at coordinate 15,748 of CAYVUV010000291.1, forward strand.
TCACCAAGCCGCAGTTTGCGGCCAACCTGTCGATCGGTGATCAGGCCGCCATCGACCAGACCGCCGCCGCCAATACCAGCCGCGTCGCATTCGATTCCGGCAGCGTGACGGTCAGCGGACCGTTGACCGTGTGCACCGGCGATTGCGACGACGACGATGCGGTCGAGATCAACGAGCTCATCACCGGTGTCAACATCGCGCTCGGGACGATGCCCACGAGCGCTTGCGAGATCTTCGACAAGAGCCAGGATGGGACCGTAGCGATTGACGAACTGGTCGCTGGTGTGAATAACTCTCTGAATGGTTGCCCGGGTCAGTAGCCGAGGCGCGAGAAAAGATTATAATCTGGAACGAGCGTTTCGCGGCCGCGCCAGGCGCTGCGATGCGATACAGAACTCAACCCAAAACTTCAGGGGGAGGACGGATCATGAGAACGAGGAAGGGACATAAGACTGCGCTGCTCGTGGCGGCCACGGGAGCACTGTTCCTCGGCGCGTCCACGGCGCAGGCGGCGAACATTACGGTCGGCAACGGCGGTGCGGAGGCCAATGCAACCGGCATGATCAGCGTGTCGCTGCAGACGGAAGGTGAGAGTGTCGTTGGAACACTCAACGACATCCAGTTCCCGGCCGGCGCGCAGATCGCGGAAGAGACGGGTGCCGAAACGACGCTGACCGCCGCCCTCGATGCAGCCACGACGACGGGCAACGTCGCCGTGGCCGACGCCAGCGGCCTGCCGGACTTCGGCACCGTGAAGATCGACGACGAAGTGATCTCTTACGGCAGCAAGGACGGCAACAACCTGGTGCTGGCGGGCCGCGGCCAGAACGGCACGACCGCGGCGGCCCATGCGTCGGGTGCGACCGTGGACCCGCTGACCTTGCCCGCCTGCGCGATGAGCGCAGCGCTCGGCGCGCTCAACAAGAGCGCCGTGTTCTCGTTCATTCCGGATGGTTGCACGCCGGGAACGGATTGCGAGGCCGTGCGCGGCATCGTGATCGCGCTCGACAACCTCGGCGAGATTGCGGACGGCACAGTGCTCTACACCTGCTCGGTTAAGGCGGGAGCAACCGATGGCGACTTCGACTTGACCTGCCCGGCCGGTAACGGGGTGGAAGCACCCTTCGCGCCCGCGCAAGCGGCACCCCCTCCCGATGGGGCGTTGTTGGATACCACGTGCGCCAGCGGGACGTTCACGGTCGGTGCGCAGGGTGGTTGCGTCGGTGATTGCAACAACAACGGTGAAGTCGCCCTCGGCGAAGTCCAGAGATCGTTCAACGTGTTCCTTGGAACGCTCCAGCTCGACCAGTGCCAGAACGCCGACGAGAACAAGAACGGCGAGGTCACCCTCGGCGAGGTTCAGCGGGCGTTCAACACGTTCCTCGGTGTGCTGGCTTGCCCGGCGCCGTGATCCATCCACGCAGTCACTAGAGCTTGAAACCTTCAACTGTTAACTGATGGAATGGAGGAGAGTATGCGTAACTTGGTAAGAAGAATCTCTTCGCGTACGGCGTGTAGCGCGGCGGCGGCTCTGCTGATCGGCGTGGGTGGCATCGCCCAGGCGCAGGTGATCGACGTCGGTGACGCGAGCGGCCAGGCGGGCACCACGGTCCAGATTCCAGTCAACTGGGATGCTGGGGCGGTGGAGAATGCGAGCGGCTTGACGGTCGACATCGGTTTCGGCGACCACCCAGTCGATGCCACGGGTACCAATCGGCCGAATTGTACCCTCGCTTCGGCCGTGGCCGCGGTGAAAACGGCGTCGGGCTTCTCGTTCCGACCCGCGCAGTGCACGGTTGGTACGACTTGCACGGCGGCTCGGGCGGGTATCATCGACTTCGGCGACAACAACGCCACGCCAGTGCCTGAAGGGGAGATCTACACCTGCTCGTTTACGATCCCCTCTGGCGCCAACGACGGTGACACCTTCGAGTTTTCGATCCAGGCGGCGTCTTATGTCGATCCCGATGGCAACGAGACGGATATCACCGAGGCCAGCAATGGTGGCACGGTCTCCGTTGTCGTGGCCCCGCCGACGGCCACCGCGACTCCAGTGCCGCCGGAGCCGACTGCAACCAATACGGCAGTTCCGCCCACGCCTACGAACACGAAGCCGCCTGGCGGCGGCGGCAGCGGCGACGACGACGGTTGCCAGGTCGTGGCGCCTGCGAACAGCAGCGCGGCATGGCTGCTGATGATCCCGGCCGCAGTGCTGCTCTGGCAGCGCCGGCGCTCGCGCTAAGCGCGCGCTGCTAGGATCCTTTCCTCTCAGAGGGGGGGGCTGACACGTCAGCCTCCCCCTCTTTCTTTTTGCAGGCCGTGAAGTTCAAGACCGCCCGCACGTCTATCCAGGGTGTCTCCCATCTGAAAGAGTAGTGCATCGATTCAATGCCGGAAGGAGAGCCAGCGTGACCAGAAAGTCGGTATCCCATGTAGCCTTCGCGCTTGCGGCGGCGATTCTGTCGAGCAACAGCGCGGCGCGCGGCGTGACGATCGAGGTTGGCTCGGACACGGTCCCGGCGGGCGAAACGGTGACGATCGAAGTGAAGCTGAACACCATGGGTCAGGCGGTAGCCGGCACGGACAATCGCATCGGCTTCGATCCGGAGACCGCGATCATTGCCTGCCGCAGAAACCCAGCGATCCGCAAGGAGTCGACCAGCTTCGTGTTTTCCCCGGATAACTGTCGTCGCGCCAACCAGTCCAGCGACGAACGGCCTGTGTGCGACGAGGTTCGTGCACTGGTCCTCTCTCTCGGGCAGCAAAGTGCCATTCCAGACGGCGCGGTATTGTATTCATGCGACGTCCAGGTTGCCTCCGATGCACCGCTCATGACCTTTCCGCTCCCGTGCTCCGACGCGGCCTCGGGCACGCCAGGTGGACAGCCGGTGGAAACGGACTGCGCCGCGGGTGAGATCGTCGTCGAGGCGCCCAACCCCCCGACGCCGACCCCGACCGGCGGTGGCGGTGGTGGCGGCGGCTGCAGCGTCGCCGCGCCCGCATCGAGCGGCTTTGCCTGGATGCTGCTTGGGCCCGCGGCGTTGATGGCGCTGCGTCGCCGGCGGCGCTAAAGCGCCCGACATCGCCAGTCCACCGGCGGGTCGGTTCGCTTCGTCCCGTCGTGTTTCTCGACCTCGGAGGTGACTGGATGGGGATGATGGACGGCCGCCGCGCCCTGATCTTCGGCGTCGCCAACGACCACAGCATCGCCTGGGCCATCGCGGAGCGCTTCCGCCACGAGGGCGCCGAGATCGCGCTCACCTACCCGAACGAAGCGATCGAGAAACGCGTGCGACCGCTGGCCGAGTCGATTGGCGCCGCCCTGGTGTTGCCCTGCGACGTCACGCGCGACGACGAGCTCGACGGACTGTTCGCGGCGCTGCGCGAGACCTGGACCGAGATCGATGTCGTCGTGCACGCGGTCGCTTTTGCCTTGCGCGACGAGCTCAAGGGCCGCTTTGTCGACACGTCGCGCCAGGGCTTTCAAGTGGCGTTGGAGGTCAGCGCCTATTCGCTGGTCGCCATCGCTCGCCGCGCCGAACCGCTGTTGGCCGCCCGGCGTGGCTCGCTGTTGACGTTGTCGTACTTCGGCGCCGAGAAGGTCATCCCGCACTACAACGCGATGGGCATCGCTAAGGCGGCCCTGGAGGCGTGCGTGCGCTATCTGGCCGCCGACCTCGGCCCCAACGGCATCCGCGTCAACGCGATCTCGGCCGGGCCGCTCCGCACCTTATCGTCGGCGGGCATCAGCGGCTTCAAGGCGATGCTGCACCATCACGAAGAGCGCGCCCCGTTGCGGCGCAATATCGACACGCACGAGGTGGCGGCGGCCGCGCTCTACCTGTGCAGCGAGCTCGGCAGCGGCGTCACCGGCGAGGTGCTGCACGTCGACGCGGGATACAACGTCGTCGGGATGTAGCGCGTGCCGCCGGCGATGCGTGGATTGCCGGTCGCGCTCCGCCCGTGATGGATCGCCATGTACCCGGTGCTGGTCCGCCTGTTCGGCTTCGACGTCGAGGCCTTCTGGCTCACCGTTCTGGTTGGCTTCCTCACCGCCCTGTTCGTGGCCCGCGCCGAGTTGCGCCGTACGGGACATGACCCGATTTTCGCCTATGATCTCATCTTGTGGTCGTACATCGGCGGCTTCGTCGGGGCGCGCGTGTTTCTCGTCTTCTCGGCCTGGGATGCTTTCGCCCGCGATCCGTTCGAGTTCCTCCTCTCCGGCAGCGGCTGGGTCTGGCAGGGCGGCGTGATCGGCGGGGCACTCACGGTGACCCTCGCCGCCAGACGGCACGGCCTGCCGATTCCCCAGGTCGCCGACCTCTCGGCACTGTGCCTGGCGGTCGGCCAAGCTATCGGCCGCATCGGCTGCCAACTGGCGGGTGACGGCGATTACGGCGTCCCGACCGATCTGCCCTGGGGCATGAGCTATCCGAACGGCGTCGTACCCACGCTCGAACGCGTCCATCCGACGCCGCTGTACGAGATGACTCTGTACTTCGCCATCTTTGCCGCCCTCTGGCGGCAGCGTGGCTGGCCGCGCCCAGCCGGCAGTTTGTTCGGGCAGTATCTGATCCTCACCGGCGTGGCGCGCTTCGCGGTGGAGTTCCTGCGCCGCAACCCGGCGGTCGGGTTGGGCCTGACGCTGCCGCAGTGGGCCAGCCTCGTCTCGATGGGCATCGGCGTCGTGTGGCTGCGGCAGTTGCCGCGGCTGGGCGCGACACGAGGGTAATATGCGGCCGGTGCTCTTCGAGTTTCTCGGCATCGCCATCCCCAGCTTCTGGGCGATGGTGTTCCTCGGCTTCATCGCCGGATTTCTCGCCATCCGCTCCGAGCTGCTCCGCCGCGGCTACGATATCCGGCTCGCCTACGACATCACGCTGTGGGCCTACGTCGGCGGCTGGGTCGGCGCGCGCTTGTTCATCATTCCGACCGGTTGGGAGTATTTCGTCCAGGACCCGATCGCCTTCTTGCTCTCGTCGAGCGGCTGGGTCTGGTACGGCGGGCTGATCGGCGGCGCCGTCGCGGTGTGGCTGTGGTCACGCCGGGAGGGGTTGTCGATTCTCTTCGTCGCCGACGTCGTCGCGCCGGGACTGGCCGTCGGGCTCGCGATCGGGCGCATCGGCTGCCAGTTGGCTGGCGACGGCGACTACGGCGTGCCGACCGACCTGCCCTGGGGCATGAGCTACCCGCACGGCGTCGTGCCGACCACCGACCATGTGCACCCGACGCCGCTCTACGAAATGGGCGCGTACCTGGTGCTGTTCGCCTACCTGTGGCGACGCCGTTTGCAGGCGCCGCCGCCGGGCGATCTGATCGCACGCTATCTATTGGCCTCGGGTGTCGTGCGCGTGTTGGTCGAGACGGTCCGCCGCAACCCGGCCTGGCTCCTCGGTCTGACCACAGCACAGTGGCTGGGCATCGGCGCGAGCCTGCTCGGCTACGCGCTGCTGCGCCACATCCGACTCAAGCCAACCGATTCGTGAAGCGAATGCGGCTCACCCTGCGCTTCAGCTGCCGCGGCGGCCAGAGGACGCGCGGCGCGAGGTTCGCGAGCGCCGCTGCCCCTTGGCCCGGGTCGCCCGCGCTGCCGCGCGCGCGGCGCGCATCTGCAACTCCGCGAACGATTCCTCGAGCGCGATGACGAAGTCGTGCAGGTCGGGCACCTGCTCCCAATCGGCGTTCAGACCCCAGAACAGGCCGCCGTTGTAGCTAAAGAGTCCCACCACCAGTGCCATGTTGTGGAACAGCGGCACGACGGGAAAGGTGGTCAGCATCGGGCAGCCGAGGAAGTAGAGCGGGATCTGGGGGCCGGGCACGTTGGTGACCACCAGGTTGTAGGGGCGCGAGCGTTCGGCCAGCCGCACCGCCTGGACGAGCAGATTGGGCACGGTCCACTCCGCGATCGCGGTCAGCACTTCCCCGCCCAGCGCCTGCTTGGATTCCTTCAAACCGCTCATCGTCGCGCGCACGGCGTCGAGTCGAGCCACCGCGTCGTCGATGTGGACCGGCAGCGGGGCGATCATCTCGGTGACCCGATTGCCGAGGTTGCCGCGCTCGTCGGCCATGCGCACGCTGACCGGTACCATGGCGCGCACGTCCAGGGTGTCGGGGTCGATGCCGCGCTTGGTGAAGAACCGGCGCAACGCGCCGCTCACCGTGGCCAACACGGCGTCGTTCAGCGTGCCGCCCAATACGCTCTTCACGTTCTTGAAATCGGCCACCGCCATCGACAGCCAATCGAAACGCCGGTGCGGCCCCACCTCGACGTTGAGCGGCGTGCGCGAAGCCGGACGCATCGCCGGCGTCAGCGCTTCGGCCAGGGCCGACACCGAGCTCTCGACACGCTGCAGCGCCGTCTCCGGGTGGCGCACCGCGTCGCCGATGGCGCGGATCGCTTCGATCGGCTGCGCCATGCGGCGCACGACCTCGTCGACGACCAGTCGGGTGTCGCTCGGTTGCGGGCGTGGGCTCCACGGCTGCGGCTCGCCGGGATCGGTGTTGGGCGTCGCGTCCATCATCACCGAGATCAGATCGGCGCCGGAGATGCCGTCAATCATGCAGTGATGCGTCTTGCTGATCAGCGCGAAGCGGCCGTCCTGCATGCCCTCGACGAACCACATCTCCCAGAGCGGCCGCTTGTGATCGAGCGGCTGCGACATGATACGGCCGACCAATCGCTTGAGCGCGCGCTCGTCACCGGGTTTGGGCAGCGCGGTGTGGCGCACGTGATAGGCGAGCCGAAAGCGGTCGTCGTCGATCCAGATCGGCAGTCGTTCGTAGGGCAGATAGGCGACGCGCTGGCGAAAGCGCGGGACCAGATGCAGGCGCGCGTGGATGAAGCGCCGGATGCGATCGATGTCGAGCGCACCGTCTTCGCCCTGCAGCGGCCCCGATTCGAACAGCAATACGCCGCCGACATGCATGTGGCAGTCGGAGTCCTCGATGCCGAGAAACGATGCGTCCAAAGCACTGAGCCGCTCATAGTTCGCCATCGTTGCCCCCTTCTAAGCGTCTTCTGCCTCGTCGACGGCCCCTGGGTCGAGGCGAATGCGCGGTTTCTCCGGGTGGGCGCGGTAGAGAATCAGCACGCGGCCGATCGCGCCCGCGATCTCGCACCGGGTGCGCGGGCCCAGGGCAGCGGCCGCTTCATCGCGATCGACCGGGCACTCGCTGCCGATGCGGACCTTGATGAGCTCGTGCGTGGTCAGCGCGTCGTCGACCTGCTTGACGACGCCGTCCGTGATCCCGCGCCGGCCGACGATGACCACCGGCTTGAGCGGATGGGCGAGCGCGCGCAGGGCGCGGCGTTGTTTACCGGTAATAGCCATGTGGCCTGTTCATAACAGCGCCCAGTCCGGGCGCGCAATCGCTGTCTCCGTCGCCGGTCGGGTGCAGCGCCGTTTGGGCTGTCGCGCCGCTTTCCGATAAGGAAAGGCGCGAGCAGGAGGTGGCGATGAATCTCGGCAAGCTGGCGCTCAGTCTTCCCGTACCGGCCGATGTCCCCGGCTGCCTGGATTGGGCGCGGCGGGCGGAGGATCTGGGCTACGAGAGCATCTGGATCGCCGAGACCGGCGGCCCCGATCCGTTCGTGTTGGCTGGCGCGGTGGCGCAGGTCACGCGCCGCGTGCGCATCGGCCTGGCGGTTTCGCCCGTCTACATCCGCACCCCCGCGACGATTGCCGCCGCCACCGGCACCGTGTCGCAACTCGCGCCGGGGCGCTTCGTGCTCGGCCTGGGCTCGTCCAGTCACGCCATCGTCGAGGGCTGGCATGGGCAGTCCTACACCAAGCCGCTGGCCCGGGTGCGCGAGACGGTGACCACCGTGCGCGGCATGCTGGAGGGCAAGAAGCTGAGCTTCGAAGGCGAGGCGCTGCAGACGCATGGTTTTCGCCTGATGGTTCCGCCGGCGGCCCCGGTGCCGATCTACGTCGGTGCCCTGCGCCCGGCGATGTTGGACGTGGCAGGCGAGGTGGGCGACGGCGTGGCGGTGAATCTGTTCCCCGCCGCGGCCTTGCCCAAGATGCTCGAGCATGTCGCGGTTGGGGCGCGGCGCGCCGGCAAGGACCCGCAGGCGCTGGAGGTCGTGTGCCGCCATCAGGTGCTCGTCACCGACGACAAGGCCGGCGCGCGCGATCTCTTCCGCACCGCGCTGGCGGGCTACTTCGCCACGCCGGTCTACAACAAGTACGCGGCCTGGTACGGCTTCGAAGAGGAAGCGGCGATGGTTGCCAAGGGTTTTCGGACCGGCGATCGTGCGCTGACCCGGCAGGGCATGTCGGATCGCCTGGTCGACGCGCTCGGAATCTTCGGCCCGCTCGAGGAGTGCCGCGAGCGAATCGCCGAGTACGTCGCGGCCGGCGTGACCACCACGGCGGTCAGCGTGTTGTCGTTCGATCCCGAGGTGTTGCGCCGCACGTTGGAGGGGTTGGCCCCCGGCGCATGAGGGCGACCGCTCGCCACGGCCGTGCTTGTGAGCGACTGTGGTGTATGTCATACATCGCATTGGAATGAAGCGAACGCAGCTCTACCTGGATGAAGAGATGGCACGGCTGCTGAGCTCGGAGAGTCGCCGCCGCAAGACGACCGTCTCGGCGCTGGTGCGCGAGGCGGTCGTGACGGCGTACGGGCGCCGCGAGAGCGAAGACCGCAGCGCGATCATCGAGCGGCTGTCGGGCGTGTGGGCGGATCGCGACGATTTCGGAGACACGGACGCCTACGTGCGCGCCGCGCGCCGCTCGACGCGACCGGAGCGCACGACCCGGGGATCCCGTGCCGCGCTACCTGCTCGACACCGACGTCATCATTGAGTGGCTCCGGCGCGACGAAACCGTCCGCGCCTGGCTGACGGCGCGCGATGCAGCAGGCGACTACCTCGCGTGCACGCCGGTGACGGTGGCCGAGCTATTCGCGGGCTTGCGGCCGCGCGAGGAGTTCATCATCGCAGACGTGTTGCGCGTCCTCCACTGCGTCGAGCTCGATGCCGCCATCGGCCGCAAAGCGGGCCTCTACCGGCAGGCCTTCGGCCGCTCACACGGCGTGGAGGTGGCTGACGCCCTGATCGCCGCCGCGGCGCACACCTACGGGATGACGTTGTGTAGCCGCAACCTGCGGCACTACCCGATGCGCGACGTCAAGAAGCAGCGGCTCTGAGACCTTCAGCCCTGCGGCGGGGAGTCGGCCGCCGCGTGCGTGCCGAGCGCGAATCCGGCCGCGGTCAGGGCGCTGCGGATCTCGGCGATGTGCTCGTGGCCGCGGGTTTCGAGGTCGATCGTCACCGACGCCTGCATGAGCGCCAGGCCGGGCTGGGCGCGCTCGTGGCGAATCTGGTGGATGTTGGCGCGACACTTGGTGATGCAGGTGACGAGCTGCTGCAGGGCGCCGGGGCGATCCGGCAGGCGGATACTGAAGCGGAACAGCCGCCCTTCCTGGATCAGGCCGAGGTTGATGATGCGGTCGAGCAGGTTGGTGTCGATGTTGCCGCCGGACAGGACGACCACTACCCGGCCGGGGGCGTCGCCGATTCGGCCAGCCAGGCAGGCGGCCAGGCCGACGGCTCCGGCACCTTCGGCGACGGTCTTGGCGCGCTCGAGCAGTAACAGCACGGCGTCGGCGATCTCCGGGTCGCTCACGGTGACGACGGCGTCGACGCCACCGCGGATGATCGAGAACGGCAGCGCGCCGATCGATCGCGTTGCGAGGCCGTCGGCAATGGTCTCCACGACCTCCAGCTCGACGCGCTCGCCGCGCGCCAGGCTCGGCGCCAGGGACGAGGCCCCGGCGGCCTGCACGCCAATGATGCGCGCCCGCGATCCGATGCCGCGCACGGCACTGATGACGCCCGCCAACAATCCTCCGCCGCCGACCGGGACGACGATGGTGTCGACGTCCGGCAACTGCTCGAGGACTTCCAGTCCCAACGTGCCCTGACCGGCGATGACGTCGGCATCGTCGAAAGCGGGCACATAGGTCAGCTGACGCTCGGCCGCCAGCCGCTGGGCGGCGCTGTATGCCTCTGCGTAGTCGCGTCCGGCCAGCACGACCGTGGCCCCATAGCTGGCCGTGGCGGTCATTTTGCTGACCGAGGCCGCCTCGGGCATCACCACGGTGGCCGGGACCCCGGCAAGCCGCGCGGCGTAGGCAACTCCCTGTGCATGGTTGCCCGCCGAGGCGGTAATCACGCCGCGGGCGCGCACGGCCGGATCGAGTAGCTGGATCTTGTTCAGCGCGCCGCGGACCTTGAACGACCCGGTCTTCTGCAGGTTCTCGAGCTTGAGGTAGATGGGAGTGCCGCACAGCTTGCTGAACGTGTCGCTGGGGTCGAGCGGCGTCGTCTTGACCACGCCGGCAGCGCGCGTCCGGGCGGCGCGGATGCGCTCGATGTCGATCGCGAGCTCGGCCATGCGGCGATTCAGCCGATCGCCGTGCCGCGGCGCGGCAGCCCCGCGTGGTCGTAGACGGCGTCGATGACCTGCATGTTGGCCAAGCCGTCGCCGGCCTCGGTCGGCAGCGCTTCTTCAGTGCGGACGGCGCGCACGAAGGCGCGCAGCTGGTGGGTGTAGGTCGGCTCGGAGTGCAGGCGTTCGACCAGCGTGTGCTCGGCGGTGCGCAGCGTGAGGCGGTGGTAGAACTGCGGCGCGATGGGGTTGAGCACGTGCAGCGTGCCGCGGTCGCCGCGCACCCGCGCGGTGAGGCGCGCCAGCTCGGCCGAGAAGAGCGAACAGGTGATGCGCCCCGTGCGCCCGTCGGCGAAGCGAAAATCCGCCGTCATCCAGCGATCGACGTTGGGTCCGGCCAGACGCGCTTCGGCGCGCACGACCTGCGGCTCGGCGCCGGCGAGAAAGCGCAACAGATGGATCGTGTAGCAGCCGACGTCCATGGCGGCGCCGCCGGCGAGGTCGTAGCGATAGCGGATGTCGCGCGGGAAGGGCAGCGGGATGCACATCGCCGTTTCGATATGGCGAATGGTGCCGAGCTCGCCGCTGTCGACGACAGCTTTCATCCGCGCCGCCAGCGGGTGGTAGCGGTAGTGAAACGCTTCGATCAACATCTTGCCGCTCAGCGCCGCCGCCAGCACCATGCGCTCGGCCTCGGCGGCATTCGAGGCCAGCGGTTTCTCGCACAGGACGTGTTTGCCGGCTTCGAGGGCGCGGATGCTCCACTCGCAGTGCAGGTTGTTGGGCAGCGGGTTGTACACCGCATCGATCTCCGGGTCGTCGATCAGGTCGCCATAGGACTGGTGCACACGCGCGATGCCGTGCTTGGCAGCAAAGGCGCTGGCGCGCGCCGGGTCGCGTGCCGCGACGGCGACCACGGTCGCTTCCGGGACGTGCCGTGCCGGACGGATGAGTGCCATCGGCGCGATCTGCGCCGCGCCGAGAATGCCGATTCGCAGAGGGGGAGTCACTGTCATGTCCCGCATCCGTATATCGCCGCAGCCGGGGCGGCAACACCGTATCGGCGGTCTCCTCGCGCACGCTCGTGGGAACACCGCATGCCTCTGGCGGTGCTTTGCGGCGTCCGGGCGATGGACAAGGCCGGGGCGATTTGCGCGATATGCGATTATGAAAGAGGACAGCGCGAACGCAGCCCCGCTCGGCTTTGTGCGACCGGCGATCCGGGCCATGGCGGGATACACGCCCGGCGAGCAGCCGCAGGAACAGGGCTATATCAAGCTCAACACCAATGAGAACCCGTATCCGCCATCGCCGCGCGTGCTGGCGGCGATCCGCGCCTGCGCGACGGACGACGTGCGGCTCTACCCGGACCCGATGGCGGACCGGTTGCGCGACAAGGCGGCCGCGGTCTACGGCCTGACGCGCGAGCACATCCTGGCCGGCAACGGGTCGGACGATTTGTTGGCGATGATCATCCGCCTGTGCGTCGGCGCCGGCGATCGCGTCGTGTATCCATACCCGACGTACAGCCTGTATGACACGCTGGTCGCGATTGGAGGCGGTGAAGCGGTGCACCTGCCGTTCGGGCCCGACTACGCGCTGCCGGCGGGCCTTGCCGAGGCCGGCGGTCGGGTGACGTTCGTCTGCAACCCCAACTCGCCCTCGGCGACGCTGACCCCCGTGGCGGAGTTGTTGGCGCTCAGCCGCCGCGTTGCGGGCCTGTTGGTCGTCGACGAAGCCTACGTCGATTTTGCCGACGCGACGGCACTCGAGTTGGTGAGCCAATGCGCCAACGTCGTCGTCCTGCGCACCTTCTCCAAGTCGTTCTCGCTGGCCGGTTTGCGCATCGGCCTGGCGCTCGGGCCGCCGCCAATCATTGCCGAGCTGGCCAAGGTGAAGGATTCGTACAACCTGACGCGGGTCAGCATCGCCGCGGCGGTGGCGGCGCTCGAGGACTACGAGTGGATGCTCACCCAGGTGCGGCGCATCCGCGCCTCGCGCGCGCGGCTCATCGACGGCCTGACCTCGCTGGGCTACGCCGTCCCGCCCAGCCAGGCGAACTTCGTCCTCGCGCGCCGTTCGGGCCGCGACCTGCAGGGCGTCTACGAGCGGCTCAAGGCGCGGCGCATCCTGGTGCGCTACTTCGCCGTGCCGGAGCTGCGCGACGCACTGCGCATCACCGTCGGGACTGATCCCGAGGTCGACGCGCTGCTCGCCGCCCTGCGCGACATCGGCGCGGCTTGAGTCGGGTCAGCCCGGCGGCGCGGCGGCGGCCGGTGCACCGCCGGCTGCGGGCGCCGTGGCCGCGGGTGGGGGCGGCAGGAAGTCGGCGCGCTGCTTGTTCAGCTGCGTGAACTGAAACTCGCGCACGTGGAAGACGGTGGCCAGGCCGTCGCGCTGTGCGGTGTACTCCGTGGCGGGCGGCGACGGCGTGTGCGAGCCGAAACGGACCGAGCCCAGCGGCGCGGCCTCGGCGCCCCGCAGCGTGATGGTGAGCTGCGGCGTTGCGAGCCCGTACTCGCCCAGGTCGGCGGGGGCGTCGGTAACGATCTCCCAACCCTTGAGTCCGGCGAGCGCGGTGAGGAGCTGCTCGACCTTCTCAGCGTCGGCCGCTCCGTCCGCTCCGCGCACGCTCCAGGTCCCGCCCTCGCCGCGCACCAAAACAGTTGGCTCGCCTTCGGCCCGCGCCAGCTCGATCGCGGTCACCGCGGCCTGGTCGAACGCGAGCACCGTCTTGTCGCGGAAGTCGTTGGCGGTCTTGTTGAGGTCGCGATAGCTCCACTCGCCGACGGAAAAGACCGTCGGGCGGTGGCCCACTTTGACGGAGATCGACTTGTCTTCTCCCTCTTTGCCCACCAGCAGCCGCGTCTCGGCGTTGTCGGCTCCGATGGACAGCGCCACTGTCAGGCGCGGCGCGTCGAGGCCGTAAGGCTTCAGGTCGGCGGCGTCTTCGCTGGGGAAGTCGGTGGCGCGCAGGGCGCGCAGCGAGGCGAGGAAGTTGCGCACCACGGCCGGATCAGCCGCGTAAGCCGCCGGTTGCTCGATGCGCCAGGTGCCGTCGGCTTTGACCAGCACGGTCGCCTGGTCGCCGCGCTCGAGGGCGATGCGGCGCACGTCGTCGTCGTTGAAATCGAGGATGCGCTTGTCGCGCAGGTCCTTGACCTTCTTGTCCATGGCGGACTGGAAGGCGGAGTTGGTCAGGTAGACCTTCGGCTCGTCGGCGCGTTGGATGTAGGTCGAGCCCCCGATCGGGCTGGTCTTGCCGACCTTGATCGCCGGCAGCTCGCGGTCCTTCAGGGCGACGGTGACCGTCACCTTGGGGACATCGAGGCCAAACGGCGCGAGGCTCTCCGGCACATCGTCGAGCGTCTTCTTGACCTCGCACTCGGCGACGGCGCGCAGCAGGTTCTTCACCGTGGTCTCGTCGGCGGCTGCCTCGAGCGGCGCGGTGAGCCGCCAGGTGCCGTCGGTTTGCTGCGCGACGATCTCGCGGTCGGGGAACTTCAGCGTCACCTTGACCGCATCGTCGGCTGCGAAGGTGAACAGTCTCTTGGGCTTCGCCTCCTGCTCGGCGCGGTCGAACTCGACGAAGTAGAGGTATGCTCCGAGGCCGAGGAAGACGACGGCGAGAATCAGCGTGCTGCGAAAACGCATGACCGGTGGCGGGGCGCGCGGTTGCCGATCACTCGCGCCGCCACCACACCACCAGTCCGGCGATGAGCAGCAGCTCCGGGAGGATCAGCACCGACAGATAGAAGATCACGGTGCCTTCATCCTGGCTGAAGTTGACGCGCGAGGCGCGCATCGAGCGGGCGCGGATCGACAGCAGGTCGGACTGCCCGACCAACCAGCCGACCGTGTTGAGAAACAGATCGCGGTTGAAGTACGTGCCATCGAGGTGCTGATTGTCGGCGAACTCGACGCTGCCGAACACCGCCAGCCGTGCCTCGCCGTCGCCGGTCCCCATCTCCTTCAGCTTGGCCTCGACCGCCGCGGCGATGCTGACCGGTCCCTTGCGGTCGGTCTCGGCGAGCGCCGCTTGCTGCTGTCGGAACAGCGCCTGGAGATCCGTTTCGGCCCAGCTCGATTCGCTGGTCTTGACCAGCTCGGTGACGGTCAGTCCCGGCTTGCCTGTGGCATCGGAGGTGACCGAACGCGTCATCGGGAAGATCGTGCGGCCCTTCAGCTCGCGCGTGATCTCGTGCGCCGGGTCGTACGTGCTGACCAACGGGGTGAGGCCGAGCGCCGGGCCCTGGAAGAGGCGGACGACCTGATCGACGACGACGTCGTCGCCGACGGCGACGCCCCACGGCTCGAGCAGGGAGACGAACTCCGCGCCCCGCTGCGGCGGCAGCAGGAACAGCGCCCGGCCTCCGCCCTTGATGTAGGTCTCCAGCGCGGTCAGCTCCTGCGCCAGGTAGGGCTTGGTCGGCCCCGCGACCACCACCGCCGTGCACTCCGCCGGCACCGTCTCCATGCTGGCCAGGAGGATCTTCTTGACGTCGTAGTTCTCGTTGGTCAGCGCCGCCTTCGCCTGCGACATGCCCTTCGCGTCCTGCTGCTCGTCGATGTCGGGCTCGCCGTGCCCCTCGATGAAGCACACCAACTGTCGCGCCGCGCGCGTCGCTTTGATGATCGCGTTGGTGATCGTTTCCTCGGACGGCTGCGTCACCGTGCTCGCCGCCTCGCCGTACTGCAGGCGCACGGTGTTGTAGGCGGTGATGTTGTACTGCTCGGCCAACTCCGGCTGCCGGTCCGGGTCGATCAGCTGCACGCTGACTTTGGGCGACGCGTATTGGTAGCTGCTGAGCAGATCACTGATCTCCGGGTTGATCCCGCCTTCGAGGAAGGCTTGCAGCTTGAGGTCCTTGTCGAGCCCCTTGATGACCGACTGCGACTGCGGCGAGAGGCTGAAGACACGCGACTCGGTGAGGTCGAAGCGGTGGTGGTAGCGGGTCGAGAGGTAGTTGAGAGCGACCAGGATGCCGAGGAAGAGCAACGAGGCGAGCACGGCGCTGGTGCCGTACTTGGTCGAGCGCTCGCCGAGAAAGCCGCGCAGGTTCTCCAGCCCGGTGCTGAAGTAGGCGATCAGAGCCAGCAGACCCGCGATCAGGTGCACCGCGATGTAGACCACGTCGAAGGAGTTGGCGCCGCCGGTCAGCGCTCCCGCCACCAGGGCGAAGAGCAGCAGGATGACGCCGATGAGTCCGAGCAGGCCGCTAGACTGACGCACGGGCTATCTCCAGCGCAGCGACTCGACCGAGCGCTGGGTCAGAAAGAGGGAGAGGGCGATGACGCTGAAGAAGTACACCAGGTCTCTGGTGTCGACGACGCCCTTGACCATTTCCGAGAAGTGCTCGGTGAGCGACAGGTACTTGAGCACGGCGCCCATCGTTCCGCCGGCGGTCTCGGCCGGCCACGAGATGACGTAGAGAAGCAGCAGGACGACCAGGCAGCTGACCGCGGCGATGATCTGGTTCTCGGTCAGCGACGAGGTCAACAGGCCGACCGAGAGGAAGGCCGTCGCGAGCAGCAGGAGGCCGAGGAAACCGCCGAGGATGACGCCGATCTCCGGATTGCCGTAGGCGAGCAGAATCGCCGGGTACACGCCGGTGAGCAGCACCATGACGAAGATGAACACGAAGGCGCCGAGAAACTTGCCGATGACGATCTCGCCGATCGACAGCGGTGAAGTCATCAGCAGCTCGTAGGTGCCGCTGCGCTTCTCCTCGGCGAAGCTGCGCATGGTGATCACCGGCACCAGGATGACCAGCACCACCGACAGGTTCTGCAGCAGCGGGGCGATGACGAACTCGTTCAGGTTGAGGCGCTCCATCGCCTCCGGGTTCTGAAAGCTCAGGTACATCTGAAGCAGGAAGTTGAAGCGCGCCAGCAAGTTGAAGAAGAACCACCCGCCGAGCAGCAGAAAGCCGGTCAGCACGACGTAGGCGATCGGCGAGACGAATTGCGAGCGAATGTCCTTCGCGGCGATGGCCAGGATGTTTCTCACGGATGCGCCTCCTCCGCCCCCGCGGCGGCGCCGCCGCTGATCGAGCGCAGAAACACCTCCTCGAGCGACAGCTCCCGCGTCAGGTCCTCGATGCGCTCTTCGACCACGATGCGCCCCTCGTTGATGATGACAACCTTCTGGCACAGCTGTGCCACCTCGGGCAGGATGTGGGTCGACAGGATCACGGTGCGCTCGCCGGACAGCTCGCGGATCAGCGTGCGGATCTCGATGATCTGGCGCGGGTCGAGGCCGATGGTCGGCTCGTCGAGCACCAGGACATCCGGGTTGTGAATCAGGGCCTGGGCGAGCCCGACGCGTTGGCGGAAACCCTTCGACAGATGGCCGAGGACGCGACGCGACATGTTGGTCAGCCCACAGGTCTTGATCACGCGCTCGCAGGCGGTGGGAATCTCGGCGCGCGGGATGCCCTTGATGCGGGCGACGAACTCCAGGTAGCCGCGCACGGTCATATCGCCGTAGAGGGGTGGGTTCTCCGGCAGGTAGCCGATACGTTTGCGGACCTCGTACGAGTCGTCGAAAATGTCGAAACCGGCGACCTTCACCGTGCCGCTGGTGGCCGGGAGGAAGCCGGTGATGATGCGCATCGTCGTCGTCTTGCCGGCGCCATTGGGCCCCAGAAAGCCGAGGATTTCGCCCTTTGCCGCGGTGAAGGACAGATTGTTCACGGCAACGAGGTCGCCGTAGCGCTTGGTCAGGTTGCGGACTTCGATCATTGCAGCTTTCCCACACCGTTGACGATGAGCGCGGCGTTCAATTCACAACTTTCTTTTTGTTGCGCGAATTAAACGGTGACGCGTTTAGTCACCTGACCGAGGGTTGTCAAGCACCTGCGTTGCTGAACGCCGACCCTTTTGTTAGCGTCGCCGCCACCCAAAATGCCCGCGCACACACCGCGCCTCTACCTGGTCGATGGGAGCTCCTACTTCTACCGCGCCTTCTTCGCTCTGCCGCCGCTGACCAGCCCGGCCGGACTGCCCACCAATGCGACGTACGGCTTTACCACCATGTTGCTCAAGTTGCTCGGCGAGGTGAAGCCGGAGTACATCGCGGTGGTGTTCGACGCGCCCGGCGGGACCTTCCGCGACGAAATGTTCGCCGAGTACAAAGCCAACCGGCCCGGTATGCCCGACGATCTGTCGGCCCAGATTCCCTTCGTTCACCGCGTCGTCGAGGCTTTCCGCCTGCCGGTTCTGGCCGTGTCCGGCGTCGAAGCGGACGACGTCATCGCCACCATCACCACGCGCCTGGCTCCCGAAGGCGTCGAGTGCGTGGTCATCACCGGCGACAAGGACTTGATGCAGCTGGTCGGGCCGCGCGTGCGCTTGTGGGACACCATGCGCGACCGCTGGACCGATGAGGCCGCGGTGGCGGAGCGCTTCGGCGTCAAGCCGGACCAGATCGTCGACATCATGGCCCTGATGGGCGACTCGGTCGACAACATCCCCGGCGTCAAGGGCATCGGGGAGAAGACGGCGGTGGCGCTCATTCAGCAGTTCGGCGACCTCGAGAATGTCCTCGGTCGTTTGGGCGAGGTCGAGTCGATGGCCCTGCGCGGCGCGAAGAAGGTGGCGGAACGCCTGCGCGAGGGAGCCGAGATCGCCCGTTTGAGCCGCGAGCTGGCGCGCGTGCGCTGCGATGTGCCGATCGCCTGTGCCCTGGAGGATTTTCGCGCCCCGGGGCCCGATGTCGAAGCGCTGCGGGCACTGTTCACCCAACTCGGGTTTCAGACTCTCGTCCGCCAGCTTTCGGCCAGCACGGCGCCGGTGACGGCCGCGGCGTCTGTGGTGCGCGACGCCGCCCAGGTCGCCGCCCTGTTCGACGACGCCCGGGCGCACGGATGGTTGGCGCTGGTTGCCGTCGCTGGCGATGGACCCGCGTCGTCGACCCCGGCCCGCGACCTCGTGCTGGCGACAAAAGAACACGCCCCGGTCCGCGTGCCTCTGGATGACAGCGCGCTGCGCGCCCCCGTCGCCGCCGGCTTGGAATCCCCCTCCTTCGAACTGATTGGCCACGACCTCAAGCTCGATTTCCTGCGTCTCGCCGCCGCCGAGCTGCCGGCGGGCGCGGCGGCGTTCGATGTGATGATCGCCTCGTATCTCGTCGATGCCGGGGCGACGCATGGCCTCGAGGCGCTGGCGGCCGAGGTTCTCGGCGCGCGGCTCGACGGATTCCGCGACGGTGCCGATAGCGCCGCGGGCGGTCTGACAGTCCTGCCGCAGCTGGCCGAGCGCCTGCGGGCGCAGTTGCAGGCGATGGATCTCGGCGACCTCTTTGACGACGTCGAGATGCCGTTGGCGCGCGTGCTCGCCGGCATGGAACGCCGCGGCATGCTGCTCGACACGGCATTGCTGGGGCAGATGAGTGTCGAGTTCGCCGCCCGACTCGACACGTTGATGGCCGAGATCTACGCGCTGGCCGGCGGTGAGTTCAATATCAGCTCGCCGCCCCAGCTGCGCACCGTGCTGTTCGACCAGCTCGGCCTGTCGAAGAAAGGAGTGCGGCGCGGCAAGACCGGCTACTCGACCGATGTCGACGTGCTGACGCGACTGGCCACGGACCACCCGCTGCCGGCAAAGATTCTCGAATACCGCGGGCTGGCGAAGCTCAAATCGACTTACGTCGATGCCTTGCCCGCCGCCGTCAACCCACTCACCGGCCGCCTGCATACCAGCTTGAACCAGACCGTCGCGGCGACCGGCCGGTTGAGCTCGAGTGATCCCAATCTGCAGAACATCCCGATCCGGGGCGAAGAGGGGCGCCGCATCCGCCAGGCCTTCATCGCCTCGCCCGGTTACGTGCTGGTCGCGGCGGACTACTCGCAGATCGAGCTGCGCGTGCTCGCGCACCTCTCGGGCGATCCGGCGCTGGTCGATGCGTTTGCCAGCGGGCAGGACATTCACGCCCGCACCGCGGCGGAGGTCTTCGGCGTGATGCCCGGGCTGGTGACTGCCGACATGCGCCGGGCAGCGAAGGTGATCAATTTTGGTATCCTGTACGGCATGGGACCCCAGCGTCTGGCGCACGAGCTCGGCATCTCGCTGGCCGAGGCGCAGCGGTACATCGCCAGCTACTTCGAGCGCTACGCCGGCGTGCGACAGTACATGCGGGGCGTGGTCGAGAGCGGGCGCGAGCTCGGATTCGTCACTACCATCCTCGGCCGGCGCCGCCCCGTCCCCGAGCTGCGCAGCACCGATCGGGGCGTCCTCCAGGCCGCCGAACGGGTGGCGACCAATACGCCCATTCAGGGCTCGGCGGCTGACATCATCAAGCTCGCCATGGTAGCCGTCGAACGCCGTCTCTCCCGCGAGGGGCTGCGCGGCACGTTGCTCCTGCAGGTCCACGACGAGCTGCTGCTCGAAGTCGCCGAGGCCGATCGCGAGGCGACCTGTGCGGCCCTGCGAGAAGAGATGGAAGGGGCCCTGGCACTCTCGGTGCCGCTGCGGGTCGACCTCGGGGTCGGCCCGACCTGGGCGGATGCACACTAGATGAGCCGGTGCCTGAATAACGCTGCTTGGCGCCCGTCTATTGCGGTAGGGTTTCCTCGTGGAGCATAGCGACCGGGAGCTGGTCCGCGAAAGCCGCCGCGGGGACAAAGAGGCATTTCGTGAATTGGTCGAGCGACATCAGCGCAAAATTCTATCGGTCGCCATCGGCATGGTGCACAACCGCGACGATGCGCTCGAGCTGACGCAGGAGACGTTCGTCAAGGCATTCGAGAACCTGAGTAAGTTCAAAGGGGAATCGAGCTTTTACACATGGCTGTACCGCATTGTAGTGAACCTGGCGATCGACTTCCGGCGGCGCGACCGGCGGCACGGCACGGTCTCGCTGGCCGACCGTCCGGGCGGCGGGGAGGACCTCGAGATGTCGCTCCCCGACCAACGCCTTGCCGACCCCTATCAACAAGCGAAATCGCACGAGATCGGCGAGCGTGTGCGGCAGGCAATCGACGAGTTGACCCCCGATCACAAAGTGGTCATACTCCTGCGCGAAGTCGAGGGCCTGTCCTACGAGGACATCAGCCGGGTGATGCAGTGCTCGAAGGGCACGGTGATGAGCCGACTGCACTACGCGCGGAAGAAGCTGCAGAGCAAATTGCGAGATTGTTTGTGATCCGCGGTACCGCGCCCCGCACTTCCCTCCACACAGCCGTTGTCGCGCCAGCGCGCCGCCGCGCGGTCGGCGCGGCGCTCGCGTCCCCAGGGGGCGTGGAATGAACTGCCGCGAGACTCTTCCGCTGCTGCCGTTGTTCCTCGATGGCGAGCTCGAAGCGCGGCAAATGCGCGCGGTGGCGTTGCACAGCACCCGCTGCGCGCCCTGTGAAGAGGAGCTCCGCCACATCGAGCGGCTGCAAGAGCTGGTGGCGACGCAGATCTCGGCGCAGGTCGACGAGGTCGACCTCGGGGCGATCTGGGCCGGCGTTGCGCCGCGCCTCGGCAACGTTGCCGAGCCGTGGTATCAGCGCGCGGCGGGGCGCTTCGAGGGCGCGCGCGTCGGCTGGCGTCCCTGGATGCCGATGACCGCTGCGCTGGCTGCTGCCGCCGTGCTGGCGCTGGTGTTCTGGCAGAAGACGGATCTCCCGGCTGGAATGCCGGTGAAGACGGCCAGCAGCGTCGACAACAGCGCCATCCTCGATTCGATGCAAAGCAACGTCGACTCGGTCGCGATGCTGCACGACGACGAGACCAATACCATGGTGCTGTGGATCACCGATGACGCCGCCACGGTCGACGATCTCGGAGACCTGCCGTGAGCTTCGGCGTTGGATCCATCCCGGGTGTCGTGCTCTCGACCTGGATCGCCTGCTCGGGCGCCGCGCTGGCGCAGGAGACCATGGAAGTCGACCGCCAGGCGATCGAGGTACACATCGGTGCGGTCATCGCCAGCAACACTGGGCAGGCGTTTGATCAACGCCTCACCTCGTTGCGCGGACCATTCGACTCCCTGTTTCGCTACACCTCGTACCGCCTGATCCGCGAGGAGCGCCGCCGGGTGGAGTGGAAGCGCGAGGCGGGGTTCGAGCTGCCGGGCCGTCGCTACCTGTTGGTGATCCCGCGCGGCTACAAGGACGGGCGCGTGTTACTCAACCTGATGCTCATGCAGGGGCGCCGCCCACTGCTGAACACCGGCATTGCCCTGCGCAACCACGGCACCTTCCTGCTCGGTGGTCCACATCACGAAGACGGCGTACTGATCGTCTCCATCGGCGCCGGTACCGTGCGCTAGCCGCCAATCGCTGCATGGACGATCTCGTCACGCGCCTCTGGGACCACCTCGGCACACAGTGGAGCGAGCTGCGCCGCGCGGTGGCGTTCTGGAGCCCGACGAGCGATGCGCCGGCCTGGATGGCGCCGGCTCTGGCACTGACGGCGCTCTTCGGTCTCGCGCTGGCTGCCGGAGTGGCACTGCTGTCGATGGGCGTGTTGCTGACCGCTTTGCTCGCCGCCCACCTGCTGCTCACGGCGGTGTTCGGTGTCCAGGTCGCGGTCGTGCTGCCGCGCTAAAGCTCCCCGCGCGCGGCTCAGACGCAGATCGCACAGGCGCTCTGTCGCGCGATACAGCCTTCGGTCAGGGCGGCGGTGTCGCCGTCGTAGTGCAGCCAGCGCCCGGGCGCCAGGCCCGCGAGCTGTAGTGTCCCCCTCAGGACTTCCAGCGCCAGCAGGGCCCCGATGGCGCCGACGGCTGCAGACTCGAATGTGGACCCGGCGGCGGCCGCTCGCGCCATTGCGGCTGCACAGCCGACGCACGCATGTTCGGCCGGGCCGCCGACAGCCAGCCAGGCCAGCGATCCGTGCACCCCGGCAGCGATGAGCGGACAGCTCGCGCGGGCCGCCGCCGCCACGACCGGCCGCAACGTCTGCGGGTCGCCCGTGGTCGCGACGACGACGTCGCACACCGAGGACCAGTCGCCCGACATGGCCGCAGTCGCGATGGTCGTGTCCGGATTTACATCCGCAAGGTCGGCCTCCAGCCGCTCTGCCTCGCCGGGGTCTTCGCCTGCTGCCGGGCACAGATACAGCCGCCCGATCCCGGCCCCAGCGAGATACGGCGTCAGCACGTGCGCAATCGCGCCGGTGCCGATGACGGCGACAGTCGCTGCCAGCAGACGCTCCTGGCCGCGCCCACCGATCTCGGAGACGATGATCTGGCGGCTGTAGCGGTCGATCTGCGCGTCGGTGAGCATGACTCGGATCACCCGCGCGGCGCGGCTGGCGTTAGATGCTGGGGTGCCTTTGCTGCCATTCCGCCCATCCGCCCCAGAGATTGGTGCTGAGGTAGCGGTCGCCGAAGTCGCAGAAGATCATGACCACGACGCCTTCGTCGAGCTGACGCGCGACCTGCAGTGCGCCGTACAGGGCGGCACCCGAGGACTGACCGACGACCAGTCCGTGGCGTGTGCCGAGCTCGTAGACGAGGTCATAGGCGGCATCGGTCGGGATCGGGACTTTCCCGTCGAGCTCTTGCTCGTGGTAGATGCCCGGCACGATCGAGCTCGCCATGTGCTTGAGCCCCTCGAGTCCGTGCAGGGCGTCGTCGGGCTCGGCCGCGATGACCTGCACGGCTGGGTTGCGCTCCTTCAGGTAGCGCCCGGTGCCCATGATCGTACCGCCGGTGCCGATGCCACCGACGAAGTGGGTGATGGTACCGCCGGTATCGGCCCAGATCTCCGGCCCGGTGCTCTCGTAGTGCGCCAGCGGATTGACCGGATTGAAGTACTGGTCGGGCTTGAAGTAGCGGTCCGGATCCTCGGCCAGGACCTCGCGACACAGCCGAATGGCTCCGTCCGACCCGTCCATGCCGCTGCTGAAGACCATTTCGGCGCCGTAGGCGCTGATGATGCGCTTGCGCTCACGGCTGACATTGTCGGGCAGCACCAACTTCACCGGATAACCGAGCGCCGCGCCGATCATCGCCAGGGCAATGCCGGTATTTCCTGACGTCGAGTCGATGATGGTCTTGCCGGGCACCAGCGCGCCGCTGGCGATGCCATGCCGCACCATCCACAGCGCCGGTCGGTCCTTCACCGAGCCGCCGGGATTGCAGCCTTCGAGCTTGGCGTAGAGGCGCACCCGCGGCGACAGGTCGTGCCCCAGCGCCGTCACGTCCACCAGGGGCGTATGGCCAACGAGATCGGCGACCGAGGAGACGCGGCGCAGGCGCGGGCTGCCGTTGGCCGCCTCGCCGGGCGCGGAGACCATCCCGGTCACCCGCCGGCGATGGCCGGTACGATCGACAGCTCGTCGCCGTCCTTGAGCGCCGTGCCGAGGCTGTCGAGGAAGCGGATGTCGTCGCCGTTGACGTAGATGTTGACGAAGCGCCGCACGCGCCCCTCGGCATCGCACAGGCGTTCCTTCAGGCCGGGGAACTGGCGCTCGAGATCGTCGACGACGTGGCCGACGGTCGCGCCGCTGGCGGTGACTTGCTCGGCGTTGGCGGTGAACCGCCGCAGCGGTGTCGGTATGCGTACCTGAACGCTCATCCTTTATCCTCCTTGGGGTGTTTCACTTCTCTCCATAGCGCGCCGCGCCGCGAGCCTCCAGCCCGTCGCGCTGAGGCATCTGACCGCAGCACCGGCAGTGCGGGTCGCGGGTCAGCACGACGTGGCGCCAGCGACGCGCCAGCCCATCGAAGGTCAACAGCCGTCCCGCCAGTGGCGGCGCACGGCCGAGCAGCGCGTCAATGGCCTCTCCTGCCTGCACGGCGGCGATGAAGCCGGCGATGGGCCCGACGATGCCCGCCTCCTGACAGGTAGGCAGGGAGTCCGCCGGTGGCGGCCCCGGAAACAGGCAGCGCAGGCAGGCGGTGGCGCCGGGCACGATGGTGGTGGTTTGCCCGTGCCAGCCGAGGACGCCGGCATGCGAGAAAGACCGCCCGGTGGCGACGGCGGCGTCGTTGATGAGAAACTTGGCGGCGGCCCCATCGGTTGCGTCGATGGCGAAGTCGACTTCGGCGAGCTGCGCCCTGGCATTCTCCGCGTTCAGCGCCGCGTGCCGGCCCTCGATCACGGTGCGCGGAAAGCGGTGCGCCAGAGCGCTGCGCACGGAGTCGACCTTGGCGACACCGAGGCCCGCGGTGCGGTGCAGGATCTGGCGGTGCAGATTGGACAACTCGACGACGTCCGGATCCATCAGCACCAGGGTCCCGACCCCGGCCGACGCGAGATGCAGGGCCGCCGGGCATCCCAAGGCCCCGGCGCCGACGATCAGCACGCGCCCGCGCGCCAGGCGCTCGCGCGCGTCATCGCGCGGAGCAGTCGCCGTTGATGACATGAGAGATTGCCGCGTTTCTCGGCAGTGAGAGAGGAGGCCGAGCTACTCCGTTCCGCCGCGGATGCGGAGGTCGGTTCCGGCGGTCAGTAGCGCCCGCCGAACGGACCCCCACCGCCGCCGCCCGGCAGGCCGGAGGCCGCCGGGCCGAAGCCGGCCTGTTTCGGCGCGCTCTGTTCCGGGATGTCGGCGGTCTGGGCCATCGCCAGCACACGCGAGCGTCCGGACTGCGCCTGCAGGACGGCGAGGGGGTCGGCGCTCGGCTCCCCGTCGCTGGCCATCTCGCTGAGTGCCCGTTGGGCCCGCAGGGCGACGCGATTTTTGGGGTGATGCTGCGTGACCGCGGCGAACGCCAACGCCGCCTTGTCGTCCTCGCCCTGGCGGCGGTAGAGCCGACCGAGCTCGTACAGCGCGTCGCCGGCGACGTCGGTATCGTTGAATCGGTTGACCAGATCGAGCAGTCGGTACTCCGCCGCCTGCGCGTTCTCGCGCGACTCGTAATAGTCCGCGATGATCATCTCGTGCGCCGCCAGGCGCTCGCGGCAGTACTCCATGCGGTCGCGCGCCAGGTCGGCGAACGGACTCTCGGGGTACTGCTGCACGACGGCGACATAGTAGGCGTGCGCGTTCTGTGCCGCGCTCTGATCGCGATCGGCCGGATACATCTGGTTCTCGTAACACTGGCCCAGGAGGAAGCCGACCAGCGGCAGGTACGGACTGGTCGGATGGCGGCGCTGGAAGTCGGAGAAGGCCGCGATGGCTTCCGGCCAGGAGTGATTCAGATAGTGGGCGTGGGCGATCTTGAGCTCGGCCTCTTCGCTCTGCTGGCTGAACGGGTACTGGTCGAGCAGTTCGCGATAGTTCTCGATGGCCACCTGGTAGGAGCCCCGACGGAACTCCTTCGACGCATTGGAGAAGTACTCATCCGCCGTGAGTTGCTTCTTGGCCGCGCAGCCCCAGCTGAAGCAGAGCAAAAAAAGGGCGGCGGTGCGGCGAACGGTTGGGTGTCTCATCACCTGGTACTATGCCGAAATCCATTCGAGGTGCAAAGCGACGCGGCCGCCGCGCCACCGGGCTCATTCGACGGCGGGGGGGACGTCGCGTTGAAACCGTTCCAGGCGGTCGAGCAGGTCGTCCAGCCCGTCGTTGTCGAAGCCGAGGTGGCATGCGGTGGCGCCGGCCCGGCGCCAGGCGCGCACGCGCTCGATCACGGCCGTCGGTCCGGTGTCCCGCGCGATGCTGACCGGTGCGATCAGGGCGAACGGAGCGGCATGGCCCGCCGCGCGGCGCACGGCGCGCGCGTCGTCTACGCGCGCGGCGAACTCGTCCGGTTCGAGCTGCCAGGGAATCCATCCGTCGCCGTAGCGCGCCGCGCGCTCGGCGACCGCGCGCGTATTGCCGCCGACCCAGATCGGCGGGCGCGGCAGCTGCACCGGCCGCGGCGAGACCATCATGTCGCGCCAGCGCACCGATGCGCCCTCGAAGCTCGAGACCTCCTGCTCCAGCGCCACGGCGACCGCCTGCAGATACTCGTCGCTGCGCGCGCCCCGGCTGGCGTGATCGATCCCCAGGCTGCGGAACTCCGGCTTCAGGTGGCCGCTGCCCGCCCCGATGACGACGCGGCCAGCCGAGAGGCGGTCGAGCGTCGCGAACGTCTTGGCGATCAGCAGCGGGTGCCGGTAGGGCAGGACCAACACGTGCGACAGCAGACGCACGCGGTGCGTGGCCGCCGCGATAAACGCCAGCGTCGTGGCGGGCTCGTACCAGGTCGGGCCCATCGCGGCGCGATACGACGCCGGCACGGCGACGTGATCGCTGCAGGTCACCCAGGCGTAACCCAGGCGGTCGGCGGCTTGCGCGACGCGCAACAATTCGCCCGGTCCGGCCTCCGCTTCCCATGTCTGCGCGCGTCCGGGCACTTGCTGGACAATGGGCAGGCTCAGTCCGAACTCCACGCGCGCTCCTTGTTCGCCAGGCTAACAAATGTTAGCCCTGCGCGGAACCTCAGGGAGTGCCATGGCCGACCTCGAGCTGCCGATCGATCGCGCGGCGCTGCTGCTGGTAGAGCTGCAGAACGACATCGTGCACGAATCGAACATCGGCAAGAAAGGCTTCCGCGGCGTGTTGGCCGCGCAGGTGCAGAAGCGCGACGTGCTCGCCAAGGTGCAGCGGCTGATCGCCGGGGCGCGCGCGGCGGCGGTGCCGGTGTGCTACATCAACTACGCGCGCAAGATCGACTTTCCCCGCCCGCGCACGCTGCTGCACCGGCGCACGGCTGCCGAGCCGACGCTGATCGAGGGCACCTGGGGCGCCGAGACGCACGCGGCGGTGGGGCCGGCCGCGCAGGACTTCGTCTTCACCCGCTGCGTCGCCGTCGACGGCTCGTACGGCACGCAGTTGTATCCGGTCTTGCGCATGTTGCAGCGCGACGCGCTGCTCATCGCCGGGGTCTCGACGAATCTCGCCGTCGAAGGCATCGTGCGGGCCTCGGTCAATCGCGGCTTCGAAATGTTCGTCGTCGAGGACTGCTGTGCCAGCTTTCCCGACGAGTGGCACGAGTTCTCCGTCAAGAACATCCTGCCCCTGCTCGCCACCGTCACCTCGTCCGACGCGGTGGGGCGCGCCCTCGCCGCGGAGGAAGCATGAGCGACCTGCTGGCGGGGCGAACCGCGGTGGTCACCGGCGCCTCGGCCGGCATTGGTCGTGTGCTGGTCGGCGCGCTGGCCGAGCGTGGGATGCGCGTGGTGGCGGCGGCGCGCGACGTGGACAAGCTGCGCGCGCTCGCCGAGGAGGTCGGCCCGGCCGCCCTGCCGGTGGCCGCGGATATCGCCGATGAAGCGTCGATCGCGCGGCTCGTGACGCGGGCGCAGGAGACCTGCGGGGCGATTGACGTCGTCGTCAACAACGCCGCTATCGGGTACCTCGAGCCGTTCCTGGACTCCGACCAGCGGCGTTGGCGTGAGACCGTCGAGACCAACCTGTTCGGCGCGCTGATGGTCGCGCGCGCGTTCCTGCCCGCCATGCTCGCCGCTGGCCGTGGCGCGGTGATCAACGTCGGGTCGAGCGGTGCGACCGGCTGGCCGTATCTGGCGCTCTATGCCGCCAGCAAGGCGGCGCTGCAGGCGGCCAGTATCTCGATCGATCGCGAGATCACCGGCCGCGGCGTGCGCGTGCTCTCGGTCGAGATCGGTTCGACCTCCGGCACCGACTTCGGCTCGCGCTTCGACCGCCGCCATGTCCAGGCGGCCACCAGCGCCTGGACCGCCTCTGGCATCAAGTGGAACACCGAGGTCAAGACGCCGGCTCAATCGGCGCAGGCGATCGTCGCGGTCATCGAACAGGCGCTCGGCGGGGCGGCGTGAGGGCGCCGGCGCGCGGGCGACTGTGGGCGTGGCTGGTGGCGGTTGGCGCGCTGGTCGCGATCGCCTATGCGGTGCGCGCGCCGCTGCTGGAACGCGCCGGCCGTTTCCTCGTCCTCGAGGAGCCGCCGGCGGCGGCCGACGCCATCGTCGTGCTGGCCGGATCGCTGCCGGATCGGATTCTGGAGGCGGTGGCGCTGTTCAACGACGGCTTCGCGCCGCGCATCATCCTGTGCCGCGAGCCCGAGAGCCAAGCCTGGGCTCGGCTGCGCGCGCGCGGCGTGCGTGTCTTGTCGGGCTATGAAACGAACCGCGACATTGCGCTGCAGCTCGGTGTGCCGGCGGCGGCGATCGAGATTGTCGATCGTCCGGCCGGCAGCACGTTCGGCGAAGCGGAGGTCGCGCTGCATTATGCCGGCCAGCACGGGTACCGGTCGATTCTGCTGGTGACCTCCAAGATGCACACCCGGCGCGCGGCGGCGATCTATCGGCACCTGGCCGGCGATTCGGTACGTATCATCGCGCGGCCGGCGCGCGAGGACGGCTATCGGCCGGACGCGTGGTGGCACAGCCGCGTCGATACGCGCCGCGTCATCATCGAGTACCAGAAGCTGTTGGTGTTCAACCTCATCGACCGCTGGCGTGTCCGTCCCATCGACATTCCGGCGCCGCAACGGACTGCGCCATGAGCGCGCAGCTGGTCCCGGTGTTCCTGCGCCTCGACCCGACCGACATCGCGCTGGTCAAGTTCCTGTTCGAGTCGTACGAGGGCGTCGCCATCATCCGCACACTCGACCGACGCGCGGCGATCATTGTTGTGCTGGCCAGCAGTGACTTCCTCGATGACGTCGAGGCGATCGTCACCTCGCTCGGCGAACAAGTTCCGCTCGAGCGCATTGCCGCACCCGCCGATGCCGGTGAGGACTGGTTGTTGCGCCTGCTCTGGGACGAAAATCCTGAGTAGAGACTGACGAGGAAACGACCCCGCCCTCTCTCCCGGAGGGGGCCGGGAGAGGGGGCTGAGGGCGGGGCGTACTGTGGGATCTACGTCGCTCAGGACCGCGCCGGGGCGGCAGAGGAGGGGGTCCTGATTGCCAGGTGACGCGAATCGATCCCACCTGGAGTAATGAATAGTTGCCGCGGCGCCTGGCGCTGCGGCGTGCGGAGACGCGTTTCGAACCAGGCGCGGAAGCGGTTGTCTCGCACGCTTTCGAAGAGAATCCCGAGCCCGCAAACGATTGCGACGACCGCCGTTCCCCAGAAGATCGGGGAGAGTTCAGCCGTCACATCCAACGTCATCATCGGGACCATCTCGGTGTCCTCCGCTGATTGACTCAATATATCAGCAAACGACCTGCCAGATGATCGGCGATCTGACAGTGGGGGCTCGGCGCGGTTCGACGCGGCGGACTGCAAATCCAGATATGCGATCCGCTCGTCTTACTGCATGCGGAAGTATGCAAGCGCTGCGTCGAGTTAGCGCAATCAGACGACGCGAAAGACGCGGATCGGTTCGTCGCGACCGCGCAGCTGGACGGTGTCGGGAGTGGCCTCGGCGAGGGGGTAGCCGTGTGCTTCGGCCAGCTGCCGAGTCGACTCGGTCAGCATCAGCCGGCATCCTTCCGTCTTGCAGAGCTGCTGCACCCGCGCGGCGACGTTCACGGTGTCGCCGATGACCGTGTACTCATGGCGATCGCTGGCGCCAATGGTGCCGGCGAGCACCTCGCCGCTGTGGATGCCGATGCTCACTGCAAGCGGTTGGTAGCCGGCGTCGGTGCGGCGGGCGTTTAGCGCGGCGAGCTGCCCTTGCATGCCGAAGGCGCAGCGCAGGGCGGCCGCGGCCGCCGCGCGCTCCGCCGCCGTCGCGGTCTCGAACAGGCCGAAGACGACCAGCACGGCGTCGCCGATGAACTTGTCCACGAAGCCGCCGCACTCGCGCACCCAGGCGGTGACGGCGGAGAAGAAGTCGTTCAAGGTGGCGACGACTTCGCCGGGCGGCATGCGTTCGGCAAGGCTGGTGAAGCCGCGCAGATCGCAGAACAGCACCGAGGCGCGGCGCAGCTCGCCGCCGAGCCGCAGGTCGCCGGCGAGCAGGTGATCGCGCACGGCCGGCTCGACGATATGCCCGAAGGTGCGCAGAATGCGCTCCTTCTCGCGCAGCGCGGCCGCCATGGCGTTGACCCCATCCTCCAGCACGCCGACCTCGTCGCTGGCGGTCACCTGGACGGCGACGTCGAGATCGCCGGTCTGGATGCGGCGCAGCGCCGCGGCGACCGCAGCCAGGGGCCTGGTCAGCGTGCCCGCCACCAACAGCGTCAGCGCGATGCCGAGCGCAACGTAGACGACGAACGTCACCTGACTCGCGGCGGTCAGGGCCGCGACGACCGACTGCGCCTCGATTCCGGACTCGACCCGCACCGCGGCGGCGCGCACCAGTCCGAGCACGGTGAAGAGGGGCGTGAATGCGACGGCGATGAGAAACACCAACAGCCGGGCGCGCACGCCGAGGGCGGCGGAGCCGGGGACTTCAGAGAGCCGCCCGCGCGGAAACACACGCGGCACGACGCGGGCGCGGAACACCCAATCGAGCAGGAGATACGTCGTCGTCGCGGCGAGAAAGCCGTTGACGAGCGTCGACAGGACTTGCTGCGACGCCAGCTCGCCCGACCAGCGGCCGAAGCGATACAGGGTGAGCATCGGGAAGAGCAGCGCGCCGGCGAGCCACGGAATGAAGCCGACCACGGCGGTGACCAAGGGCGCGCTGATCACCCGGCGCTCGACGATGGCCGGCGCTTGCCGATCCGTCCCGCAGCGAAAGTAGGCGATGATCGGCCACAAGTACCAGGTGATTGCGGCGGTGGCGGCGGGAAAGGCGATGGCGCGGTAGTAGGGGAGGATGGTCAGATCGTAGGCGCGCACGGCGAGCGCGAAGTCGCTGACCCCGCGCATCAGACCGATGGTGACGGTGGTGGTGAAGCTGGCGAGCGCGTTCGCGGCCAGCGCGATCAACACGCCGAGAACGAACCAGCCCGGGACCGCTTCACTCCTCGTCGACTGGGGCGTCGTCGGGATTGTCGGCTGGTTTGGACGCGGCAAAGACATAAGCGACGCCGATGCTGGCGATGTAGAGCACCAGCAGCGGGCCCGCCATCAGCATTTGCGAGGCGATGTCGGGGCCCGGGGTGAGCACCGCGGCGAGAATGAAGATGAACAGCACGGCATAACGGGCATACGCGAGCATGGTGCCATGCGTGACGAGACCGAGGCGCGCCAGAAAGAAGGTCACCACCGGCAGCTCGAACGTGACGCCGAAAGCGAGCAGCATGCGGGCGCTGAACGACAGGTACTCGCTGATGCGGATCGCCGGCGATACACCGATGGTCTGGTACTCGGCGAGGAAGAATGCGTAGCCGACCGGGAACACCACCACGTAACAAAAGGCCGCGCCGAGGCCGAAGAAGATGGTGGCGAAGAAGACGAACGGTCGCGCGTAGCGCTTCTCGTGATCGTAGAGGCCGGGCGCGACGAACTGCCACAGCTGATAGAAGATCACCGGGCTGGCGATGAACAGGGCCGCGATCAGCGCCACCTTGAGCTTGGTGAAAAACGCCTCGGAGACGCCCGTACCGATCAGCTGGACCGCGCTCGTGCTGTTCGCCATCAACGGCGCGGTCAGGAACTGGAAGAGCCAGTCGGCGAAATTGTAGGTGGCGATGAACGCCGCGCCGATCGCCAGCAGTGCCCGGATGAGTCGCTTGCGCAGCTCTTCCAGGTGCGCCGTGAGCGGCATCTTGGCTTCGACCGTCTGGCTCACGGGTTCTCCGGAGGGGTAGCGGATGGGGGCGGGCGCCTATCGCCGGGCGCGGGAATGGCTGAGCGCCAGCGGCGGTACCAACCAGGCGCGCTCTACGCCTCGGAAGTCGGCGGCGTCGGCGGCGTTCCGGACGGCTCGTCGTGGCCTTCCGGCGCTGACGCCTCAGTGACCGCGGGCTTGGGGGCCGGCTTCTTCACTGCGGCCCGCTTCGTCTGCCGCGCCTCCTCTTCCATCAGAACCTGCGCATTGCGCAGCTCGTCGGTGAGGTCGGACGTCGCACGGCGAAACTCCGCCAAGCCCTTGCCGAGGGCTTTCGCGACGTCGGGCAAGCGCTTCGGTCCCAACACCAACAGCGCCACCACGAGGATGACCATTAACTCGGGCAGGCCGATACCAAACATTCTCGCCCTCGGTCACTCACGCTAGAGCAAAGGCAAAACCCTGTCAAACTTTCCCTGCGCGGCGCGCGTTGCCCTTGAATGTGGCGTGGGGCGGGTTTAGGTACGAGACCGGCCATGGCGTCCACCGGTTTCGTTCTCGATCAGCGCTTCACGGAGCACGACACCGGATACGGGCATCCGGAGCGGCCAGAGCGCATCGGGGTGTTGCTGCGCTCCGTTCTCGCCCAGTCCGACCTGCAGCGCGTCGAGCCGCGTGCCGCGACGGCGGAGGACATCACGCGGGTGCACGACGAATCGCACTTCGCCAAGGTCGCCCGCACGCGCGAGGTGGCGCACTACGCCTTCGATCCCGATACGCCCGCCTCGGCGCGCTCGTTCGACACCGCCTGTCTGGCCGCCGGAGGCTTGCTGGCCCTGATCGACGAAGTGATGGCGGGCCGGCTGCACAACGGCTTCGCCTTCGTGCGCCCGCCCGGGCATCACGCCGAGCGCAGCCGCGCCATGGGCTTTTGCCTGTTCAACAACGTCGCCATCGGCGCGGCGTACCTGCGCCAACGCTACGGTTTGAAGCGGGTGCTGATCGTCGACTGGGACGTTCACCACGGCAACGGCACCCAGCACCTGTTCGAGTCCGACCCCGCCGTGATGTACGTCTCCACGCATCGCTTTCCGTTCTATCCCGGCACCGGTGCCATGGACGAGGTCGGCATCGGCGACGGCGCGGGCTTCACGGTCAACGTGCCGCTGCCGGGGGGCTTCGGCGACGCCGAGTACCGCGACGCGTTTCACTCCGTCATCGAGCCGATCGCGCTGCAGTACGAGCCGGACTTCGTCCTCATCTCGGCCGGCTTCGACCCGCACATGCACGATCCGCTCGGCGGCATGGGGGTGACCGAGGCCGGCTTTGCCGCCATGGCGCACGCGCTACTCGATGTCGCGGCGCGGACGGCCGGCGGGCGTTGCGTCGCCGTGCTCGAGGGCGGCTACGACTTGCACGCGATCCGCGACTGCTCGGCACAAGTGCTGCGGGTGCTGCAAGACCCGGCCGCGGATGCCCCTCGGCACGACGACCCGCCGAGTCGGGCGCGGCCGATTCTCGACGCCGTGCGGCGCGTGCAGTCCGACTTCTGGAAGCTCTGATCTCAGAAGTCGTTGCGCAGGAAGTCGAGCGAATTGGACTTCTTGGGCGGCTGCGCGTCCGCCGTGAGCTGAATGTTCGGGACCGCCGGGGGCACCTGTCCCGGGGCGAGGTTGGGCTCGGTACCGGCGCGGAAGCACTCCAAACGGGCGCCGTTGCCGACGACGGCGCGGCCGCCCGTGGTCGGGTCGACGTTGACGCATTTGAGGCCGTCCGGAACCGGGAACTCGGCGACCGGCATCCCGGCCACCGCCTTTTCCATGAACGCCTTCCAGATCGGCGCGGCGATGCGCCCGCCGGTTTCGCCCTTGCCCAACGGTTGCTTGTTGTCGAATCCCACCCAGACGGCGGCGAGCAGCTGCGGCGTGTAGCCAACAAACCAGCCGTCGTGCAGGTCGTTGGTTGTGCCCGTTTTGCCGGCCGTCGGCTGCTCCAGTCCTTGCGCTCGCTTGCCGGTGCCGCGACTCACGACGTCCTGCAACATGCTGGTGATCAGGTACGCCGTCGGGGCGGGAATCGCCTGCACCAGGTTGGGCTCGTTGCGTTCGATCATCTCGCCCTGTGAGTCGGTGATCTCGCTGATGAAGATCGGCGCCGGGCGCAGCCCATTGTCGGCGAAGGTCGTGTAGGCGATGGCCAGCTCGAGCGGCGTCACCTCCATGGTGCCGAGCGCGATCGACAGGTTGCGCGGCAACGGCCCGCGCAAGCCGAAGGCGGGCAGGTACTTGATCAGATAGCCGACGCCGATGCGGTCGGCGAGCTTGACGGTGACGACGTTGCGCGAGTGCGTCAGCGCCTCGCGCAGCGAGGTGGGGCCGAAGAAACGGTTCTCGAAATTCTTCGGGCTCCAGACCTTCCCGTTGTCGCTGTACGACACGGGCGAATCCATGATGATCGAGGCGGGGGTGAAGTTGCGGTCGAGCGCCGCGGCGTAGACCAGGGGCTTGAACGACGAGCCGGGCTGACGCAGGGCCTGCACCGCGCGGTTGAACTGGCTGCGCTCGAAGTCGTAGCCGCCGGCCATAGCCTTGATGTGCCCCGTGTGCGGATCAACCGCGACCAGCGCGCCTTCGACCGGCGGGCTCGGGTCGAAGAGAAAAACCAGATGGTCGCTGCCGCCGTCGGCGAGACGGACCCTGATCAGGTCGTTGAGCTCGAGACGGGGCAGGGCGCCCGCCTGCTCTGGGCCGGCGACCAGGTCGCCGGTGAAGCGACCGACCTGAACGCGGGCGCTCTCCTTGCGCACCGAGGTGACGATGGCTTCGTAGCTCTGGCCGCGCTCCAACGACTCGCCGGCCGCCAGGCGTTGCTGCGCGAGGTAGATCTCGCGCTGCGCCGGCTCGAGGTCGCGGAAGGCGCTGCGGTAGCCACCGTGACGGCCGGCGAGCTCGTCGAGCCCGGCGCGCAGCGCCGCCTCCGCTTCGCGCTGCATGTTCAGGTTGACAGTGGTGCGCACGCGCAACCCGAGATCGTACAGCGCCCCGCGCCCGTAGCGCTCTTCGAGCATGCGGCGAACGTGCTCGACGAAGTACGGGGCGGCGACGAAACTGCCCTTGCGGGTGGCCAGGGCCAGCGGCTGGCGCACGGCCGCGTCGCGCTCCTCGCGCGTGATGAAGCCGGCCTCGTACATGCGGTCCAGCACGTAGCGCTGGCGGGCCTTGGCGCGCGGCCAGTGGCGAAACGGCGAGTAGCGACTGGGCGCCTGGGGCAACCCGCCCAGGAGCGCCGCCTCCGCGATGCCGATCTCGCCGACCGGCTTGCCGAAGTACTCGAGCGCGGCGGCGGCGACGCCGTACGCGCCGCTGCCGAGGTAGATGTGATTCAGGTAGAGGCTGAGGATCTCGTCCTTGGTGAGCTGCTGCTCGAGCCGAACCGAAAGAAGGATCTCCTTGACCTTGCGCTCGTAGCTCTTCTTCGGCGAGAGCAGGAGCGATTTCACCACCTGTTGGGTGATGGTGCTGCCGCCTTGCACCTTGCCGCCGGCGGCGATGTTGTTGATGAAGGCGCGCGAGATACTGACCAGATCGACGCCCTTGTGGCGGTAGAAGGCGTCGTCCTCGGCGGCCAGAAAGGCGTTGCGGACATGCGCGGGAATCTTGTCGAGCGGCATCAGGTAGCGCTTCTCGGAGAAGAACTCGCCGATCACCGTGCCGTCGTCGGAAAAGATTTGCGTGGTGATTGGCGGTCGATACTCGGTCACCGCGTCGATCGATGGCAGCGAGCTGCTGATCTCCCAGTAGACGATACTGCCCGCTGCCAGGGCGATGGTCAGACCGAGCCCGGCGGTGGCGAATACCAGCCGGCGCAGGAAGCGACCGAATCGAGGACGGCGCCGGCGCCGCGCGGGGTGTGAAGACATGCTTACACTCGTACGCTATCGGCGGTCCGGCACACCGTCAAGCGAGTCCCCGTCGTTCGCAGGCACCGGTGCGGTTCGGCGCATGGTGGGCGCCATGGTGGTCGCCATGGCGAAGGTTCGGTTGGAATCGCAACGCGCCATCTCGGTCAATCGTCGAGGAGATTCAAATTGGCGAGGTCGCCGGCGCGCGGGTCTTCCTCGACCATGAAGGTCGCGGCCAATTGGCCGGGTCCGTCCTCCATCGCCCAGGTGGCACAGTCGAACGGCTCGCCATGGCCAGCGATCTCGCCGCTGCCCACTTTGGGCGCGCCGCGCAGGTAGAATGCTTCCGCCGTGCCGGTCGTGTACACCACCGGCGCCGCCGCGGGATACGTCGCCGCCAGGCAATCGCTGCCGCCGCCCGGCGGCAGTTGCACGAAGGTCTGCTCGCAGGTGAGCTGCACCGATCCGGGGCCGCCGTCGGTGCCAAGTCCAGTGGTAATTTCGGCGGGGAGGCCTTGCAGGCCAGGGCCGGCACTGTCCTGCACCATACGCGTGTCGACCGCCGTTCCGCCGTTGCAGTCGACGAAGCCCGTGCAGGATGCGAGGCGCACGCAGAAGTAGCCGACGCTGCCGCCCAGGATGGCGGCGGAGTAGGTGATCGGCCCCTCGCTCGACAGCGCCGCGATGCCGCTCGGGTTCGGCACGTCGCCGACCAGGTCGAGGACGCCGCTGAGCTCGCCGAGCGCGACCTGGGCGCCGAGCGCCGAGGAGTAGAACGAGCCGCCAAAGCTCAGGCGCCGTGTGCCCAGCGGGGCGAGCTCCCGGCGGCAGGTCAGCGAGCAGTCGGCGGCGGGCGGATCGCACTCCTCGCCGCAGCCGGTGTTGACGACTCCGTCGCCGCACAGCGCCCCGACCTCGATGGTGCATGTTGGCGAGCAGCCGTCGCAGCTGGCGCTGTTGCCGTCGTCGCACGCCTCGGCGCCGCATCGCGCGCCGTCGCCGCACCCGGTCTCGACCTGACAGCTGGCCGAGCAGCCATCGCAGCTCGCGGTGTTGCCGTCGTCGCACGTCTCGCCGGCGTCCTGCACATGGTCGCCGCAGACGGCGATGCGGCGACACTCGGTCGAGCACGCCGCGCCGGGCGGATCGCACTCCTCGCCGCACGCGCCGTTGATGATCGTGTCTCCGCACCGCGCCCCGCTCTCGACTGCACAGGTGGCGGAGCAGCCGTCACAGCTCGTCCGGTTGCCGTCGTCGCAGGCTTCGCCGCCACACGCGACGCCGTCGCCGCACCCGGTCTCCGCCCCGCACGTCGCCGAGCAGCCGTCGCAGCTCGCCGTGTTGCCGTCGTCGCAGTCCTCGCCGAGCTGCAGCGATCCGTCTCCGCACCCGCCGACGCGCTCGCGCAGCTCGAGCTCGATGATGCGGCCCGAGCCGGGCGTGTTCGGGCCGACCGGCTGCTCCGAGGTGCAGGTCCACACGTTGCCGATGTCGTCGAACTCGATCTCACGCGTGAAGTCGACCGGTGTCGGCAGCTGGTAGACCGTGAAGCGCTCGCTGGCGGGCGCAAAGCGGATGAGCGTGTCGGAGTTGGAGCCGGTGATCCACACATCTCCCGTCTGGCGGTTGACGGTGATGTTGTACGGCAGATCGCCGCCGGCCGGCTGCGTCGGCAAAGGGTAGACCTTCCATGTCTCGCTCACCGGATCGAAGCGCCCCAGCTCGGCCGAGCCGTAGCCGGGCACCCAGACGACGTTGTCGGGTCCGACGCCCAGGCGGCGCGGGCCGTCGAACGGCGGCTGCCAGGCCGTGACCGCACCAATGTCCGGGTCGATGCGGCCGATCTTGTGGCCGAAGAGCTGCGACCACCATATCGTCTGATCCGGCGCGACGTCGCAGCCGTAGGCGACCGCGATCGGCACGCCGCTGATGGCGGGATCGGCGGGCGGCAATCGGTAGTAGGTGAACTGCGCCGTCAGCGGGTCGAAGCGGCAGACGTGATTGGAGCGCGTGAGCGTGTACCAGATCCGCCCCTGGTCATCGAAGCGCAGCGTGTGCGGATACGATCCGAGGTCGTCGCCGATGCGCGGCTGGTCGTAGTAGGTGAATTCGCCGCTGGCGACGTCGAGCTTGATGATCTGCTCCGGACCCGGCGCGGTGATCCACATGTCGCCGTGCGCGTCGCGTTCGATCGAGTGGCCTCCGCCGCGCACGGGCAGGTGGCCGCGCACGCCGGTGGCGGGATTGAACGTCCAGACGCCGCCGACGGTATAGACGGTGCCATCGAGCCCGAGCTCGAGATCGTGACAGCCCGGCTTTTGCACCGGGTCGATCTCCCACTCGCGGATCACCGCGCGCACGGCCTCGCCGCGCGGCGGCGGGGGCACGGCGAAGTGGGGGTCCGGCGCGTCCGGGCCGAACGTGCTGGCCAGCGTCGGCAGCAGCAGGGCACGGGTCTCGTCGAAGAACGGGATGCCGCCGTAGGCGATCATGCGGTTGACGATCGTCTCCCACTCGGCCTCGGTGCGGCGGGTGCGGAAGCGGTGGTCGCCGATCTGGTGGCAGTTGGCGCAGGCGCGCGAGAAGTCGCCCTTGATACGCTGCGTCGGCCACTGCAGGAGGTCGTGGAAATAACTCGCCGGCAGCTGACTGGCGAGGTCGTCGGTCGGCGCGAGCGCAAAGTCGACCGTCGCCGCCCCGCCGGCCGGCAGGGCGACGGCATCGCGCGTCGCCTCCTCCCAGCCGATGCGCTTGGCGCGCACGCGGTACGTTCCGCCGGGCAGCGTTGGGAACGCGTAGTACCCGCGCGCGTCGGCAAAGACGCTGACGCTGCCCGCCGCCGCGTCATCGAAGGCGGTGACCATCGCGCCGGCCAGCGGTTGCCCGCCGGAGTCGGTGACCTGCCCGGCCAGCGCGTTCGGGGTCGGGGTCGCGCTCGGCGATGCGGTCGCCGTGGCGGGCGGCGTCAAAGTCGGCGCGGCGGTCGCGGGCGAGGTGGCCGTCGCCGTCGCCGCCGGTGCCGTCGGCGTGGTCGTCGCGGCCGGGTGCGCACCGTCGTCATCGCTGCAGCCACCCACCACCAACATCCCCGCCAACGCCAGTCCCCACAGTCTTCCCATGAGTCGGCACGCAGGCTTCACGGTGGCTCGTTCGTACCACACGCGTGCCTGGCCTTGAAAGAGCGAAGCGTGGGTCGGCGGCCTCAGTCGGCGTCGAGGTGTGTGGCGCAGTCGAGCAGTTGCACGGCAAACGGCGACTGCGCGTCGATGACGGTCAGCGACGCGTTGGCCCAGCGCTGGCGCGCGTGCGCGTCCGGCGGCAGGCGGAGGTGGCGCAGGGCCAGGGAGTAGCAGACCAGGCCGTGCGTGACGACGGCGAGGTTGCCGTCGATCTGCGCAGCCGTAGCGCCGATGCGCGGCCAGGCGGCGTCGACGCGGGCGTGGAAGGCGTCCCAGGTCTCGCCGCCGGGTGGGGCGTAATCCGGCGCCATGATGTCGGCGTCGATATCGGCATAGGCGATGCCCCGCAGGTCGCCGAAGTTGCGCTCCTGCAGATCGGCGCGCAGCTCGATGGCGGCGCCGGTCGTGGCGCGCAGGCACTCCGCGGTCATGACGGCGCGCGCCAGATCGCTGGAGACTATTGCCGCGACGCCGAGCCCGGCCAGCCGGCGCGCCAGCCGTTCGGCCTGCGCGATGCCGCGCGCGCTCAGCGGCGTCTCGGGCGTCTGCACGATGCGCGCGGCGTTGGACGCCGTCTCGCCGTGTCGGATGAGAAAAATAGCCATCGCTGCGCGCCACCCAGACACCCTGCCGCGCGGCGTGTCAAATCGGGCTCGCGATCGACTGGATTTTCCCGTCGGTTCCGGGCATGCACGGCGACATGGCAGAACCATCCATGGCGCGCCGCACCATCGCGCTCAATGGCGTCGAGATCGTATACGAGGACGGCGGCGACGGCGCGCGCCCGTTCGTGCTCGTGCACGGCTTCACCGGCACGCGCGAGGACTTCCGCGACCACCTGCCGGCCCTGGCCGCCCTGGGTCGCACCGTCGTCTACGATCAGCGCGGCCACGGTGAGTCGACCAACACCGGCGACGCGGCGACCTACACCTTCGATCAGCTGGTGAGCGATCTGCGCGCCTTCCTCGACGCGCTGGGCATCGCGCGTTGCGATCTGCTCGGCCACTCGATGGGGGGTATGATCGCGCTGCGCTTCGCGCTGCTGCATCCGGAACGGGTGGGATCGCTGGTGCTCATGGATACCGCGGCGCGGCCGCCCGACGGCATTCTGCGTGCGCCGCTCGCCGCCGGCGGACGGATCGCGTGCGACCAGGGCATGGAGACGCTGTCCGATCTGTTGCGCGCGCGCGCCGCCGACGATCCGGCCCGCCCGGCGGCATCGCGGCGTCTCGAGGTCGAGATGGGTGCCGACGCGTACTGGGCGCGCCACCGCCGGCGGCTGACGTCGATGGACCCGCAAGCGTTCGCCACTCTCGGAGTCATGCTGGCCGACCAGGCGCCGCTCACCGATCGGCTGGCCGAGATCGCCTGCCCGACGCTGGTGATGGTCGGCGATCAAGATCTGCCGTTCCTGCGTCCGGCGGTCGAAATGGCCGGCGCGATCTCCGCAGCCACGCAGGTGACCATCGCCGATGCGGCGCACAGTCCGCAGATCGAGAACCCGTCTGCCTGGATCGCGGCGATCGAGGCGCATCTGGCCCGCGTGCGCGCGACCAGTCCGTGAGCGCTCAGACGGTCAGGACGCGCGGGACGAGCGGGAACCGCCAGCCGGCGGGCGGTTTGAAGGGCTTCCACGCTCCTTCGGGCTGAGCGAGGCGGTCGGCGATGGTGAGCAGCACGACGGGGTGATGGCCGATGCCGATGTGGCTGCTCTCGACCTCGAGGTTCTCGCTCTGTGGCCCCTGTTCCTCCAGACAGCTGCGCCAGGCGGCGATGGCGTCGGTTTGGCTGTAGATGGCCGTGGCGGGTACGGACAGCGGCGCGGCGAGTTGCGCGCGAATGGCGGCATCCTCGGGGGTCAGACGCTTCTCCGCCCGGGCGCGCAGGAACTTCGGCACGTTGGTGGCGCCGGTGTCGCGGAAGGGGCTGGCGAGCGTGATGACCTGGCGCACGTCGTCGGGAAAGCGGCGCGCCAGCTCGCGCGCGTAGATGCCGCCCAGGCTCCAGCCGATCAGGCTGACGCGGCGGCCGTACCGCTGGCGCAGCGCGAAGAAGCGCTCGCCCAGGGCGGCGATCATTTCGGGTGACGGACCGACATTGCGGCCGAGCTTCCAGCCGTGCGCGCGGTAGCCGCGATCGCGCAGAAAGGCGCGCAGCGTGCGGGTCGAGAAGTCGCTGGCCATCAAGCCGGGCAGCACCAGCACCGCATGCCCATCGCCGCGCGGCGCCCGGCGCAAGAGCGGGAAGGCCGGCAGCACGGCGGCCAGCTCGAGCAAGGCGCGCCCTTCGAGCCACAGCAGGCCACGCCGCGGCGGCGGAATCGGATCGATCAGTGCGGGCATATCTTCGATAGTGCCGGCAGGGCGATCGAAGTCAAGCAAACTATTGCGGCGCTATGGCGCGGGTCCCACTCAGTCGCGTTCGCTCTCCACCATCCTGAGAAAATCGCGCCGCGTACGCGGCCCGTAGGTCGCCTGCGAGCGGTTGCCGTCGATGCCGCCTTGCTCCTCGCGCATCCTGGCGAAGCCGTCGTTGGCCAGGGTGCAGCGCGTCTCGTTGACCCGCACCCGGTACAGCCGCGCCGCGTTCAAACCGAGAATGCGGCGCTTGGCGCGTTCGGTGAGCGGCGGGTAGCCGTACTTCTCCTGCATCGAAACCGGGATCTCGAGCGCCTTGAAGGCCTGGATCTGCCACTGCGGCGAGCCCCACCAGATCGAGTCGGTGCCCCAGATGATGCGGCTCTCGCCGATGTCGCGCAGCAGCGAGCCGACCAGGTGCGCCGCGGCGGTCGGTCCCTGCGTGATCGTGATCGCAAACGAGCTGCCGATCTCGGCGAAGACGTTGCGGCGGCCGCGGATACTGCGGATGACGCCGAGGAACTCGTCGATGCCGGTGAGCCCCTCGCCGAAGTAGCCCGAGTGGTAGGCGACGAAGTTCAGACGCGGCCAGTCGCGCGACACCTTGGGCAGATCGCGACTGCGCACGTACGGTGCCGCCATGGCGCCGAGGATCTGCGGCAGCCCCTTGTGCACGTTGATCAGCCGCAGCCCGAGGCGCGTCGCCTCCTCGAGCATCGGATACGACACCGCCTCGTCGTCGAGAAACCAGGTGTCAGTGCCGGTGTAGCACTTGAGCGCACAGGCGCCGAGCTCCTTCACCTGGTGCTCCATGCTGTCGATGGAGATCGGCGAGCCGGGGAGGGCGCGCGGGTTGATCATCGCTTGCGAGAGGGCGCGTTGCGAGCCGGCCATTTGATTGACCAGGTTGCGCGTCGCGGCCATGGTCTCGACCGGCATGGGGACGTTGTTCGGCACCCCGGAGATGACGCCGATCGCCGTCTCGCTGTCGACGAAGACCTCCTTGATGAAGTTGAGCTGGCCGAGGTTCTGAAAGCGCTCCGCGCAGGTCAGCTGCGGCTCGCGAAAGCGCAGGAAGCACAGGATCGACTCCCAGGTCGCCTGCGGGAAGGCGACTTCGTCGACGTGGTGGAGCTGCACGTCCATGACGAAGTAGTCCTTCTTGAACAGCTCGCGCGCCGCTTCCGGGTCGTCGCACTGCTCGCGGGTGACCGCAAAGGCGGCGTTGTCGCCCATCTGATCGAGCCCGTGGACTTTGTTGAGCACCATGAACGCCGTGGCGGTGCCGGCCGCCGTGCGCAGAAAATCGCGCCGCGACATGCCCAGGCGCTTGGCGCGCCGGTCGGCTTCCACCCCCAGCAAGTGCGCCGCGGTCTGCTGCCGCTCGGTCGGGGGGCGCGGACAGAACTCGCCGTTGGAGACGTCCCAAAACGGAAACGGCAGCTCAGGAATGCCCTTCAAATTCATGGTTCCCCCCTCCGCGCGGGCGCGGTTGCGCCGGCTGCGGACCGCAGCATGTACTGCTCGAGCTGTAGGGATCTCGGCGTGCTTAAGTCAATTGCGCCGGCGCGTGCGGCAGAAAACCGCGCCCGATCCGCTGCCTCAGCAACCGTTCAGGGTGGCCGCAACCGCGGCGACCAGCTCGTTGATGGTCACCACACCGTCGCCGTTGACGTCGAACGACAGCCCATCGAGCTCGCCGCCGGTGCCGAGCGCGCTGTTGACGCCGATGATCAGCTCGTCGATGCCGACCACATTGTCGTGGTTGACGTCGCCGATGCACAGCTCGAAGCGCTGGCCGAAGACGCCGAAGCCGTCGCCGTCCTGCGAAGTGCCGAAGATGTCGCTGCTCTGCCAGGTGACGACGAAGTCGCCGCGCTGGTCGCTGGCGACGCCGGTGACATGTCCCAGGGAAGCCAGCGACCCCTGGTAGCCGACCGTGTACGTGTTGACCTGGAACTCCGTTCCGAGCTGCGCGCCGCCGCTGGCAAAGCGCTGGCCGAAGACGCCGTAGCCGTCGCCGTCGTGGCTGCTCGACCAGACGACGAGGAAGTTGCCGGCGGCGTCGGAGGCGACCGACGGGGCTTCCTGACTGAACGGGGTGTAGGTGTTGATCTGGAACTCGGTCCCCTGCGCCGCACCGCCGCTGGCGAAGCGCTGGCCGAAGATGCCGTAGCTGTCGCCGTCCTGGTAATCGTAGCTCTCCCAGACGACGACGAAGTTGCCGGCCTGATCGGCGGCGATGGCGGGAACCTGCTGGCTGTACTCGGTGTAGCTGTTGAGCTGGAACTCGGTGCCGGCCGGCGCGCCGGCGCTGTCGAAGCGCTGGCCGAACACCCCGTAGCTATCACCGTCCTGCGTATCGCTGTGCCACACGACGACGAAGGCGCCGCCGGGGCCGCAGGCCACGGCGGGGAAGGCCTGCGTGCTGCTGGTGTAGGTGTTGACCTGCACCTCGCCGCCCTGGGCCGCGCCGGTGCTGTCGAAGCGCTGGCTGACGATGGCAAAGCTGTCGCCGTCCTGCATGTAGCTCTGCCAGGCCACAACGAACCCGCCGCTCGCCGCGGCACATACGGTGGGGGTCAGCTGGTCGTCTGCGGTGATCGTGTTGATCTGGAATTCCGTCCCCTGCGCCGCGCCGGCGCTGTCGAAGCGCTGGCCGAAGACCCCGTAGGCACCGCCGTCCTGCAGGTTGCTCTCCCATACGACGACGAAGTTGCCCGCCGTGTCGCAGGCGATGGTCGGGAATTGCTGGTTGTCCAGTGTGAAGGTGTTGATCTGAAACTCGCT
The DNA here is from genome assembly GCA_964455095.1 of uncultured Binatia bacterium (SeqCode). Lineage (GTDB taxonomy): Bacteria > Desulfobacterota > Binatia > HRBIN30 > CADEER01 > CAYVUV01. The sequence continues at coordinate 59,822 of CAYVUV010000291.1, forward strand.
GCCGAGTGCCGCGCCGGCGCTGTCGAAGCGCTGGCCGAACAGACCGCGGTCGCTGCCGTCCTGCCCGCGCGCCGATTCCCAGACCACGGTGAAGTTGCCGTGCGCGTCGCTGCACAGCGTCGGGTAGCCCTGGTCGTCCGGGGTGTAGTCGTTGATCTGGAACTCGCCCCCGGCCGGCAACTGTGCCCACCCCGTCGCCGCCAAAGCCGTCACCAGCACTATCACCGCCACCGCGCTGCGCACATGCACCATGACTTCCCCCTCCGCTGGGCGTTTTCCCAGAGCCTCCCCTTATTGCCGCCTGTCCGCAGCTGTCAAGACGCGCGCCGGCAAAATCGGTTCGACGCGCCCGCCAGACGCTCCAACGGTCGCCCGCCGTGGCGGTCCCGTTGCGAATTGACTCGCGTTTCGGACCCCCTGGCGTCCGCTCAGGGCTGCATATGGCACTTGGGGCGCTTCCGATTGACCGGACTGGCCGGGCTGGTTATCGTCGACGCAAGGGGTGGAAGGCTGGGCCGGCAGGCCGGTCCTGGCTTGGCGCGACACGAGAAGGGGGAAGCGCATGTCGTCAGTACTGCGACGAACGTTCTGGAGCCTCGGCGCCGGGGCATTGCTGGTGATCGCCGCGCCGGGATCGAGCTGGGCCTCATGCGCCTCGGACTGCGACGGCAGCGGCCGCGTCTCGATCGACGAGCTGGTGATGAGCGTCAGCGTCGCGTTGGAGCAGATGCCGAGCGCAACCTGTGCCAACGCCGACCTGAACACCGACGGCAAGGTGAGCATCGACGAGCTCCTGACCGGGGTCGGGGCAGCGCTCAAGGGGTGCCAGATCGTCCAACCCTTCGCCAACATTCAGCAGGTGTTCAGCCAGAGCTGCGGATTCACCTCTTGCCACTCGCCCCTGGCGCGCCGCGGCGGCCTGGTCCTCAGCGACGAAGAGCTGTCGTGGGGCAACCTCGTGTACAAGGCGCCCGAGAACGCCGAGGCCAACGAGATGGGCCTGTGGCGCGTGTTGCCGGGCGATCCGGAGCGCAGTTACCTGATTCGCAAGCTGCGCGGCATGGGCCCGGGCGACCAGATGCCGCAGGGCACCGGACAGCTTCCCGAGGAAACCATCCACATGATCGAGGATTGGATCCTGCGCGGCGCGCCGACGACGGCCGAAGAGTGCTCGCCGCAGGCCGGCACCGGCACGGGCAGTCACCGCGGCGGAATCGGTAGCGACGCAGCCAATTGCGACGGGCATACGCCGCCGCCGACCGGCAACTTCCAGTGGCAGCCGGAACCGCCGCTGCCGCCGCCCGAGGCCGGCAAGGGCATCCAGCTCTACGTGCCGCCGCGCGACGTCGCCGCCGGCAAGGAATGGGAGACCTGCTACGCCTTCAAGCTCGATCCCGCCACGCTGGGGTCGCGCTTCGTCGAGCGCCAGGAATACCGCATGCACAACGGCAGTCACCATCTGCTGCTCTATTACTATTTTGGCGATCATCCGGACGATTTCGCCGAAGGCTTCTTCCCTTGCATTGCCGGCAACTGCATCAACCCCGGCGATTGCCCGGCCGATAGCGGTGGAAAGCAGATTCCGATGGGCGGCACCCAGGTGGCGGGTACCCGCTACACGGTGGAATATCCTCCGCACGTCGCCCTCCCGCTGCTCGTAAACTTTACCAATCCCGATGTCGCGCCGGTCATCATCGCCAACCTGCACTACACCAACCCGTTCATCCCGGCGCAGGACATCTACGGCGAAGCGTGGATCAACCTGTACTTCCAGGAGCTGAACGAGTTCAAAGTCATCCTCGACGGCATCTTCGCCATCAACGCCGGCTTCGCGGTCGAGCCGTACCAGACGCAGACGGTGACGCGGGACTGGCGCCCGCGCGGTATCCTGTCGCCCGACTTCATCGACGCGGCGGTGTTCCAGCTTTTTGGCCACATGCACAAGCGCGCCACCGAGTTCACCATCGACTTCGTCGACGAAGCGGGCAAAGAGACGCAGATCTACCGCACGACGGAGTGGGACAACGCCCCGGTGACCCAGTACCCGGCGCCGTACCTCTCGGTCGGCAAGAACGAGCGGTTGCGCTGGACGTGTACCTTCGAAAACGGCCGGCTCGGCGATCCGAACTATCCGCCCAAGAAGTGCCACGAGGGATGCAACGCCTGCGGCTGGCGCGACGCCGATCGCCAATGCCACTTCCGCGATGGGCGCGTGTTCGCCGAGGGCGAGCCGATGCCGTTGGTCTTCGGCGTGCTGGCCGACGACGACATGTGCAACATGTTCGGCTACTTCATTCCGCAGGCATCCGTCCCACTGACCCAGCAGTGATCGGCGGCGAGGGGCGCCCACCCGTGGCGCCCCTCGTTCCCCCGAACCGACTCGCGCAAGATGTTGCGTCCGGCTTGCGCGCCGTCGCGGCAGCTCCGACAATGGTGCCATGAAGTGCTTTCTGGTCTCCCATACGCACTGGGACCGGGAGTGGTACCGCACCTTTCAATCCTTCCGCGCTCGTCTGGTCGATACGGTCGACCGCGTGCTCGATCTTTGCGCTGCGGATGCCGGCTTCCACTTTCTCCTCGACGGGCAGACGATCGCGCTGGAGGATTACCTCGAGGTGCGGCCGGAGCGCCGCGCTGAGCTCGAGGAAGTGTGCCGCTCGGGCCGCGTGGCGATCGGGCCGTGGTACGTGCAGCCCGACTCGCTGCTGCCGTCGGGCGAAGCGCACGTGCGCAACTTGATCGAGGGTCGGCGTGCGGGCGGCGCCATCGGCCCGGTCTCTACCGTGGCGTATACGCCGGACTCCTTCGGGCATCCCGCCCAGTTCCCGCAGCTCTTCGCCGGCTTCGAGCTGCAGCCGTTTGTCTACTGGCGCGGCAACGGCGCCGAGATCGACAGCCTGCCGGCGGAGTATCTCTGGGAGGCGCCCGACGGCAGCGCCGTGCTGGTGCACCACTTGACGGAAGGTTACTTCAACGCCGCCGGCTTGCCGCCCGACCCGGTCGTCGCCGCGCGTGGATTGGAGCAGATGGCGCGGCGGCTGGCGGCGCGGACGCGCAACGGCTGCGTGCTGCTGATGAACGGCATCGACCACGCCATGCCCGATGCGCACACGGCCGCGGTGGTGGCGGTGCTGGAGGAGCAGACCGGTTGGACGGTGAAGCGGGCACTGCTCGAGGACTTTGCCGAGGAGCTATCGACCGAGGCGCCGCGCTACCGCGGTGAGCTGCTCGGCGGGCGGACGGCGAACCTGCTGCCCGGCGTGTGGTCGGCGCGCCTGCCGCTCAAGCTGCGCAACCGCTGCGCCGAGACCGCGCTCGAAGGCTGGGCGGAGCCGTGGAGCGCCCTGGGCCGGGTCTTCGGTCTGGCCGACGAACGCCCGGCGCTGCAGGCCGCCTGGCGCGCGCTGCTGCCGAATCAGGCGCACGATTCGATCTGCGGCTGCTCGCAAGACCGCGTCCACGAGCAGATGATGCCGCGCTACGACACCGCCGAGGAGCTGGCGCGCGAGACGACCGCGCGCGTGCTCGAGCGCCTGGCCGGGCTCGGGCCCGAGCGGCGCACGCCGCGCGACGAGGTGCTCGAGGTGGCGGTGTTCAATCCGTCGCCGCACGCGCGCACCGACCTCGTGCGCCTGGCGCTCGATCCGAGCAGCTGGATCGAAATGCGCGGCGGCGAGATGAGTATCCACCCGCTGCTGCGCGCCAGCTTGAGCGCGCAGGGCTACACGGTTGACGGCAAACCGGCGCGGCTGCTCGCCGACCCGAGCACCCGGCGCGTGCGGCTGCTGCCCGAGTTTCCGCCGCACAGCGTCGAGTTCATCGCCGCAGACGTTCCGGCCTTCGGCTGGCGCCGCGTGCGCTTGCAGCCGTCCGAAGCCCACCCCGATCAGGAGGACGACGGGCGCGAGATCGCCGCCGGCGACTGGACCGTGCGCGCGGCGGCGGACGGCACGCTCGAGCTGCGCGTTGGCGAGCAGACGTTCGCCGGCCTCTGCGCGGTGGAGGACATCGGCGACCGCGGCGACACGTACGACTTCGATCCGGTGGTCGGTGCCGCACCGGCTCTGGTCGAGTTGCGCGTGCGCCGCCGTGTGCACGCCAGCGGCATCCAGGAGTTGGAGATCGCGCGCACCTTTGCGGTGGCGGCCGAGCTGGCGCCGGACCGCCAGCGACGAAGCGAGGAGACCGTGCCGGTTCTGGTCGAGACGACCGCGCGCCTGGTGCCCGGCAGCGCGCGGCTCGATCTCAACATGCGCGTGCACAATCGCGCCCGCGATCACCGACTACGCCTGCTGTTCCCGAGCGGGAGACCGGCCGCCACCTGCCGCGCCGCCACGACCTTGGACGTGGCGCAGCGCGCGACGGCAGTGCCCGACGGGCGCGATTGGGTGCATCCCGCCACGCCGACCTTCCCGCACCAGGGCTTTGTCAGCGCCAACGATCTCACCGTCTGTGCGCCCGGCCTGCCCGAGGCCGAAGTCACGCCGCAAGGGGTGATCGCGATCACGCTGGTGCGCGCGGTCGGGTGGCTGGCGCGCTTCGATCTGGTCAGCCGCCCGCAGCCAGCCGGCCCGGCGCTGCCGACGCCGGGGGCGCAGTGTCTGGAGACCATCGAGGCACAGCTGAGCCTGCTCGTGGGCTGCGATCCGCGCGCGGCGCGCGATGCGGAGCTGGGTCTCTGCGCCGTCGCGGCGGGCGCCGCGCCCCTGGTTCCGCCGGGGCGGGCGTTGGTGCAGATCGCGCCGCGCGAGGTGCTGCTGTCGGCACTCAAGCCGGCGGAGGCGGGTCCCGGGCTCGTCCTGCGGCTGCTCAACCCGACCGACGCGCCGCTCGATGCCCGCGTGCGGCTCGGCTTTCCGATCACCGCGGCGTTGCCCGTTCGTCTCGACGAGTCGCCTGCCAACGACTCGGTCGCGCTGGCCGACGGCGAGCTGGCGCTGCGCCTGCCGCCGCATGCCCTGCGTTCGGTGCTGCTGACGTGAGCCCGCAACGCACGCCGGCAGGTCCGGCCGATGCGCGAATGGCGCGCATCGACTGGGCGCGTGTGGCCGGCGACCTCGAACGCGCCGGCTGGAGTCGCCTGCCGCGCTTGCTGGCGCCGGCAGAGTGCCGCAGCCTGGTGCGCGCCTACGACGACGAGGCGTTGTTCCGCTCGACCGTCGACATGGAGCGCCATCGCTTCGGGCGCGGACAGTACCGCTACTTTGCCTACCCACTGCCACCCGTGGTCAGCGCGCTGCGGCGTGGCTGCTACGCGCGCTTGTCGCCACTCGCCAACGAGTGGAGCGCGCGCCTGGGGCGGGCCGACGACTACCCAGCCGACCTCGACGGGTTCCTCGCCCGCTGTCACGCCGCCGGGCAACGGCGCCCGACGCCGCTGCTGCTGCGCTACGGCCCGGGCGACTACAACTGCTTGCACCAGGACCTCTACGGCGAGCTGGCGTTTCCCTTCCAGGTCGTGGTGCCGCTCTCGCGCCGCGGTCAAGACTACGAAGGCGGCGAGGTGATCTTCCTCGAGCAGCGGCCGCGCGCGCAGTCACAGGCGACCGCGGTCACCGTCGAGCGCGGCGAGGGCCTCGTGTTTACGAATCGGCACCGGCCGGTGCGCGGCGCCCGCGGCTTCTACGCCATGCAGATGCGCCACGGCGTCAGCGAGGTGACGCGCGGCGGCCGCGTGGCGCTGGGCATCATCTTTCACGACGCGGCGTGAGGTCCAACGCTTGTTCCCGCCGTGCGGTCGTGGCACGGTTGTCGGGAGATCCAGCCATGAGCGAGACGGCAGAGCGGACGATTCTAGTCGCCAGCCCGCGCGGGTTCTGCGCCGGCGTGTCGTATGCCATCGACATCGTCGACCTCGTGCTCGAGCGGCACGGCCCGCCCGTGTATGTGCGGCACGAGATCGTGCACAACCGCCACGTGGTCGACAAGCTGCGCAAGCAGGGAGCGCGTTTCGTCGAAGACCTCGCCGATGTGCCGGCCGGCAGCCTGCTGATCTTCAGCGCCCACGGTGTGGCACCGGCCGTGCGCGAAGAAGCGAAGGCGCGCGATCTGCGCGTCGTCGACGCCACCTGTCCGCTGGTCACCAAGGTGCACCTCGAAGCGTTGCGCTACGCGCGCGAGGGCTACGAGATTCTGTTGATCGGCCACCGCGGCCATGTCGAGGTCATCGGCACGCTCGGGCACGCGCCCGAGCAGATGCATCTGGTCGAGACGGTCGCGGACGTCGAGCGGCTCGTACTGCGCGACCCCGAGCGTGTCGCGGTGGTGACGCAGACGACGCTGTCGGTTGACGACACGCGGGAGATCCTCGACGCCATCCGGCGGCGCTTTCCGGCCGTGCGCGTGCCGCCGAAGGACGACATCTGCTACGCGACGCAGAACCGCCAGACGGCAGTCAAGGAGCTGGCGCGCCGCAGCGATCTGGTGCTCGTCATCGGTTCGCCGACGTCGAGCAACGCCAACCGCCTGGTCGAGGTGGCGCGCAACGAAGGCCGGACCGCGCGCCTGATCGAGGACGCGCACGACATCGAGCCGTCTTGGCTCGAGGGCGTCGGCACCCTCGGGCTGACGGCCGGGGCCTCGACACCCGAGTCGCTCGTTCAGAACGCCATCGAGCGGCTGCAGACGCTCGGCTTCGGCGCCGTGCGCGACCTGTCGACGGCGGAAGAACACGTGACGTTCCCGCTGCCGCGCGAGCTGCGCGAGTAAGGTGGAGGGGCGCGCGCGAGACCGCGCGCCCCTCCAGAACCGTCAGTCGGCGTTGGCGCGTTGGAAGGCGGGGCGCTGCGTGAGGCGCTTGACGTAGGCTTGCAGTTCGGCGTGCTCGTTGAGCAGGCCGAGGGCCTTGCCCCATCCGAGCATCGAGCCGATCATCACGTCGGCGGCGGTGAACTGCTCGCCGAGGATGAACTGCTTGCCGGCGAGCGCCGGCGTCAGCACCGCCGCGATGTCGGCGAATCTCTTCTTGCCGTTCTCCACCGCCGCAGCCGAGCGCTGTGGCTCGGGCAGCATCACGGTGTTGAGAAACACCTCCAGCAGCGGCGGTTCCAGCGTGGCCATCGAGTAGAACATCCACTGGTAGTAGTGCCCGCGTGCCTGCGTGCCGACGGCCGGGGCGAGGTTCCACTCGGGGAACTTGTCGGCCAGGTAGGCGCAGATGGCGGCCGACTCGAACAGCACGAAGTCGCCGTCGACCAACGCCGGCACCGAGCCGTGCGGATGGATCTTCAGGTACGCCGGCGCCTTGTGCTCGCCCTTCGACATGTCGAGCCGAACGAGCTCGTAGGGCGCGCCGACTTCCTCGAGCAGCCAGCGCGGCCGGGTGGCGCGTGTCCGCGGAGCGTAATACAGTTTCATGGTGTCCTCCTCGTGAGCGTGGGTGATGAAACGCGGGGAGCGCCCGCCGCGTGTTGTTTTCGGGTATCAGCTTCGCGCGGTGCAGCCAAGCCGCCGGGTCCGCGTCGTCTCGACGGGTGGGTAGGCGTTCGGCTATTGAGCGGCAGGGATGCGCATCAGCGCGGCGTCAGACTCCGCCGCAGGGAGGCCGACATGACCTGGCAGGGGGAACAGAAGCTCGCGCGCCGACTGAGCGCGCTGTGCGGGAGGTGTGTGCCGATTGGCGCGCTGCTGTTGGTGCTGTTGCTCTGGGCGGCGCCTGCGCGCGCCGCGGAGCTGCCGGCGGCGACGGAGTCGGCGCTGAAGTCGTCGGATCTCATCTACGTGGCGACGCGGCGCCGCGACGGCACGCAGAGCTCGGTGAAGCCGATCTGGTTCTTCTACCAGGGCGGTGGCAAGCTGTTCTTCACCACTTCGCCCGGGAGCTGGAAAGCGCGGCGGATCGCGGCCGGGAGCCCGCTGTACATCTGGGTGGGGAAGAAGGACGGTCCGTTCCTGCTCGGCGAGGCGCAGCGCGTCGACGATGCCGCGCTGGTCGACCAGATGGGGCAAGCCTACGCCGACAAGTACTGGATCGCCTGGCTGGGCTTCTTCAAGCCGCGCAGCGGGCGCGTCACCGGCGGCCAGACGGTGGCCTACGAAGTCGCGCTGCGTCCCGGCACGCCGCCTTGAGCGTGCACCGCGGAGGCGCGTCGGGCGCGCCTCCGCGGTGGCGGCTACTTCAACTCGTTGCGCGTGTAGCCGAGCAAGGTGCGCGCGATGATCAGGCGCTGGATCTCGCCGGTGCCTTCGTAGATGTCGGTGATGCGGACATCGCGGAACCATTTCTCCAACAGGTGCTCGCGCGACACCGCCATGGGGCCGAGGATCTCGATGCAGCCCTGCGTGATCTCGCGCACGGCGGAGCCGGCCTTGGCCTTGGCGACCGACGCCTCCATGTTGTTGGGCTTGCCGTGGTCGGCCAGCCACGAGGCGCGCAGGGTGGCGAGCTTGGCGGCTTGAAACACGGCTTCGAGGCGGCGGAACTTGTCGGCCGCGGCCGACTGACCGGCGAGGCCGTCGCCGTACGCGATCTCGACGCCGCCTTCGCGCAGCGCGTCGCGCGTGAAGTCGAGTGCCGCCTCGGCCATACCGAGGCCGATGGCGGCGACCATCGGCCGCGTCATGTTGAAGGTCTTCATGACGCCGCGGAAGCCACCCGACCCACCGGTCGGGATGGTCTCGTCGCTGCCGAGCAGGTTCTCGCGCGGGATGCGGCAGTCCTGAAAGACGTAGGCCGCCGTGTCGTCGGCGCGGATGCCGAGCTTCTTTTCCTTGTGCGCGACGATGAAACCGGGGGTGCCTTTTTCGACCAGGAACGACTTGATGCCGGCGCGGCCGGCGGCGCGGTCGATCGTTGCCCACACCACCACGCCGTCGGCGCGGCAGCCGGTGGTGACGAAGATCTTCTCGCCGTTCAACACCCAGTGGTCGCCGTCGAGCACGGCGGTAGTGCGCACGAGGGAGGGGTCCGACCCGCACCCCGGCTCGGTGATCGCCATCGCCAGCGTCAGGTTGCCCCACTTCGCCTTCTGGGCATCGGTCCCGGCCGCCTGCAGCGCGGAGTTGCCGAGGCCGCGATCGCGGCGGCGCATGCGCACCGAGTAGTCGCCCCAGGTCTGGCCCATGGCGATCAGCGTCATCAGCACGGCCATGCCGCTGTCTGCGGCGGTGCGGTCACCCATCAGGGTCATGAAGTTGGGGTGGGTCTTCGCCTCGGGCAGCTCGTCGGGCGGGAACTCGTGCTCGTTTTCGTCGTAGTGGCGGGCGTAGCGGCGCGCGACGAGCGATTCGGCGCGCACGGCGTCGAGTACCTTGCGGTCGTTGGCAGACAGGGCGAAATCGATCATGGGCAGCCTCCTTCTCCGTTGCGAGCTGGCGACCTAGACGGACGCCATGCCCTCCAGCACGCCGAGCGTACGCGCGTTGCGGTACCACATCTCGACCGGATGCTCGCGGATGAAGCCGTGGCCGCCGAGTACCTGGACGCCATTGTCGGCGATCCACATCGATTTTTCGGCCGCGTACGCGCGCGCCAGGTGCGCGCTGCGCGTGGCGTCGGCGCCCTGCTCGAGCTCGCTGGCTGCCTGCCAGACCAGCCAGCGAGTCGACTCGATCTCGATGTGCATCTCGGCGAGGCGGAAGGCGATCGACTGCTTGCGCGCGATCACTTCGTCGAAGGCCACGCGTTCCTTGGCATAAGGCACGCAATACTCGAGGACGGCGCGCGAGAGGCCGGTCATCACGGCACCGAGCGCGACCCGGCTGTGGTTCAGCAGCCGGCGGATGTCGGCGCCGGCTCCGCCGCCGAGGCGGTCGCTGTCGGCGACGCGCACGCCGTCGAGCTGCAACGTCACCGTCGGCAGCGCGTGCAGGCCGAGATTCTTCTCGACCGCGGAGACGGTCAGCCCGTCGGCGTCGCGCGGCACGATGAAGGCCTCGAGCCCGCCGTCGCGGCCGGCGACGACGAGAAAGTGGCTGGCGCGGTCGCCCATCGGCACGAAGCACTTGGTGCCGCTCAGCACGTAGCCCTTGCCGTTGCGGGCGGCCGCGGTGCGCGGCGCGAGCGGATTGAAGACCGCGCTCGGCTCGGTGATGGCCAGCGACGCGACGTGGTAGCGCGGGCCGCAAAAGGCCGGCAGGTGGGCCTGGCGCTGCTCCTCGGTGCCCTGATCGGCCACGGCGTAGGCGAACAATGCCGGCGCCGCGGCGGCCAAGGCGAGCGCGGCGTCGCCGCAGGCCAGCTCTTCGAGCACGATGGCGTTGGTGATCGGCGAGCGCGGCGCGCCGTAGCCACCGTAGGCTTCCGGCAGCTGGGTCTGCGTCAATCCCAGCTCCCAGGCCTGTGCCAACACGGCCTCGGGAATGGCCGCCGCCTCGTCGTACTCCCGCGCCACCGGCCGCAGGGCCTCGGCGGCGAAAGCGCGCATGGCCTCGCGCGCGGTCTCCTGATCCTCGCTCGGTTCGAATGCGATCATGCCACACTCCTCGTCGCTTTCTTGTTGGTCGGCTTGGTTGCCGCCGCGCGGGTGCGCGGACGTGGCGAACGGGCGATCTGATGGAAGTAGTAGTCCATGGCCTCGCGGCCGCCGTCCTTGTTCATCAGGCCCTGGCGCACCGCCGTCGCGGCGTCGGTAATGCCCAGCGCCACGGCGCACCAGACGCGCGCTTCGGCGGTGTAGCGGACGTCGGCGCGCTCGGCGAAGCCCGCCCGCACCGTGCAGGCACCATCGGCGATGCGCACCGTCCAGACGCCGCCGCCCAGGCCGGTGAGCCGGATCTCGAAGGTGAGGTTGACGCCGGCGGCGCGATCCTCGCGCAGCAGGAACGGCAGCGCCTCGAGCACCGACAGCGCCGAGGTGGCGCTGAAGCGGTTGGGATCGACCTGCAGGTCGTCCAGGCCGCAGTGCAGGTACCAGCGCGCGATGGCGGCGATGATCGGTTCGAGCGACCGGCCGCGCGCCGTCAGGTGGTAGGGCGCGCGGGGGTTGGTCTCGGTCTCGACGAAGCCGCGGGCGATCAAGTCGCGCAGGCGGCTCGACAGCACGCGCGGCGCGATGCCGCTGCGCACGCGCAACTCCTGGAAGCCGCACGGCCCGCCGAGCAGATGGCGCACCAACACCAGGGTCCAGCGGTCGCCGATGACGTCGAGCGCCCGGCCCACCGGGCAGAAGATCTGGCCCGGTTGCAGCACCGGCGCCACGCCGCCGGTGGCCTTCTTGCGTATTGATCTGGGCACGTGTGCACTACACATACCACAGTGAGAACAGTATTCAAGAGATACTGATGCCCGTATGGCGCGGCCCGGTTCGGTTCCGGGGCCGGCGCGGTGACAAACGTTCGTTTGAGATTCGCCAGGCCGCGCTCTATGGTCCGCCGATCGGAGGAGACATGAGCAACGGGCGTTTCACGGATCGCGTCGCCTACGTCACCGGCGCCGCCTCGGGGTTGGGGCGGGCGACGGCGGCGCTGCTGGCGGCGGAGGGGGCGAAGGTGTTCGCCGTCGACCTCGACGGCGACGGCGTGCGGGAGACCGTCGGCGCCATTCGGGCGGCGGGGGGCACGGCGCTCGGCGGGGTGTGCGACGTGATGTCGCTCGAATCGGTCGAGGCCTCGGTCGAGTACGCGGTCGAGACCTTCGGCGGCCTCGGCCTGTTGATCAACGTCGCCGGCGTCGGGCGCTCGGCGCGCTTCGAGGAGATCGACGAGCGCGAGTGGGAGCGTGTGATCGGCGTCAACTTGACCGGCGTGTTCAACACCACCAAGGCGTCGATCACGCATTTGTTGCAGCAGCCGAAGCCGGCAATCGTCAACGTCGCCTCGACCGCCGCGATGCGCGGGCAGGCATACGCGGCCCACTACGCGGCGTCGAAGGCGGG
>CAYVUV010000292.1:0-1704 GCA_964455095.1 uncultured Binatia bacterium (SeqCode)
GCCATGTGCGCCTTGGGCAGCAGCGCGCGCACGGCCTTGGCGGTGGCGCCCGTGACGACCAGATCGTCGACGATCAGCCAGCCCGTGCCGTCGCCCGCGTCGTCGGGCGTCGACAGGATCCGCACGCTGCTTTAGGTCTGATGGTCGTAGCTCGCGATGCTGACCGTCTCGATCAGGCGCACGTTGAGCTCGCGCGCGACGATGGCGGCGGGGACCAGGCCGCCGCGCGTGATGGCGACGATGCCTTTCCACGGCCCGCGCTCCAGAAGGCGCCAAGCCAACGCCTTCGAATCCCGGTGAAACTGGTCCCAGGACACGGGGTAGTCCTTGGAGAAGCGTCCCTCTTCGGCCACGAATGATCCTCTCGATGGCCCTTGATAGCAGACCGCCGCGCGGACGCGAAAGAAGCGGCGCGCAGGACTGGTTTGCCGAAACGAAAAGCCCCGGGGTTCGTCCCGGGGCTTTCGATACCGTTCCGCCGCTTGGCCTCAGCGGACGTAAATCTGGATCTCGGTCGCGTCGAGCGTATCGCTCGAGGTCTGCGACGTCGTCACGCGGTTGCCGGGCAGGCCCATGTTCGACATGGAGCGCAGCACCTGGTCCGCGTGGCGTTTGGTCGTGGTCGACTTGACCGCGTTCTGGCCGGTGCCGCCCTTGGTCGGCGCGATGGCGACCAGGTCGAACACGGCGTCGGGCTTGCGGTCGAGCGCGCCCTTGAGCGCGGTGTAAAGCGCCTGTTCGTATTCCACGTTCGGATTGTCGAAGCGGATCACGACCAGCGGACGGCGCGCCCCGCCGGCGCCCTGCTGCTGCATGGCGGTCACGGGCACGGTTGTGAAGGCGCGGTTGCTCAGGCTCTGGCCGTACATCTCGCCGTTCTTCACGGCGATGGACAGCGTCGTCATGTTTGCGCGTTCGCGCGAGATATAGGTGGTCTGCCGCGCGACGTCGCTGGACAGCTCGTTCAGCAGCCGGTCGATCGAGACGACGGTCTTGTTGACCTCGTCCTCGAGGACGGCCAACTGGCGATGGTCTTCGTCGACCGCACCCGACAGGCCGTAGGCCGCGCGGGCGGATTCAAGAATGTAGGCGGCCATCGAAGAGTCGCTGGCCACCGCGTTGGACTCGGCGTTCATGCGGCCGACCTGGACGCTCATGCGGTCCAGCTCGGTCTGCGCCTGGTTCAACTGGTTGGTCAGGATCGGGTTGCCCGGCGTGGTGCCCACCTGCAGGCGCGCGGTGATCGCGGCGACCAGCGAGTGATAGCGGTCGGACGCCGTGCCGGTTTCCTGGCGCAGCTGCTGGACCTGGGCGTTGTGGGTGGCGATCGTCTGCTGCAGCACGACCAACTGGTTGCGCAGCTCGATGACCTTCTGGCCGACAAAGGTGCCGGTCGGCTCCGCTGAAGAGATCGGCACGGCCTGGTAGACCGTGGTGCCGAGCGGCGGCGCGGCGGATGTGGTGATCGTGCCCGCGGCGGACGCGCCCGACATGGTGCCGGTGTTGCCGGCGGTGGCAGGCGGCGGAGTCGGGGTACCGGCGGGGTCGCCGCCCGTCAGGGACGGCCACAGCGTGTCGTCGGAATAGGAGCAACCGCCGATGAGCAGCGTCGCAACCGCAATCGCGGCGAATGTCTTGCGAAGCGGCATGCTTGCCCCTTGGATGCCCTGTGCCAAATGGATACGGGCCGGCGCCTCGCCTCCC
>CAYVUV010000293.1:0-4413 GCA_964455095.1 uncultured Binatia bacterium (SeqCode)
CGCGCGTCGCCTGCGTCGCGGGCGAGGAGCAGTTCTACTCCGGCGTCGATACCGATGCGTGGAGCCGTTCGGTGGTCGTCGACGCCTACAACAAGATGCAGGAAGAAGTCGCGCGCAAGGTCAAAGAGGGGCGGCGCGACGAAGCGCTGCAACGCGTGCGCGACTTCAAGGACCAGACTGGGGCGATGAATGCCCGAATCCAATCGGCCCCGGTCGCCGCGCAGCTCGGCAGCGCCGACAAGCTCGAAGCCGACGTGTCGGCCGCTTTCGAAGGCGCCGGCCAGGCGGCGCGGCAGAACGAGCTCAGCAAGTCGAGCAGCTTCAGCGCGGTCGAGTCGCGCCGCGTCGGCAGCAAGAAGTGAGACGGGATCCACGAGAGGAGATGGCGAATGAAACTGTTGGAACGCATGACTACGCTGCTCAAGGCGGACGCGCACGGCGTCCTCGAATCGCTCGAAGAGCGCTCGCTGCTGCTCAAGCAATATGTCCGCGAGGCCGAGATCGAGCTCAACTGCAAACGCGCCCGCCTGGAGGCCGTGCGCGACGAGGAGAAGCGCCTGCGCGAAGCGCTGGCGCGGCAGGCGGACACCATCCGCGGCCTCGACGAAGACATCGGGCTGGCCCTGGCCGGTGGCCGCGACGACCTGGCGCGGTTCGCCATCCGGCGGCTCCTGCCGTTGCGGCAGGACGAGACCGCGCTGCGCGCCCAACTGGCGCAGCGCGGCGCGGAGGCACAGGCGCTCGCCGAGCGCCTGGCGGCGCAAGAGAGCCAGTTCGAGGCGTTGCGCACACGCGTGCGCGTGGAACTGGCCCACGGCGGCGATGAAGATGCCGCGCCGCCGTGGGCGTGCGAGGCGGTCGTCGCGGACGAGGAAGTCGAGCTCGAGCTCATGCGGCGGCGGCAGGCCGCGGAAGGGAGGTCGTGATGCGCTGCCACACGTTCGCGCGCAGTGCGGTGTTCGCGGCGCTGGCCGCGACCGCGTGGTTTGCCTGGGTGGTCGCCCTCGGCCCGCTCATCGGCGTCGGCAATGCCCGCGCCGTCTTTCTGATCGGCACCGCGGCGCTGTACGTCGCCGGTCTCTCCGGCGGCCCGCTGGCGCGGCGGATCGGCGCGGCGATCGCCGTCGTCGCCGCGACGACCGCGCTCGCCGTCGCGGTGCGCACGACGGCGGAGCTGGCCATCGGCCTCGCCGTCGTGCTCGGCATCGCGCGCAGCGGCGTCCTCTACCGCGCCGCCGCGGCGCGCGCCGTCGTCAGCGAAGTCGCGCTGCTCGGCGGCGGCCTGCTGTTCGCGCGTTTTCTCGCCGGCCCGTCGCTCGCCGCGACGGCGCTGGCGCTGTGGGGTTTCCTGCTCGTGCAGAGCTTCTTCTTCCTCATCCCCGGCGTCCGCGCCCAACCCTCGCGCGGCCGCCACGCCGATCCATTCGAGGAGGCGCACCGGCGGGCGCTTTCCCTGCTCGAACGCATGGGTGTGTAGTGACTCAGTCCAAGAACCCTTCGAGACGGCCCCGAAAGGCGGGTCCTCCTCAGGGTGAGCGGTAGGGGTCTTTTTTATGAAACTGATCTCCCCTCCACTCGTCCTGAGGAGCCGCAGCTTTGGGCGGCCTCTCGAAGGACTCTTCGCTCACACGATCGGCGAGGCGCGGACCTGTCGCAGCGCTGGAATCGAAACGCGCTTCTCGACTATGAGACACGCAATTCGTGTAGCTGCGCGCGGGAGGCCAATGCTGCAACCGATCGCCGAGAACCTGTGGGTGAAGCCACGCCAACTTCGCTTCGCCGGAGTGGAGACGGGGACGCGGATGACCGTCGTGCGGCTGGCCGACGGCGGGTTGTTCGTGCACTCGCCCATCCCGCTCGCGGGCGGGACGCGCGAGGCGATCGACGCGCTCGGGCCGGTGAAGGCGATCGTGGCGCCCAGCCTCTTCCATCACCTGTCTGTCGGCGAGTGGGCGCAGGCCTACCCGCAGGCGCCCATCTACCCGTGTCCGGGGCTGGAGAAAAAGCGCAGCCAGTTTCCCTGGACCCGTGTGCTCGGCGACGCGCCGGAACCGGAGTGGCGCGGCGAGATCGAGCAGGTTTTCTTCGGCGCCCGTTCGCTCGAGAACGAGGTGGTCTTCTTCCACCGGCAGAGCGGGACGCTCATCACCGCGGACGCCATCTTCAACCTCGCCCATCATCCATCGCGCTTCACGCGCATCGTCGCCCGCCTGATGGGCAATACAAAACCGGGCGCGACGCTGTTCGAGCGCGTGCTGATCCGCGACCGCGCCGCGGCGCGCCAGCAGGTCGACCGTATGCTCGCGTGGCACGCCGACCGCATCGTCCTCGCGCACGGCGACCTCATCGAGACCGGAGGCTACGATGTCCTGCTGCGCGCCTACGCCTGGCTGTAGTCTTAGTCTTATTTCCTCTCCCGGATGGGAGAGGACTAAGGTGAGGGGGATCCAATTGCGCCGAAGGCCACAAATGCTCTCCCGCATGACCTCGTCGAGCCAGCGCGATGAGTAGCCCGCCGCAGGTCCGCCGCGCGGACAAGCTCATGCCGGAGGCGAGCGCGCGCGAGATGATCGCCGGCGCGTACTGCGGCCGGCTGGCGACAGTCGGGGCCGACGGTTGGCCGTACGTCTGCCCGTTGCTGTACGTGTGGATGAACGGCGAAGTGTGGGTCCACAACAGCGCCGGGCGCGGCCACCTGCGCGCCAACGTCGACCACGGGGCGAAAGTCTGCTTCGAGCTCGACGAGGCCGGGGCAGTGTTCCCCTACGGTCGGTTCGAATGCGACACATCGGTCGCCTACCGCAGTGTGGTCGCGTTCGGCACCATCCGGATCATCGACGACCGCGAGCAGAAGGCGGCGTTCTTCGACGCGTTCATGGCCAAGTACGCCCCCGGCGACGTCGGGCGCGCGAAGAGCTTCTACCCGCGGCTCGATCAGGTCACGGTCTACGCCATCGCCATCGAACGCATCACGGGCAAGGAGACACCGCTGCCAGCGCCAGAGAACCGCTGGCCGGCGGCGGACTATACGAAGTCGCCGAACGCGAAGCCGTAAAAGCGGTGCGCTTCGCGGGTATCTCAATACCCCCCATCCAACCTTCCCCCGCAAGGGGGGAAGGCTTTCGGATTCGCCCGCTACGCGGGAGGATTCCCTCCGGCCTCCTCCCCCTCGACGGGGGAGGATTGAGGTGGGGGTGATTCAAAGTCGCTGCGACCTTTAAAGCTACTCGAACTGCATCTCCCTCACGTCGTCCGCCACCCGCAACGGCGCCGCGGTCGCGGCCTTCACATCATCGACCGTCAGTCCCGGCGCGATTTCGCGCAGCAGGAAACCGCCGGCGTCGATATCGATCCACGCGAGGTCGGTCACCACCGACCGCACGCAGCCGAGGGCAGTCGGCGGATAGGTCAGCTGCTCGACCAGCTTCGAGCCGCCGTGGCGCTCGCGGTGGTAGCAGATCGCGATCAGACGCGCGCCGCCGGCGGCGAGATCCATCGCGCCGCCGATACCGCCGCTGCCGTTGGGCGTGCTCCAATTCGCCAGGTCGCCGTTCTGCGCCACCTGAAAGGCGCCGAGGACGACCGTCGAGACGCGGCCGTTGCGGGCCATGGCGAAGGACGTCGTCGAGTCGAAGTACGAGGTCTCCGGTCGCGGCGTCACCAGCTGGCCGCTGGCGTTGTAAAGGTCGATGTCCTCCTCGCCCTCGGGCGGGAAGGCACCGTAGCCGAGGATGCCGTTCTCGGAGTGCAGCGTGACGTCGCGGCCGGCGACGTAGTTCGACACCAGCGTCGGCAGGCCGATGCCGAGGTTGACGTACTCGCCCTCGCGCAGCAGCGCGGCCGCCTTCATCGCCATCAGATCGGGCGGCAAGCCCACCGGCCCGCCGTCGCTGACCGGGCGGCCGTCCATGTCGTTGCTGCGGCCAACCAATTGGAGAATCTGGCGCAGCACGCCGACGTCGAGGTGGGTCGTGGTCTGCACGACGCGGTCGACGAAGATGCCTGGCGTGACGATCGACTCGGGATCGATGGCGCCGAGCGCGACGATCTCCTTCACCTCGGCAATGGTCGTCTTCGCCGCCGTGGCGAAGGCGGGGCCGAAGTTGCGCATGCCGCGGCGGTAGGTGAGATTGCCGGCCGCATCGGCCTGGTACGCCTGCAGCAGCGCGAAGTCGGCCGTGAGGGCGCGCTCGAACAGATAGCGCTTGCCGTCGAAGACCTGCTCGACCTTGCCCTTGGCGATGGCGGTGCCGACGCCGGTGGGCGTGAAGAACCCGGCCAGGCCGGCGCCGCCGGCGCGCACGCGCTCGACCAGCGTGCCCTGCGGCACCATCTCGAGCTCGATCGCGCCGGCCTTCACCTGCTCGCTGAGCTCGCTCGGCATCGACGGCGAACCGACGTAGCTGCAGATCA
>CAYVUV010000294.1:0-2022 GCA_964455095.1 uncultured Binatia bacterium (SeqCode)
CGTCGATCGTCAAGGTGACCTCGGCGAGCGTCGATCCCGCCTGTCAGCAGGGCTTCGTCGCTGCTGTCGGGAACGGCTACGTCGATCGGGTCATGTCGTCGGCGGCGCAGATCGCGCGGGCGGTGGGTCAGTCGACCTCGCGCTTCACCGAGGACGGCCTCGCGGCCGTGCCGCCGCCGGCGGCCGAGCTCTGGGCCGACATCGGCCAGGCCGCGGCGACCGCGGCCGCGGCCGCGGTGCCCGGCGCCGCCGCACCCGGCGCCGCCCTGCAGACCATCGCCCAGCACGCCGCCGTGGCGGCCGCGCAGGCGCTGCCCGCCGCCGCCATGCCGGCGAGCCCGCCGACGCCGGCGCCCGTGGCCAGCGGCCCGGCGCAGGCCTTCGAGCGGCCGCCGGCGCCGGCGTCGCTGCCGCCCGAGCTCGCCCCGGGCCCGGGCGAGAAGCTGCCCGTCACGGCGGCCGTGGCGGCGACGCCTGCAGCCGCGCCTGGCGGCTCCCAGGCCCCCGCGGGCGACGGGGGCGGGGGTGGGCTGCTGCTGGCGGCCGCCATCGGCCTCGGGCTGCTGGCGGCGAGCTAGAGGGCCCTACGATGCGCGTGGCGCTGCGCCAGATGGCCGTCAACCACCTCACCAGCGACGTGGGGCCCCGGCGTGTCCGCGCGGGCAGCGGGCCGGGCGCGGAGCGCAAGCAGCACCTGCACCAGGGCGCTGACTTCGGCGGCGTCCTGGGCGAGCCAGTGCTCGCCCTCATGCGCGGCGTGGTCCGGGGCGTGTGGGTGCAGCTCGAGGATGGTCGCAAGCTCGAGGTCTCCCCCCCAGAAGGGCGCATGGCGCGGGCAGCGAGCTACAGGCTCAAGGCGCCTTTCGGGTGGGGGATGTGGGTGGACGTCGAACACGCGCCGCTGGGCGTCGACCTGCCCAAGGTCGGCGACGTGCCGCTGGTCTCGCACTACCATCACATCAGCTTTGCTTTCGTGCGCAAGGGGCAGGTGGTCGAGGCCGGGCAGCTCCTGGCCGCGCTCGGGCACAGCGGCGTGGGCAGCGGCGCCGACCACGTGCACCTCGGCATCACCGGCGGCGAGTGGTGCTTTGACCCGCGCGGCTTCCAGCTCTGGACCACGGCGACCGAGGCGCGCAACGAGCTCGGGCGCACCGGGTCGACCACGCGGCCCTCGGACCAGTACGGCCCCAACGTCCGCAAGCTGTGGCCGATCTCGCACGTGGTCGTGACGCCGTGCTTCCCGCGCTCCGACACGCCCAAGGGCAAGGACGGCGTCGACGGCCTGGCGCCCGCGGTGCTGGCCGACGGCACCACCGTGATCGCGACCTCTGGCGGCCCGCCGCTCTACACGTCGATCCTGCGCGGCCTGGCCTCGAGCATTACCGCGATGACGCCGCTCGGCGCCTTCGGCGCCCCGCCTCCACCGCGGCCGCGGCCGCGCCACCACCGGGGCGGCGGCTGGCGGGGCGGCGGCTGGCGCGGCGGCTATGAGTCGCCGGTGGTCGTGGTGCAGGCGCCGCCGGCGGACCTGCTCGCCGCGCCCGCCGGCGTCGACAAGATCGCGGCGCTCGCGCAGCGGCTGCTGCAGGTGCTGACCGCGGCCGAGCTCGCCGAGCTCCACAACGAGCTGCACCGGCGTGGGCACGTCGTCTTCGGGCAGCCCCAGGGGCAGCAGCTGCAGCGCGCGCAGCTGGTGCAGGCCGCGGCAGGTCGCGCGCCGCTGCAGGGCTTCGGCGCCGCGTCGATGTGGGACGAGGCGCGCCGGATGCTCAGCGCGAACCTCCCATTCAAGAGCCCCGTCGCCGGCGCGATCGCGCGCGAGACCGACGCGGCCGAGCGCATCATCCAGCAGCTGCCCGTGGCTGACCAGTACGTGACGGCGCAGGCACGCTACTTCTGGGCCATCACCGCGGCGATGTTCGCGCAGACCGTGACCCTCGTGCAGGGCCTCAAGCAGCTCGGGCAGAACGCGGAGTACTCCGACGCGCTGCAGGCGGTGATCTCACACCTCCACGACGGATG
>CAYVUV010000295.1:0-36477 GCA_964455095.1 uncultured Binatia bacterium (SeqCode)
CCCGCGCGCACCAACTCAACCAGCCGACGTTTGAAGTCTTCAGGATAGGTCCGCCGAGGGTACGTCTTCTTGGAATTTGCCATCGTGAACTCCTCTTCCCTCGAAAGGGATCAAGTGTCCACGAAACCGGGGCAACTCCAAGGGTCACATATTGGTATCTCCTAGCGTTGCGCAAGGGTTTCCCCCAATAGACTCGCATGTTCCCTTCTCTGTAGAGGAAGGAGACGTGGGGGAATTTCACCCAGTTTGTGCGATGGACGGGGTTGGCGCACCACCTCTGCAGAAGGCCATCGCGTTCAGCAATACGACGGGAGTTGCAAAGCATGGAATCAACCAAGTCGACCAACGGCGGGCCAACTCCCTCGGGAACGGACGGCTCCTTCGCGTCATCCGACGGATTCCCTAAGAACGACCACATTTCACATCAGGGAGAGTCACCCCCCACCACGCCGTCTGCTCCGTACTCCGGCTCAGAACTCGTTCACTACCGGCAAGGCTTCTTTTGCGCCATCGATACCACCAATCAACCACCCCAAAGCTTCCTGCGCCTTCTAGAGAATCTGTCCACCGAGCGCGACGAAGCACTCGGCATGATCCGCAGCGAGGCGGCCGAACAACTCATGGAGCTCGAGGCCGAGGCCACCGCTGCGCAGGAGCGTGTGAGTGAAGCGCAAAAAGAGACGACAACAACGCAGGCCGAGGAGTCGCTGTCGGAACGCGAGCAAGCAGCCAAACAGATCGACGACTCCATCACCCGACTCCGCAAA
This sequence comes from uncultured Binatia bacterium (SeqCode), assembly GCA_964455095.1. Lineage (GTDB taxonomy): Bacteria > Desulfobacterota > Binatia > HRBIN30 > CADEER01 > CAYVUV01. The sequence goes on from CAYVUV010000295.1 coordinate 768, forward strand.
GAGCTCGACGAGACACAGCGCGAGCTGGTGCAGCGTCGCGACGAACTGCTTCCGCGTCTGATTCAGGAACGCCTAAATGACGCTGTGGCCGAAGGCAAGCAGGTGATCGATGGCGCTCTGGAGCTGAGCCGAGCACGTCAGGCGATCGGGAAGCAGGCTTTTGAGGACAGCCGGTTGGCGCTCGAGGAACGCGCGCAACGGCTGAATCTCGTCTTGAAATCCGCCGAGGAAACGAGAGGCGCAGTAAACGAAATGCTCAATCGCCTTGAGCGCTCAGGCCTCACACGCACCGCGGTAGGCTTTCTCACCTCGATCGGAACTGTCTCTCTTCTCGCGACGGGTTGGTTCTTCTCGGTGTTCGCGGCAAATGGAAAGTTCGACAGCGACGACTACTTCTCTTTCGTCGTCGCGCGCATCCTCAGCGCGCTCGACGCTCGATTCACGAACGCCGAACCAGCCTGGCTACTCCTGGCGGCGTACGTGGGGGGGTGGCTGCTCCTGCTCCTCATGGTCTGGGGTGTCTTCTCCGCCGTCCAGTGGTGGATAGCACGCGGTCAGCCCAAAATTGTGTTCGCGCTCGGGGACGAAGCCCTTGTGCTTCGAGAGCCTGCGGCTCCGGTAGCTCTTTCCGCTTGGCTACGGTTCGCGCCACTCATTTTCGTGGTCGGCGTCGTCTTCCTGCTGCTTTCCTTCCTCGGCCCGCGGGAGAATGACCTCGACCGTCTGCTCCGTTCTCTGTCAGGACAATTTGTCGGCTCCGTCTTAGGACTCCTCGCCACCGCTCTGTTTGTCCTTTACATCGTCGCCGCCGTTGAACCCCGCTTTCGCGCGTCCGACAGGATTTCGTCGGGATGGAGGCAGCACTGGGAACTCTTGATCGCCTTCGGTGCGACCGTTGTAGTTGCCTCGACCTTGTTGGTTTGGCAGCTCCAGTCGCCTGAATCGGCCACCGCCGCGCACCCGACAACCTCCCTAGCTTGGTTTCTGTCGTCACTCCTCCTGACCATGCCAACTTTGGGCTACGGAGTGTGGGCGCGAGGCGTATTCACCGAGGTCGATTGGTATGATGAGCGCATCCGGCGGTTGGGAGCCGAGCTCGACGAGTGCCTGCGACCGAAGAATCTAGACACCTCTCCGATCGACAATCGCGTCTTCCGCAACGCATGGGCCGCCAGGCAGGCGCGCCTCGTCGAATTGATGGATACTCGTTCTCTCAACCTCGTTATGGCGGCGCCAATGTCCGCCGGCAATCTGGCGATGATTGAGCAAACGTTCCTGCCGGATATCCGCAGACGTATCGACGACTTGGAGCTCGACCTTCGTGCGGCACTCCGCGAACGGGATTCGCTTCGCAGCGTTCGGGCAACAGAAACACCCGTTGCTCAAGGACCGTCGCTCGAGGAGGTTGCGCGTAACGAGCTGCGTCGGATCCGCAGAGATCGCCAAGCAGTGGCCACGTCGACCCAGGTCAGGCTGAAGGAGCTCCGCGTGGAGTTCCTCAGACGCGAAAACGCCCTGCGTGACGGCTTCAACCTAGGCCTTTGGCACCGACGTATCGACGTGCATTCGACAGATCGAATCGACAATGACTCCACGGAAGCAACATGGCAGGGAGGTACCGCATGAATGCAGATCGGGAGGGCCGCCAACAAGTGTTTGCGGCCGCCGCCGCGCGGCTTCGCCGCCTTCGCGGCTGGATTTCCGGCTTGCTAGGCCGTGACAGCGGCGGCACACAGAGCGGCAAACGCGCGGGCTTTCTGGACCCGCTAGTCGAGGGCCTCGTCCAGAAGGCGTCGCACCAGGATGCGCTGCTGCACGATATCGTGCATCATCACGCCGAACGATACTGGGAGACCGGCTACGAAGATGCGCGTCGGGGGCAACTGCGAGCGAGATTCGAACAAGTCGCCCTGGCCGCTGCCGATTTACTGCGCCAGGAGGTTCTCTCCGTCTACCTGGCGAAGAACGCTCGGTTCGAACTGGTTCGCCAAACTCGAGAACGCATCCTGCAGGCCACGCGGGAAGCATTCGAGGCGCGCGATCTCTACTCAGCCCGCCTCGAACACCACTTCTCGGCAAACCCCCGCGGCCTGTCAAAGCTTCTGGCACTGAGCTATCTCATGGTCGCAACCTTCCTGATCGCGGCCGACATTCCGCTGGCCCTCAAACTGACACAAGAGGGCTTCGACCTCGATTTGGCGCGCTCACCGGACCTCACTATTGCCAATTTCTTCTATCACCCATGGCCAGTTTTTCAGGAGAACTGGGAAGTCTTCATCCTCGCCGCCGGTCTCGCGCTTTGCAGCATCTACATCAAGATCTTCTACGATCGTTACGCGACCACCTCGATTCCACCCGTTGAGGAGCTGGTAGAGGGCGGCACACAGGCGCACACGACCAAGCCGGCGCGGCCGCTCTTCGCGTGGTTCTTCCATCCGGTTCTCTGGCTCACGATCTTGACCATTGTCGCTCTAGGCCTCTTCCGTTACACGACCATCGAGTCCTTAGATGCCTTCGAGGATTCCCTCGCCGGCCTTCCGGTCAACGGAGTTTGGCCGTTCAGTAGCGAGACCTTCCGCACCCTGGTCACTTGCTTCACCTTCATCTCCATCACTCTTCTGTTCCCAGTAATCGGCGGGATCTGCCTGTCCCTTGGTCTGAACCAGCTGCACAATCTATGGGCGCTGCGACGGGCCGCACGGTCGGCTAGGCTTGCCAGGCACGAATTAGAGGAAGCGTCGGGGCGAGTAGAAGCACTCCGCGAAAGCGCCACCGATTGGCAAGCTATGCTGAGCTTCGTGGGGGGCGACGCCTTCCCACGCGTCGCGGCCGATTTGCTTCGCGGCTCTTACAACCACGGCTATGAGCGCGGATGGATGGACACGATGCTCGGCTCGACCGACATCGTGCAAATCGCAGCCCGCCTTCGGACTTACGCCGCCTCCCACGGCGTCGCGAAATGTCTCAACACCCCCGACCGACACCCGTCCGGGACAGTCAGTAAGTCGTCAGAGGCGTTTCAATGAGAAGCACATTCATGGTCCTTGCGAGCGCGATTCTGATGGCCGCGCACTCAACTCTCGCAAAGCCGATCGCGGACCCGGCCCCAACCTTCGTGATCCTATTCATTGACCTGACGTCCAGCGTTGCGGACGACGCAATCGCGCCGCTTGTAGATGCCGCACAGAGCATCGTGTACTCCTTGCCTCAGAACACCCAATTCATCGCCCTTCCGGTCGGCAAGTCGAGCAACGTCGCGATGCTGGCGAGCTTCCTGACACCAGAGCATCCGGCTCAGAACCGCTCCGAACGCGAGCGATTCGCGAGGCAGCGTGCGAACGACGCGAGCAAGCTCGGCGACGCCATCCGCGCGAGGAGAGCCCACTACATGGCGGAGAACGTACGCAACGAGCCGGTCAGCTGCATTCTTCGAACCTTCAAGACGGCCCAAGATAACTTCGCTGCGGCAAGAACGCTCACACCACACGCCAACTTCGAGATCGTCTATCTGTCCGACATGATTGAGGAGTGCAACGACCTCACCTGTGGGACCTCACCGTGCGGAATGATGTCGCTGTCTAAGAAGGGCTATGCCGAAGCCTTGGCGGCACTGGCGCGGTACGAACCCAACGTAAAGCTCGATTTTGCACGGCTCACCATAGTGACAGCAACGGAGGGTCTCGAGGGGCTAGAGGATTACGTCGATTCCGACCGTCGCCGGACATTCTGGCGAACCGCCTTTCACAAAGCAGGTTTCGCCGAGGAGCAGCTCGCGCAATGGAACTTTCTACCAAAGCTCCCGGAACGATTCAGTCGGCGCTATTCCTTTTCGAGAGATCAGTACAACGCGCGCCGGTGATCGTAGCGTGGGTGTGTGACGGCGAGCGCGTACCACAGTGAACATGAGAGTGGGCTATCCCAGCGCGCCGCTGGCCGCGATGCGGGCGAGGTCGTCGTCGCCGTAGCCGAGAATCTCCTGCAGGACCTGAATCGAATGCTCGCCGAGGCAGGGTGCCGGCGCGAGCGGGCCGTTGTCGTAGCCCGCGATGCGGAACTGATGCCCTTCGTAAGGCACCTCGCCCATCTCCGCGTGCTCGAGCGGGCGGAAGAAACGCCGGTGAAGCAGCTGCGGATCGGCGAGGTGATCGCTGGAGCGCTGCACCATCCCGGCGGGGACACCGGCCGCCTGCAGGCGCTGCATGAGCTCGCGCGGTGTGTGACGCACCGTGAGCTCGGCGAGCTTGTCGTCGATGAAGTCGCGCCGGGCGCGACGGCCGGCGACGCTATCGAGCTCCGGCGACACTGCCCACTCCGGCTCGCCGAGCACCTGGCGCAGCGCGCGCCACTGCGCATCGGTCTCCACCGCGATCGCACACCACTGGTCGTCGCCGGCGCACGGATAGACGTCGTGCGGCGCGGCCTGCGCATCGCAGTTGCCGTTGCGGCGCGGCGAGCGTCCGCTCACCTGCTGATCGAGCAGCTCGGGCGCGAGGTAGTAGAGCGACGACTCCATCTGCGCCTGGTCGATGCGTTGGCCATCGCCGGTGCGGCGGCGGTGGTCGAGCGCCGCCATCAATGTCGCGGCGAGAAAGCGCGGCGCGATGGTGTCGGTGTAGGCATTGAACGGCCCGCCCGGCGGGCGGTCGTCCCACCCGGTGACCTCGTAGAAGCCCGAGATCGCCGCGGCGTGATAGCCGTACCCCGCGAGGGCGGCGGCCGGGCCAGTCTGCCCCATCAAGCATGTGCTCGCCATGATGAGGCCGGGGTTGATCTCGCGCACGACGTCGTAGCCGAGGCCGAACTGTTCCATGGTGCCGGCCGTGAACGAATCGAGACAGATGTCGGCCCAGGCGATCAGTCGCTTGGCGACCTCGAGACCCTCGGGGCGCTTCAAGTTGATCGCCAGCGAGAGCTTCGACGTATTGAACGAGCCGAAGAACTGGCAGCGGTTCGGGCCCGGGATGTTGTCCTTGAACGGGCCCACGACGCGCAGTCGATCGACCGGGCTTTCCGTTTCGACATGCACCGTCGTGGCACCGTGGTCGGCCAGGTACTTGGCCGTGATCGGGCCGACGCCGATCCACGAGAAGTCCGCGATCTTGACGCCGGCGAACGGCAGCCCCACGCGTGGCGAGTGCGCGGTCGGCGGTTCCATCGCTGCGCCGAGCGATTCGAGCACCTCGCTGCTGTGCTCGCCCGGTGCCGGGGCGGGACGAGAGAACGCCACGGGTGTGCTCGACAAGCGAACGAATGGTCCTGGGGCGCGCAGCACACGCCCGCCGGGCAACTCGTAGCGCTGCCAGTAGTCGCGCCGCTCGAGGTGGTCGAGCGCAAGGACGTCGGCGACAGTGTTGACGGGGGCCAACGTGGCGCCGCCAGCGATGCCGCGTTCGAAGAGCTCCGCCTTGCGGTACTTGATGCAGAAGGCGCGGATGCGCTCTCGCACGGCCTCGAGCGGAAGGGCCAGGTCGGCCCCGGTCAGCATGCGCACCTCGTAGGTGCGCCAGTCCTCGGCCGCCACCCATTCCTCGGTGACCGTTCCATCCGCCAGCATCCAGGGAATGACGCGGTTGAGCGTCGGCGTGGTCGCAATGAGGACGATCTCGCCGTCGGCACAGGGATAGACCAGCGGCGTCGTCAGCGTGCTCAATTGGAGCAGCGTGCCGTTGCGCTCGATGTTCTTGCCCTGGATGGCGTGCGCGATCATCGCGTTGAGGCCGGTCCAGAAGACGGCCGCCTGCACCGACACGTCGACGAACTCAGCCGCGCCGGACTGCAGTTGCCGTGCGTGCGCGACCAGCGCCGCCACGGCGCTCTCCGCCGCCGCGTGGTACCACGTCTGCGGCACCGTGATGCGCACCGGGCGCCGGTCGGCGTCGCCGATGAGCGCCATCATGCCGCCCATGGCCGCCAGCGTCAGATCGGTGGCCAGGTGGTGGGCGTACGGCCCGTCCTGGCCGAACGGCGTCATCGCGACGTAGACGATGCGCGGGCTTGCCTCGCGCAGCGCCTCGAAGCCGAGCCCGCGCGCCGCCATCGCGCCGGGGCCGGCGTTCTCGAACAGGAAGTCCGCGCTCGCAACCAGGCGGCGGAAGGCATCGCGTCCGTCCGCGCGCTCGAGATCGAGCACGACGCTGCGCTTGCCGCGGTTGAAAGCGTGAAAGCGCAGACTCTGCAGACCGTCGGGCAAATCGGCATCGAGCGGCGCCTCGCCCCGCGACGGGCTCCCGCCCGGCGGCTCGACCTTGATCACGTCGGCTCCCAGGCCCGCCAGGATGAGCGGCCCGAGCTCGGCGCGCCCATCGGTCAGGTCGATCACGCGGTAGGGACTCAGCATGGCGCGTCGTTTACTCGTTCGCATCGGGCGATGCCAGCGCGTTCCCGCGACCGCCTCGGGCTAGCTTCGCCCGCGAGACCCTGCGGCTGACACGATCGCGACACCGCCGATGAGACCGATCGCGGTCAAGCAGGCGCCAGCGAGAAACGTAGCGGACGCCCCGTAGAGCTCCCAGAGAATTCCGGCGATCAGGCTTGCGAGCAGCAGCGCGATGCCGCTGATGAAATGGAACAGACCGAATGCGGTTCCACGCAGGTTCGCCGGCGCCGCGTCGGCGACCAGAGCGGCGAAGAGTCCTTGCGTCATGCCCATGTGCAAGCCCCACAGGGCGACGCCGAGCAGAACAAGCCACACATTCGGAGCGAAGGCCAGCACGCAGTCGGAGACGATCAAGACACCGAAGCCACCGGCGATCACCACGCGGCGATCGAGCTGGTCGGACAACGCGCCCATGGGGTAAGCGGACGCGGCGTAGACCACGTTCATGACCACCAGCGCGACCGGAATCAGCGCCACCCGCACTCCCGTACTCTGCACCCGCAGGATCAAGAACGCTTCACTGAAACGCGCGGTCGTCAGCACAGCCCCAACGGCAACAACCCCCCAGAACAGTGCGCCCAACTCACGGATCTCCGCCCAACGGATTGGCGGGCGCGCGGCCGAGACACTGCGGCGCGTTGCCGGTTCTTCGACCCCGAAGACCAGAATCGCAACCGAGGCGATCCCCGGAATGATCGCCAGCCAGAACACGAAGCGGAAATCGTCGTGCGACAGCGCCATCAGTCCCATCGCCAGCAAGGGGCCCGCGAAAGCGCCGACCGTGTCGAGAGACTGGCGCAAGCCGTAGGCTGCGCCACGCAGAGCGGACGGCGCCAGCTCGCCGACCAACGCATCGCGTGGCGCGCCGCGAATGCCCTTCCCGATGCGATCGGAGAAGCGCGCGGCCAGCACCCACCCGGCCGAAGGCGCCAGCGCGAAGAGCGGCTTCGACATCGCACCCAGACCGTATCCCACAACCGTCAGGGCCTTGCGCCGGTTGAGTCGATCGCTCAGCCAACCGGAGAAGAGCTTCGAGATCGACGCCGTCGCTTCACCGACGCCTTCGATGATGCCCAGGGTCACCGTCGACGCGCCGAGCACCGTGCTGAGGAAGACCGGCAGCAGGCTGTGAATCATCTCCGAGGAGATGTCCATGAACATGCTGACGAACCCGAGCGCCCAGATACTCTTCGGGAGCCGAGTTGCGGTGGTTGATTCTGCGGAAGGCGTCGACTCGTCCACGTCGCCCGACCTTCGCACATGTTGAAGTACACGACGAACGGCGCGGAAAGGGAGAGGACTCTCGAACGAAGGCTTGAGGAAAGGCGGTCAAAGGACGCCGAGGCGGATCGCAGGGGTCGGCTTCTGTTCCAGTTCGCGACGAGGTGGTGCCCGCCTGCGAGGTCGCGTGCGTCTAGCGCGCGGGAGCGACTGGGATCTCGTCGACGCGTTCAGGGGCGACCGCTCCTGTCGCAACCTCTTGGGCTCGGTGGAGTGTGTCAGCTGTGTAAAAGCGGTTGCCGCACCGATCGCAGACCCCGACCGTGACGTCCTCGAGAATCACGAAGCGGTTTTTGTGTTTGAACGCCTCGCGCTTCACGCGCTTGGCGCGGACCGTGCCCGTGCAATGCTCGCATCGGTAGCCAAACTCTGTCATTCGTCGGTGACCTCGTACGCCGTGATGATGAGGTATCGACTCGTCTCTGTAAAGCGGCCGGCACAGCCCGCTCGAGTCAGCCCATCAGCCGCAAGCCCGTGAATCGTGTAGCACGTGCCGCGGGGATCGCCCTTCTCCATCTTGGTGATCTTGCCGCTGAGGATCGCCGCCTCGACATCCACGATGTCGAGCCCACCCTCGGCCATCTCGTCAACCGCGTGCTTCGTGAGGTCGTACTTCCGCAAGCGCACGACATCGCGAATCCGTTCGAGTGCCCGCCTCGGCATGATGGCCCCGAATAACACTGCCGACCGGCTCTGCACCAGGCAACACCAGTGCCGTCCCCGTGCTGCCCGGCCTTTGTCGGGCAAGCGCTCTGGCGATAGACGCGGCAGCACAGTAGAGAGACATCATGAGCGAGCTGCCGGAGCACGCGCGCCGCAATCGGGCGCTCTGGGATGAGCGGGCCAAGGAGTACGCCGCGGCGGGCGAGCGCGGTTGGGCTCAAGAATCACCGACGTGGGGGATCTGGAATGTTGCCGAGTCCGAGGTGGGGATGCTGCCCGCCGATCTCGCCGGCCTCGATGTCATCGAGCTCGGCTGCGGCACCGCCTACGTCTCGTCGTGGCTGGCCCGGCGCGCCGCGCGCGTCGTAGCGATCGACAACTCGGCGCTGCAGCTCGCCACGGCGCGGCGCCTGCAAGTGCAGCACGGGCTCGACTTTCCACTCCTGCACGGCAACGCGGAGCAGATCCCCTGCCCCGACGCCAGTTTCGACTTCGCCATCTCGGAGTACGGCGCCTGCCTGTGGGCCAATCCGCATCGCTGGGTACCCGAGGCGGCGCGCTTGCTGCGCCCGGGCGGACGACTGCACTTTCTCACCAACTCCCTGCTGATGACCCTGTGCATGCCGCCCGAGGACGACATCGCCGCCACCGACCGCTTGCTGCGCCCGGCCTTCGGCCTGCACCGCGTCGAGTGGCCAACGCAGGATGGTGTCGAGTTCCATCTTACGCACGGCGACTGGATCCGGCTGCTGCGCCGCGCGGGCTTCGAGATCGACGACCTCGTCGAGGTGCGCCCGCCCGCGACCGCGACCACCCGCTACCCGTTCGTCACGCTCGACTGGTCTCGCCAGTGGCCCTGCGAGGAAGTGTGGAAGGTGCGCAAACGCACCTGACGGTTCAGCCCATGGAGCGCGTCCCAGAGCCCGACCTGATGGACGACGAGGCGCAGGCGCGCGCCTACGCCGCGGCGGACTTCGCCGCTCCGCACGACCGTTTCGTCGCGCTGCTATGCGAGCGTCTCGCGCCCTTGCCGGCGGGCGGCGTGGCGCTCGATCTCGGCTGCGGCCCTGGCGACGTGACGGCGCGCGTCGCCCGCGCCCTGCCCGCCTGGCAGATCGACGGCATCGACGGCTCCGAGCCGATGTTGCGCCTCGGCCGCGCCGCCATCGCTGCGGCCGGCCTCGAGGCGCGCGTCTCTCTCGTGCACGGCTACCTCCCGCAGGCCCCGGCGCCGCGCGGCGCGTACGACCTGGTGTTCTCCAACAGCCTGCTGCACCACCTGCGCGAGCCGGCGGACCTGTGGCACTGCGTGCGCAGGTGGCGACGGCCAGGCGCGCCGGTCTTCGTCATGGACCTGCTGCGCCCCTCAAACCCCGACGAAGCGCAGCGTCTCGTCGACGTCTATGCGGGCGGCGAGCCCGACATTCTGCGCCGCGACTTCCTGCACTCCCTGTGCGCCGCGTATCGCGTCGAGGAAGTGCGGCAGCAGCTTCGCGCCGCCGGACTCGCGGGCTTCGCCGTGGAAGTCGTGAGCGACCGGCATTGGATTGCATGGAGTGGAGTCGCCCAATAAGCCGCGGCACCCGCCACGATCAGCGCTCCTGATGCGTGCTCGTCCCGACCGCAGGCGGCGTCTTGTCAGAGCCGAATTCGTCGCTAATGTACGCGCGCACGTTCATTCAGGAGGAATGCAGAATGCGACTGATGCGAGCGAGAGTGTGGATGAGTGCGGCGGTGCTGCTGGGACTGGGCGTTCCCCTGGCAGCGTCCGGACAGGGTGAGGTTGTCGGCAAGCCGCAGGAGATCAGGTCGGGGAGCTGGAAGATGATCCTGCCGTTGGGGCTCCAGGCGGACGCCGCCAATATCCCGGACGACAATCCGATGAGCGAGGACAAGATCAAGCTCGGCAAACTGCTCTACTTCGATCCGCGCCTGTCCAAGGACGGGACGATCTCGTGCGCCAGCTGTCACAACCCGTATCACGGCTTTGCCGATCCCTTCCGCACCTCCTCGGGGGTGGGCCGCGCAGTGGGCGGACGCAACAGCCCGACCGTGCTCAACCGCCTCTTCTCCGCCGACCAGTTCTGGGACGGGCGCGCCGCGGACCTCGAGGAGCAGGCGCATGGCCCGCTCACCAACCCGGTGGAGATGTCCATGCCGTCGCACGACGAGGTGGTGAAGAACGTCACGGCAGTGAAGGGATACACCCCGCTCTTCGCGGCGGCCTTCGGGGACACCAAGATCGACATGAGGCGCATCGCGCAGGCGATCTCCGCCTACGAACGGACGGTGGTGACCGGCAACAGCCCCTACGACCGCTATCAAGCCGGCGACAAGGACGCGCTGAGCGCCGCGGCCGTGCGCGGCCTGGCGCTGTTCAACGGCAAGGCGAAGTGCTCGGCGTGTCACGCCAGCTTCAATTTCACCGACGAGAATTACCGCAACATCGGCGTCGGCATGGACAAGGCGAAGCCGGATCTGGGCCGCTACGAGATCACCAAGAAGGACGCCGACCGCGGCGCCTTCAAGACGCCGACGCTGCGCAACATCGCGCTCACTGCGCCCTACATGCACGACGGCAGCGAGGCCACGCTGCTCGACACGATCGAGTTCTACAACAAGGGCGGGATCAAGAACCCGCAGCTGGCGCCGGAAATCGTGCCGCTCAACCTCACGCAGCGCGACAAGCTCGACCTGGTCGCCTTCCTCGAATCGCTCACCGGCGACGTCGTCAACGCCGACCTGCCGGACCAACTACCGAAGTAACAGCGCAACGGAGCGCCCGCGACGGCGGGCGCTCCCGTCTCGAGAATTCCTCAGGGACGACTGAGTCGATCGCCATCAATGCGCGCAGGCCACGCGAGTCGAACGGCGGAATACAACGCGCTCTTCCGGGCGCTCGAGTCGTCGCGTCCCCAGAGCGAGCGACTCTTCGATGATGCGCTGGCGCGAGCGTTCCTGGCCTGGCCGCTGGCGTTGGCAGTGCGACTGGCAGCCGCTTTCGGCATGCGCGAGTTGATCACGCGGTTCATCGACCAGCGCTGGCCGGGGGCGCGCTCCTCCGTCGTCGCGCGGACGAGACTGATCGACGACGTGATCGCGCGCTCGCTCGAAGGCATGGAACAGTTCGTCGTGCTCGGCGCCGGGTTCGACACGCGGCCCTATCGCCTGCCCGGCTTGCGCGCCATCGCCGTCTTCGAAGTCGACCATCCGGATACGCAGGCGGCCAAGCGGCGGGCGCTGGAACGCGCGCTCTCCGCGCTGCCGCGGCACGTGCGCTTCGTCGCCACCGACTTCCACCAGCGCGACCTGGAGGCCGGCATGGCCACCGCCGGCTACCGCGAGTCGGCGCGAACCTTCTTTCTCTGGGAGGGCGTCACCGGCTACCTGACGGAAGCCGCCGTCGACACCACCCTGCGCTGGTGTGCGCGCGCGGCGCCCGGCAGCCTGCTGCTCTTCACCTACCTGCACCGCGACATCCTGACGAGACCAGAGGCGTTCGTCGGCACGCGGCAGCTCTTCGCCTCGCTGGCCAAGTTCGGCGAGCGCCTGACGTTCGGCATCGACCCGAGCGAACTGTCGGAGTTCCTCGCCACGCGCGGCCTGTGCCTCGAAATGGATATCGGTGCGGCGGAGTATCGCGAGCGCTACTTCCACGCCGCGGCTCGCACGATGCGCGGCCACGAGTTCTATAGAGTTGCACTCGCGCGCGTTGGTCGTTCGAGCACTCGATCAGCTGGACGGAGCGAGTAGCCCGGTTGATTCTCGACCGTTTCGTGTCCTTCGTATCAAGTCGCCTCTTTAATCTGAGCGTGAAAACGCTATCGTGCGCAGCCACGCCCGGCGCTTGGCGGACTGATCCGGGGTCGGAGGAGGGTCGCGATGGGATGGAGAGGGAGAATCGGACGTACGAGCGCCGCAAGAGCCCGCGCGCGCTACCTCATATTGGGCGCGGCGCTGAACGTCGCACTGATCTGCCCCGCCACGACAGCCGGAGCGCTACCCGGCGACCTGGACAGCAGTTTCGGCACCGCCGGAGCGGTGACGACCAACTTCGGTTGGAGCGGCTACCTCTCCGCGGGACGCGCCCTGCTGCGACAGCCTGACGGCAAGCTCGTCATCGCAGGCAGGGGATGGAACAGCGACCCGTGCTTCGCTCTCGCGCGCTACGACGCCGACGGCTCCCTCGACCCGTCCTTCGGCGACAACGGTCGAGTGTTGACCGTCTTCGGTGCCGAGGATTTCTCGTCCGGCTACGATGCGGGGGTTTACGGACTGGTGCAACAGAGCGATGGCAAGCTCGTCGCCGCCGGACGAGCGGAGAACGAGTACTACGGCGTCGATATCGCCCTGGCGCGCTACAACACAGACGGATCGCTCGACCACACGTTCGGCAGCGCGGGACGAGTGAGAATGTCGTTCACCGGTTACGACTACATCGCGGCGATCGCGCTCCAACTCGACGGGAAGGTCGTCGTCGCCGGGTACAGTATGTCGGACGACGGCTTGGACATCTTGCTGGCGCGCTTCCAAAGCGACGGATCGCTCGACCCCACCTTCGGCATCGGTGGCCGCAGTGTGTTCGACCTGGGCGGCGCCGACCACGGCCATGCGCTCGTCATACAGAGCGATGGCAAATTGGTGGTCGCAGGGGTGAGGGATGAGCTCTCGGCAAGCAGCATCCTCCTTGCACGCTACACGACCGTCGGGCTGCTGGACGCCAGCTTTGGCAACGGCGGAGTCGCGACCACCGCGATCGGCGCCGGCACCTGGTCTGAAGCCGCCGCCCTCGTGCAGCAAAGCGATGGCAAGTTTGTGGCCGTGGGTCACACGGCGACCTCGAGCCGTACCGACTTCGCCGTGTTGCGATTCGAGGCCGATGGCAGCATGGACGCCGGATTTGGCATCGGCGGTATTGCCATCACCTCGCTGGCCGACTCGTCCGCGGCCTATGACGTCTTGCAACAGCCTGACGGCCGGCTGGTCGCGGCGGGGTATGCCTCCTTTGGCGGTGGCGCCAACGAAGTGCACGACTTCGCCGCGGTGCGCTACAACCCCGACGGAACCCTGGATGTCAGCTTCGGCGCGGCAGGCATCGCGACGACCGACGTAGTCGCTCCGAACGACGAAGCCCATGCGTTGATTCAGCAACCCGACGGCGCGCTCGTGCTGGGCGGCGTGGCTTCCACCGGCCAGTTCAGCCAGGCGTTCGCGCTGGTGAGGTACGACAGCGCGGGCGGGCTTGATTCCACCTTTGGCAGTGCCGGCAAAGTGACAACCGCCGCGAGCGGCAGCGATGATACCGCCGAGGCAGTGGTCCTCCAGAGTGACGGCAAGCTGGTAGCGGCCGGCACGACGCGTAGCGAGGCCGACGCCGACGTCGACCTCGCCCTGGCGCGGTACCATCCCGACGGCTCGCTCGACGCGACCTTCGGCGTCGGGGGCAAGGTCATCACCGACATCGCGAACGGCGACGAAGAAGCGGCGGGCGTCGTTCAGCAGAGCAGTGGGTATCTCGTCGCGGGAGGAACGGCGACAGTCGGCGCGATGACGCAGTTTGCGCTGGTGCGGTACCGGCCGGACGGCTCGCTGGACCCGACCTTCGGCTCCGGAGGCATCGTTCTCACACCAGTCGGCACGAGCAACAGTCACGCGTATGCATTGATCCAGCAGCTAGACGGGCAGCTCGTGTTGGCCGGCACCGCCATCGCCAGCGGCCAACAAAGTCTCGCTCTCGCGCGCTTTCATCCCAACGGAAGCCTCGACGCGGGTTTCGGCAGCGGCGGCACGGTCATAACCAGCGGCGGCGGCGTCGCCGTCAGCTTGACTCAGCAAAGCGACGGCAAACTCGTTGCCGCGGGAACGGTGTCGGCCTTTGGCGGACCGGCGCTCGCCATTACCCGATGCAACTCCGACGGCACGCTTGATCAAACCTTCGGCGTTGGCGGGACCGCCTTCTTCCTCAGCAGTGCACCAATCGGAACGACCTTCTTTGACATCCTGCAACAGGCCGATGGGCACCTCGTCGGTGCCTCCGGTGAGAGACTGATCAAGCTCAACCCGACGGGCTTCGACTACGACGACCCCGCACTGATCGGTCACTACGCCGTCGCACAACAGGTCGACGGCAAACTCATCAGCGCCGGTCGCGCTCTCTACCCGGGCCACTCGATTGCCCTCGCACGCTACAACGCCAACGGCTCGGTCGACACCGGTTTCGGTGCCGGCGGTGTGGTCATCACTCCGCTGGGCGAGTCGGGCGCCGTGGCCGCCCTGCGCCTGCAATCGGACACCAGGTTGATCGCGGCAGGTCGCAGTGATGCCGACTTCGCATTGGCCCGCTACTTCACCCAGAACTGCGGCAACGGCGCGCTCGAGGCCGGCGAACAGTGTGACGACGGCAACCTGACCAGCGGGGACTGTTGCTCGTCGACCTGCCAGAGCGAGCCAGAAGGCAACGCCTGTGCGAGCGACGGCGCGGTTTGTACCGAAGACCGCTGCGATGGCGCCGGTGCGTGCGCGCACGTCGCCAGCCCCCTCGGCACGATTTGCCGCGCCGCCGCTGGCGCCTGCGACGCCGCAGAAAGTTGCGACGGTATGAATGACGAATGCCCGCCCGATGCGCCGCAGCCGAACGACACTCCCTGCTCGGATGGATTGTTCTGCAACGGCCCGGAGATCTGCCAGGGCGGGGTCTGCCTGACTGGCGAACCGCCCTGCTCGCTGCTCTGCGACGAGGCAGCGGACGACTGCGTCACCGGCTGTCTCCCAACCCCACAAGCGTGTCGCCCAGCCGCCGCCTCGCTGCTCCAGGTGAAGAATCTCAGCGACGGCACCGGCGACAACCTGACCTGGAAATGGAGCAAAGGCGCGGCGACCAGCCAGTCCGAGTTTGGCGACCCGACGAGCACCGCCGACTACGCGTTCTGCATCTACACCGGCGCCGAGGCGGCACTGGTCGGCGAAGTGATCGTCCCGGCCGGCTCCGGCTGGCAAACGCTCGGCAGCAGAGGCTACAGGTACCGTCGCGCTGCCGGAAACAGCGCCATCGACCGTGTGCTCCTGAAGGGCAGCGACCGACCGAAGTCCAAGATTCTGCTGAAGGGTCAGGGGGCCGCGCTTCCCGACCTCGCTCTGCCACTCGTCGGGGCCATCTCCGTACAACTCGTCAACGGCGACAACGGCGCCTGCTGGGGCAGCAGCTACGCCGGGGCACAAATCCGCAGGAACGAGGCGCGCCAACTCACGGCGCGAGCACCATGAGTTGGTCCGCGTCTCACTGCTCTCAGCGAGACTGAGTCGATCGGTCTGGAGGCATTGCCACAGTTGTCGTGCCGTCATCGCCGCGCCCTGCTGCAGGAGGAGAGCCGCCACGCCGGTCACGTGCGGTGCGGATTCACGGCGCACCACCGCGCGAGACATCGCCCCGCGGCGCGCCGCGTGTGCCCGGCCCCTTTCCGCAAGGTGCCGGACGCGCGCGACGGCCACATCACTCGGCCTGCGCCGCGCGTGTGGCGCGAGCGTCCGGGGCACCGGTCGGTGGTGTGCGCTGCACCGAACACCTTGGTGTGAGCGTGAATCCGCCGATCGCTTTTCGCGGCTCGCGGTCGACCTTGAATCGGAGGAACGGCGCGTGCTACGCAGGCGCGGACTTACGCGAGGGGAGACGGCGTTACGCGCCAAGTGCTTGACCGAGTGTGACTGGACGATTGTGAGCCCTTGGCCATGTCATTGAGTCTCCCCGAGATCGACGCCTATCTCGCCGACTGTCGCCAGCTGACACTGCGCGAGCTGCGAGAGATCATTCCGCAAGCGGGTCGTTGCCGGTCGATACTCTACGACCTCATGCTCGAGTATCCCCTCCGCGAAGCGAAGGCGCTGCGCCCGGCGTTGTGCGTCGCGACCTGCCGCGCGCTCGGCGGCAGCATGGAGGCCGTGTTGCGCTCGGCGGCGACGCTCGAGCTGTACCACAACGCCTTCCTCATCCACGACGACGTCGAGGACGGTTCGGAGAGCCGCCGCGACGGCCCGACGTTGCACCGCGCCCTCGGAGCGCCGATCGCGGTCAATGTCGGCGACGCCATGCTGGCGCTGGCGCTCGAGCCCCTGCTCGACAACATGCGACTGCTCGGTATGGGCAAAGCGCTGCGCATCCTGCAGATCATCTCCCGCATGGCGCGCGAGTCGACCGAGGGGCAGGCGATCGAGCTGGACTGGATTCGCACCGGCGAGTGGCGCCTGCGCGACGCCGACTACCTGCGCATGGTCTACAAGAAGACCAGCTGGTACACGTTCATCGCGCCGATGCTGATTGGCGGCGTGGTCGCCGGCGCCGCCGCGCCGCGCCTGACCGCGCTGCGCAAGTTCGCCGCGCTGCTCGGCATGGCCTTCCAGATTCAGGACGACGTCTTGAACCTCGTCGCCGAGGGCGGCAAGTACGGCAAGGAGATCGCCGGCGATCTATGGGAGGGCAAGCACACGCTGATCGTCCTCCACATGATGCGCTCGGTCTCGTCGCGCGAACGAGCCCAGGCGCAAGCGATCCTGCAGAAGCCACGGCCGGCCGCCAACGGGACGGCGCCAGCGGGCTCCGGCGCGGCGCTGAAGGATCTTCTCCCGCGCCTCGAAGCCGCGGGCGCACTGACCCGGGAGGGTCGTCGAGCCATCGAAGAGGCGTTGCCTCCGGAACCCGGAGCGTCCGGGGCGAAAACGGCCGAGGACATCGAGTACCTGGCTACGTTGATCCAACGAACGGGCAGTGTGGAATACGCGCGCGGCGTGGCACGGCACCATGCGGAAATCGCGGCGACCGCGCTGGCCCGCAATGCCTGGCTGCAGGAGTCGATTCATCGCGACTTTCTGTGTGGCCTGGTCGACTATGTGGTCGGACGCGACCGCTGAGGGAGAGGTGCATGGCGAGCAAGGAACCGAATGATCCCGTCGATGCCGTCCGCCGGCTGCTGGTCGGTCTGCCGGCCGAAACCAGCGCGCAGCTGCTGCGCCTCGTGCACGAATCGAAGCAGCGCGCCCGCGGCGTCGACGCCGGCGACTCCAACCCCGCGGCGGCCCTGTTCGACCTCGCCCGCATCTCGCTGAAGGGCTTTGAGGATCTGGCCAAGCTGAGCTCGCACAGCTTCGACCAGATCGCCGACGCGCTGTGCCCGCCGGGCGGTCCGATCGAGAGCGGCAAACCGGCGCAATTGCGGCTGCGCGTCACGGTGCCGGCCGGCGACACGGCAACGGCCGGTTTCAAAGTGACCAATCCGCTCCCCCAACAGGTCGAGGTGAGCTTCACGCAGCCGAAGCTGCGCGACGCGTGCGGGGAGCATTTCCCCGGCGACGTCTCGTTCGCGCGCGCCGCCGGCGACCAGCGTGACCCGTACGACTTCACGCTCGGGTCGGGGAAGACGGGGTGTTTCGAGCTGGTCGTCTCTGCCGAGGGCAGCGGCAGCGGGCGCTATTCCAGCGAGGCATACACCGTGGTCGGCGGGCGCGTCGCAGGTCGTATCGGCATCGAGGTCGACGTTCGATCGCCAGCGAACTGGCAGCACGAGTGCATCGAGATCCCGATCGGACAGGACGGTGTCCTGCCCGTGCTGATCCGGAATCCGTTCCGGCATCGCCGCGCGACGGTGCATTTCTCGCCCACCGGGTTCACTGCCCCTGGTGGAGCAGCGTTCCCCGGCACGGTCACACTTCGCCCCCCTGGCACGCCCCTGTCGATGGAAATCGGTCCGGGCGAGTCGCGCCTCTTCGAGGTCGTCGCCCATCTCGATCCGAACAGCGCAGGGCAGCCTCGCTATGAGGGCAAAGCCTATGTGCTCGTCGACGAGCGCGTCGTCCTCCAGTTGGCGCTGACGATCGCGGTGAAGCCATGACCGTCGGTGACGAAAGCGCATGGGAGGAAGCTCCCGGTCTCGAGCTCGAAGTCCCACCCGACGCCCTCGCCGACCTGTTCCGCACCGCCTCGGCGCTCATGCTCAAACATCCCGTAGCCGCCCAGGCGGCGTATACGGCGCTGGTGGCGGAGGGCCGGCGGTTCGCCGAGACGCCGGAGGGCCGGCACTGGCGCAGCGCGCTGGCGGGCTCGGAGTTTGTCCGCCGCGGGCGCGCCCTGTGGGAGACATCGCTGCTCAACCTGCTCGAAGACAACCCCGACGCGGTGCTGCCTGCTTCGCTCAAGGACGCCATCGTGCGGGCCATCAGCCGCCCCGAGATCATGCGCAGCTTCCTCGATTCGATCGATCCCGATGACCACCGCGACCGTCCATAAGCACCGTGACGTCTACGACGATCGCAATCCGTTCCTCCTGGTCGTGCTCGGCGCGATCTCGCTCCGCCACCGCTTCGAACGCGTGCTCCTCGATCTGGGGCCGTCGCCGCGCCCGATTGAGGAGCCGGCGGGCGACGACCGCTTCCTCGACGCGGTGCTTGGCCTGGTCGCCGTCACCCGTCAGGTCAGCGCCGTGACGGAAGCGGCCGCCTCGCAAGGATCAGAGCCTCAGCTGCCGCGGAGCCTGCGTGACTGACGCGCGCTCCAGCCTCGCCTTCGACCGCGGTGACACGGCGCTGGCGCGGTCGGTCGCGGCGACCGACTTCGTCCGCCGCTCGCCGTTCGCCGTCGGCGGACGCGGCGCGCACAAGGAATGGCAACACTTCGCCATACTCGCCCCTGACGTCGACCTGCTGGTCAACTTCAGCCTGTGCGACGACACCCGCCCAGGGGCGCGCCCGGGCGCGGAGATGCCGCGGCTGGTCATGCTGGCGCGAACGGACAAATGGGATGGCGACATCGAGACCTACGCGATGCGCGAGGCCCGCGTCGCTCCGGGTGCGATCGACCTCGAGCTCGGCGAGAACCGTCTCGCCTTTCGCGACGGTGCCTTCGAGATCGACGCCCGCCTGCGCGAGCGTTCGCTCGCCGTGCATCTGCGTTTGACTCCGGTCACCGCGCCCGCTTTCGTGCCCAGCATTCCGATGCTCGATGGACCGCCGTTGCACTGGGTCGTCGTGCCGCGCCTGGCGGTCGAAGGCGTGCTGCTCAGCGGCGGCCGCACGCATGTCCTCGACGGCGCCCTCGCCTACCACGACCACAACTGGGGGCACTTTCAGTGGGGCCACGACGTCGCCTGGGAATGGGGGTTCGTGCTGCCCGACGACGCGCGCGTGCCCTGGACCGTCACCTTCGTCCGCCTCACCAACCGCGCCCGCACCGTCGCCCTGGCGCACAAGATGCTCGTCTGGCGCGGCGCCGACATGGTGCGGGTCTTCCGCGAGCGCGAGCTGGCGCACGAATCCGACCTCGACCACTTGCAACTGGCCCACCTGTTCAAAGTCCCGCGCCCCCTCGCCCTGGTCGCGCCCGAGCGTCTGACGGATGTCCCGCGCGCCATCGAAACCCGCGCCGCGGCGGATGGCGAGTGGGTGACGTGCCGCTGCGAGACCTTTGACGACGCGCAGGTGCTCATCCCGAGCGACACCGAGCTCGGCGTAACGATCTTCAACGAGGTCTCGGCGCGCGCGACGGTCAGCGGGCGTATTGGCGGCGAGGACCTGTCCTTCAGCGGCCGTTCCATCATGGAGTTCATCCGCTATGCCTGAGACCACGTTCGCCGAGTTTCTCTCGGAATCGTTCGACCTGCTGAAGAGCGAGGTACCGCAGGCGCATGCCGAGCTGTGTCGCCGGCTGGCACCGCACGAAGTGCACCTGCGCGTCGACGATGAAGACGTCGCCGTGCGCTTCGAGAGCACCCGCGCCCGCTTCCTGCCAGCACCTTGCGCGGCCTCGGTCGGCGTCGAGACGAGCCGCGACACGATTCTCGCCCTGGTCGACGCCGAGACGACGCTGGAGGACGCCGTGCTCGACGGACCGCTCGTCCTGCGTGGCCACTGCGACGACCTGCTCGCCTTTCACGACGGGCTGGTCGCCTACGTCCACGGCGCCGTCCGCGCGCCATCGTTTCCCGGCCTACTGCGCCGATTCCGCCACGCGGGCGAGCCCCAGCTGACGCTGTCGCTCGCGGGCAGCGAGGAAAGAAGATGAGCGACGAGAAGAAGAAGGCACGACCGACACAGGTAGCAATCTTCGGCGCGGGAATTGCGGGCCTCACGGCCGCACATGAGCTCATCGAGCGGGGTTACGACGTCGAGGTCTACGAGTCCGCAGAACCGTCGCCGATGGACAAGCTGCAGGGTGCCGCGTGCGCCATCGGCGGCATGGCGCGTACACAGTGGTCGCGCACGCGGGCGCGCTTCGAGGACAGCCCCCCGCTGTCCTCCACCGAGAAAATCGAGACGATTCGCGAAGCGATACCAATGCCGCGGTTGCCCAAGGGCTACGAGGACTGCGAGGAAGACGAAGTCTTCTCGTCTCTGAAGCCCCTCGCCGCCGGCGAACAAATGCGGCGGGAGGGGGAAGTTCGACCAGCATCCGCTGCTTCGCAGCTGGAGGCGAGCACATTGGACCGTCTGGCTGAGAACTGGCCGAAGGACTCCTGGCCCGTCAGTGAGAAGCTTCTGCGGCGTTGGGATGGCGTCCTGGGCAGAGTTGCGACGACGATCTCCAGGTTGCCTGACAGCGAAAAAGTCGAGATACGCGGATGGTGCTCCTTGCCGCGCATTCCGATCATGGAAGCCTATGAGTTTCCGGGACCGTGGAAACCCTGGCGCTGGGACCTGGTCTTTGCCCAGGTCGTCGGCTCCCTTCTGGTGAACTGCTACGGTGTCGACAAAGAGCGGTTGCGGGTCCGCGCTCACGGCCTCGGATACCGAGATGATTGGGTGTGCCCCGCCCACTTCCGCAATCGCGTGACCTTCGGGATTTTCGAGGAAGACTGGATTCCGGGCGAGCACGGGTTCCGCTTCTTTCCCGCGTTCTATCGGAATCTCTTCGACACGATGCGGCGCATTCCAATCGCCGAGGACCGCAAGGCTTATGTGGAGTCGGGGCGATCCGTGCTGAACAACATCGAGCCGACTCGTGTCCAGGGATTCCGTTTCAAAGATCCACGGCGCTCGTTCACCTTCCCGCGCCAGCCTCCGTCATCGCTGCACCAGTTCTTCGAAACCACCCGCAGTGCTTTTCAATCCATGCAATTCAAGTTGAGCGACATCGGGCGTTTCGAGCTCAAGCTCTTCCAATACATGACGTCCAGCTCCGAACGTCGGGCGACCGAGTACGAGAATCAGTCTTGGTGGGATTTTCTCGGTGGCGACCGCTTCGGCGAGGGGTTTCGGCACTTTCTGGAGGAAACGCCGCAAACCTTGCTTGCAATGCGCTCCACCGAGAGCGATGCGCGCACGTACGGAAACATCCAGGTGCAGATGCTGCTCGACCAGTTCGGCAAGCGCGAGATCACCGACGGGACGCTGAACGGACCGACGAGCGAGGCTTGGTTCGATCATTGGCGCACGTACCTGGAGAGCCAGGGCGTCCGATTCCGGCGTGGCGAGTTGATCGGCTTCGAGGTGTGCGAAGGGCGGATCTGGCCGAAAGTGTCGCTCCCCATTGAAGCGCGGCACCAAGGGCCCGAGCGCGACGATGATGTCGCGACCGTGCTCACGCGAGATCGCTACGTGGTCGCGATTCCGGCGCACGAGATCCAGCGCTTGATCCGCGCGCACAACACCGCCGCCCCTTCCGATGAACGACTGACCGGGGGCGACTTCGACCGCATCCTCGCGCTCGACCTGGGTGATCCGACTCAACCCATTCCCGGCGGTGAGATGGCGCACATGAGCGGG
The DNA here is from genome assembly GCA_964455095.1 of uncultured Binatia bacterium (SeqCode). Lineage (GTDB taxonomy): Bacteria > Desulfobacterota > Binatia > HRBIN30 > CADEER01 > CAYVUV01. Next base: position 22,831 of record CAYVUV010000295.1, read on the forward strand.
ATTCAATTCTACTTCGATCGCGATGTGCCGCTGCTTCCTGGCCACACGGCTTATTCCGACGCCGAATGGGGTCTCTCATCGATTTCCCAGCCGCAATTCTGGACCCGGCGGCGGGGGTGGTGGGACGGCTACCGGGGACTCCTGTCCGTTGACATCTGCACGTGGCACGTCCCGGGGTACAAGAAGAAAGAGATCGCCTGGAACTGCACCAGAGACGAGATCGCACAAGAGATATGGGATCAGATCGCGGCCACTTCGCTGCCCGGTGAGCATATGCCTACACCGACTCTCTATCACTTCGACGAGAACATCGAGTTGGGGACGGAGGGCCCTCGCGCTAGGAAACCCCTGTGCAACAAGACTCCGTTCATGATCAGCCGCGTCGGCGTCTACCCGACGCGCCCCGGCTGCCTCGTACCGGGCGACCCCGAGCGCGGCTACGATGCCCATTTCGGCAGCCTCGTCTTTGCCGGCACGTACATGCAGACATTCACGCGTATGACGACGATGGAGGCGGCAAACGAATCAGGGCGGCACGCGGTCAACGGCCTATTGCGGGTCGAGGGTTCGAAGGGGCCGCGCTGCAGCGTCGCGAATCCCGAGGAGCATGAGATCGACGATCTCCGCCCCTACATCGACCTGGACCGCGAGCTGCACAAGCTCGGCCTGCCGCATTTCATCGAAATCCTCGGGCTGGATGAACTACCTCCGCGGCTTCTGGAACGCGATTCGGGCGCGTCGGATGTCGCGGCGGCCGTGTTGCGGCTCTCACGCTGACTGGGTCGGAGACTGGAGGGGGCGATGGCGAAAAGATCGGAAGGATCGGATGCGGCGCAGCACGAGGACAAGAATCCAATCATCCGCCGTTGGGAGAAACTCGCCGCGGCCAAGTGCGAAATCGACGTCGGATTCGAGTTGCAATGGCTGGCGGATACCATTCCTTGCGACGATGATGTCCAGCGAACGCATTTTCCTTCCGGGCTCTCGGTGCCGACGCGATTCGAGTTGCTGCGCGCAGAGATCAGAACGACGATCGTTCGGTGGAATCCAGAGGAGAACCGACTCGGCCGCATCAATGCGGAGGTGGTAGTGGCCTCTCTCAAACCGATCGGCGAGCCATTCTAACTTCGGATCAGGTCAATCGAGCTTGCGGCCGACGGGGTAGCAGATTCCACTCAGTGCTCGCGGCCGGAGGACGTCGGGGTCGGCGTACGACGCATAAGCGGACCGCCGGGGCGATTCTTCTTCGTTCCCCAGCAGCACCGCGCGGCGACTGTTCGTCGCGTGCGCATACAAGGCCATCTCGGCGCCTTCGAATTCACCCGCGGCAACCGCGAGTAGGGCGAGAGCGTCCTCGGGGCGCCCTTCGATCTCTGCGATGCCGCCGCGAATGAGCGCGGCGAACGGAGCCGCCGAGGCGATCGAGCGTCGGGCGATGGCGCGCGCGTCTTTGCGCGCCACGGCGAGCAATCGCGCGCGCGGCCAGCGCGGATCGGGAGGCGCGGCGCCGGCCGGAAGCGCCTCAGGATCGGCGCGCGCGGCGGCCAGGGCGGCGCGGGCGCGCAGGTTGCGCATCTCGACGCCCGGGCTTTCCATGGCGAGGAACAGCGCGCGGCGCAGCCGCGGCCAGGCAGCCGTGATGCGGGCCCACGCCGCCCAGGCGTCGCCGACGTAGAGGTCGATGTGCACGGCGGCGATGAGGTGGAGGTAGTGCTGAATGAGAAAGCCCTCCACCTGGGGCCAGCGCGCCATCGCGGTGTCGATCTGCTCGCGCGCTACGTCGGGCCGGTCCTGCGCCAGCCAGACGAGGTTCAGCACGCCGGCGCGGAAGCCGATGCCGGCGTAGAGATCGCCGCGGTCGTCGGCGTCGGCGATCACCGCCGGCAGGCGGCGCGCCAACTCCCCCAGCTCGCCCATGTGGCCGAGCGCCGAGAGCGAAAAGGCTTCACTGGTCACCACTTCCCACGTCGCCCCCGTGCACTGCTCGCGGAAGATCCGCGCCGCTTCGCCGCAGAGCGCATGCGCCCGCCGCCACGCCGCCTCTTCGTACGCCGCGGCGCCGATCGACGCCATGAAGTAGGCGCGGTCGTACGGCTCGCGCGCCTCGCGGCCGAATGCCTCCAGTAACTCGAGGATGCGGTCGGCGCGCCGGCGAAAGAAGCGCCCGCCGATCTGACGTGCCTTGACCGCCTCGGTGCCGAGCGCGCGCGCTGCGTGCGAGGGCTCCCCCGCTGCGAGTGCCGTGAGCAGATGGCGCACGGCGACGGCCTCGGCCAGCGTCTGGTCGAGCACGGTCAGGCTCGAGGCCGCGCCCCAACACGCGTCGAGCCGCCGGCGCACCGCGTCGGGAATCTCGTCCGCCGGCCGCGGGCGAAACGAGACGCCACGCCACGCCAGGCGGATACGGCCGGCGATCGCCGCGACGAGGGCGCGGCGCGCGTTGGCAGGAAATGCGACACCGACCGCGGCCAGCACGCGCCGTGTCGCCTCGCTGCCTTCGACCAGACGGCCTCCGCGCAGATACTGCTCGGCGGCGCGCCGGCGCAGGTCGAGGTCGGCGCGCTCGTCCGGCGCCTGCTCGGCCAGCGCCGCCGCCGCGTCCTCGTAGGCCCCCGCCGCGTCGACCCAGCGCCCACAGTTGGCGAGCGCGTCGGCGAGCCGGGTGCGCAGTGTCCAGACGACGCGACCCGGATCGCGCAGCCCGATCGCCTGGCGGTACAAGCTCGCGGCGCGTGCAAAGGCGAGCGTTCCGGCGGCGCGCTCCGCGGCACGCTCCGCCCATTCGGCAGCCGGCCCGGTTCGACCCGCCCCGAGCGTGTGGACGAAGACCAATTCCGGGTCCGGCTCCGCACCGGCGAGCAACGCGTCCGCCAGCGCGGCATGTCGCTCGCGCAGCGCCGCCGGCGCCAGATGCTTCAGCAGCGACTCGGCGGTGCGGTCGTGGTAGGCCTCCACCGCCGTCTGCTCCGCCAGGCTCGTGCGGCGCAGCAGCCGCCCGTGCCCGAGCGCCGACAGCAGCGGGCGGCCGCGTTCGCCGATACCGGCCGCGCGCAAGGCGAAGCTGCGCTCCAGAGGCCGACCCGCGACGCACACCAGCTCGAGCACGTGGCGCGCCGCTGGCGTCAGGCGCTCGACCCGCGCCGCCACCGCGTCGGCCAGGCTCGCCTCGCCGGTGGCGCCATGGCGCCCGCCGAGATGGCGGGCCAGCTCGCCGATCAGGAACGGCGAGCCCCCCGACTCGTCGGCGATCGCCGCCTGCCGCTCGGCGTCGGAGGGTGCGAGCAACTGGGCCAACTGGCGCGCCTCGCTGCCGCTCAGCGGCTCAAGGTCCAGCCGCACCTGGGCGACGCCCGTCAGCTCGCTGCCGTCCAGCGCCTCGACGAGCGGGGTCGCGTGCTGTTCGCGGTAGGAGAGGACGAGCAGCAGCGGCGGCGCGCCGGGCGGGCGCAGCAGCTCGCGCAGGAGCGACACGCTATCGAGATCGCTCCACTGCCCGTCGTCGATCCACAGCACGGTCGGTCGCTGCGCCGCGAGGCAGCCGAGCAGGTCGCGCAGCGCGGCGAAGCCCTGGCGGCGCACCTTGTGCGGCTCGGCGGTCGACTCCCCGTCTCCCTCGGGCACGGGCACGACGGAGCCGAGGACCGGAAACAGGCGCACCAGTGCCGGCACGTTGCGGGGCACGAGCAGGGCCCGTTCCTGCGGCGAGAGTTCCAGCAGGCTCCGGCTCAGCGCGTCAACGACGGAATCCAGTGCGTTGTACGGGACCGCCTCTTGCGGATGGCAGCGGCCGCGCAGCAGGAGCACGCCGGGCTCGCCTGCCAGCGAGGCGAGGAAGCGTCGCCCGAGCTCGCTCTTGCCGATCCCCGACGGCCCGACGACGCGCGCGACGACCGCCGCACCGCGGCGCACCTCGTCGTAGGCGGCGCGCAACGTCGCCAGCTCGGCTTCGCGGCCGACAAACGGGGCATCGTGCGCTCCTTCGAAGAATACGGTCGGCCAGGCGGTGGCCGCGCCATCGACGGTACTGCGCGACACGTCATCCAGGGCGGCCAGAATCTCGCCGGCAACCGGCCGGCGCGCCGGATCCGGGTCGAGCAGCGCACCCACCAGCGCCTCGAGGCGCTCGGGCACCTCGGGGGCGAGCGAGCGCACCGACGGCGCACCGCGCCCCTGTGACGCCTGGAGAAGGCCGCTGCGGCCGCTGAACGGCAGCCGCCCGGTGAGCACCTCGAAGAGCACTACGCCGGCCGAGTACCAGTCGGCGGCCGGCTCGGCCGGCTTGCCCCACATCAGCTCCGGCGCCATGTAGGCAGGGGTGCCGGTCAGACCGCCACCGCCTTCGGCGTGCCCGGATCGCCCGAGGGCAGTCGCCAGCCCGAAGTCGAGCACCACCACCCGACCGCCGGGCGTGACGCGCACGTTCGAAGGCTTCACGTCGCGGTGCAGGCGGCCGGCCGCGTGGACGGCCGCCAGGCCGGCGACGAGCTGACGGGCGCAATGTACGCAGCGCCCGAGCGCGCTCACGCCGTCACCGGGATGCGCGTAGCTGAGAAGATCGACGCCCTCGACAAGCTCCATCGTGAAGAACCCTTGCGCGCCATCGACCACCAGCTCATACAGGTCGACCAGGTTGGGGTGGACGATGTCGGCGAGAACGCGGAACTCCTGCTTCAGCCGGTAGAGCCGCTCCGGCTCCAGGGCGCCGAGCGTTTTGAGTGCCACCTCGCTCTCGGTCTCGGTGTCGTAGGCCCGAAACACCGCGCCCATGGCACCGCTGCCGACCAGCTCGACCGGGCGAAAACGGGCCGAGGCCGGAAACGCGAGCCCTCTGGCACTGCCGCTAGCTGGATCCACGCTCGAGCCCGTAGGCACGGATGAGGCTGTACAGGTGCGAGCGCGCCAGGTCGAGGCGTCGGGCCGTCTCGCTGACGTTCCAGCCCGTCTCCTGCAGCGTCTCGCGGATGAGTCGGGCGTGAAAGCGCCGCGTCGCTTCCTGGAACGTCGGCCGACCGCCGCGCTCCGCACCGGGGAGGACCGGATCGGCGAACAGATGCTCGCGCTCGATCTGGCCGGCCCCCATCCCGGCGGCGCGGATGGCCGACGCCTCGACGGCATGCCCGAGCTGGCGCACGTTGCCCGGCCATTCCGCCCACTGGGCGGCGCGCAACGCGTCGCGCGAGAGCGCCAGGCGCGGCAGACCGTGGCGGGCGCACGCCGCGGCGCAGAAAAACGCCGCTAGCTCGGGGATGTCGTCGCGCCGCTCGGCCAGAGTCGGCACGCGCAGCGGCAACACCTTGAGTCGATAGTACAGGTCTTCGCGGAAGCGGCGCTCGGCGACGGCGCGGGGGAGGTCCTGGTTCGTTGCCGCGATCAGACGGATGTCGGCCTGCACGGCCTGCACCGCCCCGAGCGGGTAGTACTGCTTCGACTGCAAGAGCTGGAGCAGCTTGGCCTGCGCGGCGAGCGACAAGTCGGCGACCTCGTCGAGGAACAACGTGCCGCGCTCGGCCGCGGCCACCTTGCCCTCGATGCGCCGCGTCGCCGTCGAGTGCGCCCCGGGCAGCGCGCCGAAGAGCTCGCTCTCGAGCAGCGTCTCGGGCAGGGCGGCGCAGTTCAGCTCGACGAATGGCTGGCCGGCGCGCGGCCCGTTATCGTGAATGACGCGGGCGATCTGGCTCTTGCCGGTGCCCGATTCGCCGGTCAGCAGGACACTCACGTCCAGCGGCGCGACCAGCGCCACCTGCCGCAGGACCGCCGCCAGGGCGATGCTGCGGCCGATGACGCCGTCGAGGCGCAGCTGCTGGCGCAAGGCCGCCGTCGGGTCGTCGCGCTGGTCGCGATGCCGTTCCGCCAGCAGCCGATCGACCAGCGGCGCGATGTGGCGCGCGAAGCGCTCCGCCCGCGCCAGGTCGTCGTCGCTGAACGGCCCCGGGGCGGCTCGGCCCTGCAAATAGAGGGCGCCGCGCGGCGGGTCCTCGCCGATCGGGGAGCAGAGCACCGCCTGAATTTGCCCCTCGAGCACGCTCTTGCGCTCGGAGAAGCGCGGGTCGAGCAGCGCCGACGGCGTCACGATCGTCTGCCCGCTGGCCAGGGCCTCGGCGATGATGCCGCGCGAGATCGCCGCCCGCACCCCCTCGATCTCCTGGTCGGAGAGCCCGTGCGCGATCCACCAGCGCGGGGCGCTCGGGTCGTCCTCGTCGCCGAGCAACTCCAGGTAACCCTGCCGGGCCCCCGTCACCTCGGCCACGAGGTGCAGCGCCTCGGCAAGGAACGATTCCACGTGACGCTGCCGCCCGAGGTCGAGCAAGCGCAGGTACAGGTCGCGCTCGTCGATCACTCGCGCCAACTCGGCGCCCAGATCCTGCTCGCTCAGAGGCCTGTTCTCCCGTGCGCCCCGACAATCGTTCGTCGGAGACAAAAACTCAAGCGTGAACGCACACCACCGTCCGGCCTGCCGGACACCCTGTAGGGCACGCCGAACGGTCTCCGCGGCCGCCACGCTCACGCGGGCCGCCTGTGACCACGAGGCAACGCTCGCGGCCACACGGCACGGCGATTGATGTGTCTCCTCTCTGACAGCGCGCGCAATCCCACAACTCACGATGGCGGTGACCGCACGGCGGCACCATCACACCACGACAGGGAGGGAAGCTCATGAAACGAAGCTCAGCGATCCTGGGAGGAATGATCTGGTTCCTCGCCGCCGCGTCGAACGCCGGCGCGGCGATCTTTCTCAACGGCGACTACATCCAGCTGCCGATCGACAACACCACGCAAAGCGGCCGCTTCATGGCCGAGGGCAACGCCTCGGGCGGCAAGTTCAATGCGGCCGGGACCGGCGGCGCCACCGGCGTCGACTTCTGGCAACCCGGAACGCCCGTCTACAACTACACCATCGCCGTCGGCGGCAGCACGTTTCGCGTCAACGGCACTGGATGGGCTTCCGCCCCGACGGTCACCGACACCAGCAGCGGCAGCATCAACAGTGCGACGATCACGGGTTCGCCGGTCGCCGACTTGACCTTCACCCGCCTGGTGTCCTTCGCGGACGGCGATCAGGTCATTCAGATCGTCGACACGTTGACCAACACCGGCGCGTCGACGATCACCAACGTCGCCACCCTCGACAACACCGACCCCGACCAGGCACCCGGCGCCACCACCCGCAACGACGTGGTCGGTTCGGCGGCGTTCGCCGTGAACCCGACCAGCGGCCTGACATTGGCTTTCGCCTCGACGAGCCCGCTCGCTGTTCCTGACCTATCGGGCTTCTCGAACACGAACCCCTACACGATCATCGCGACGCCGGCCGACCCCAACGACACCCTCGGCGACATCGGCCTCGACCTCGCCTTCAACTACGGCGACCTGGCGCCGGGCGAGTCGAAGGGGGCCACGTGGTCCATCGTGTTCGGCGCCAGCCAGGTGGCAGCGGAGGCGAACACCTGCGCGGCCCTCGGCTCCGCCGACACGGACGGCGACCTGGCTTGCGATTTCCTCGACAACTGCCCGAGCAACGCGAACCCCGGCCAGGCCGACATCGACTCCGACGGCTTTGGCGATGCCTGCGACAACTGCCCCACCGCCGCCAACCCGAGTCAGGACGATCTCGACGGCGACTTGATCGGCGACCCGTGCGACCCGGACGACGACGGTGATGGCGCCGCGGACACCGCCGACAACTGCCCCGTCGATGCGAATCCGGGCCAGGAGGACGGCGACGCCGACGGCTTCGGAGATGTCTGCGACAACTGCCCCGTGATCGCCAACGGTCCGACCGTTCCCGACGACCTCGGCGACGCACTCGCCCGCCTCTCCGCCGCCAGCGCTCAGATCACCGCGCTGGTCCCCACCCGCTACGACTTCACCGAGGGAGCGACCGGCACCTCCATCGGCGACGGCGGCCTCGACATGTACGACGGCGGCAACTTCCTCAACACCAACCTCGCCAGCGCCATCCCCTACACCAACGCGGTCGTCACCGCCTCCGATACTCGCTTCGGTGCCGGCAGCACGTACTTCACCGCCAAGTTCACCGGCCTGTTCGCCCTCGCCGCCCACCAGATCTCGATCAGCACCTTCAGCATCACGGGCAACAACGGTGCAGACGGCAGCGGCTCGGTCGACGGCGCGGTGCTCTCGACCACGGTCAAAGGCCAGCCGTTCACGCTCTACGTGAAGCGCGTGTTCAGCGCCGGCGATCCGTCGATCAACCACATCGTCATCGTGCCCGGCACCGGCGCCGGCGTCAGCCATTCGTTCTCGCCCAGCACCGACAACGACCTGCACGATATCACCGGCCTCGGCTCAGTGAGCGACCTCTTCTACCTGCTGGTGTCTCGGCAGAGCGGCGCCCGTCTCGACGATGCGGGCGTGCTCGCCGTCGCCAATCGCTTTCTCGAGGCCATGCTGGCGCAAGCCGACGTCGACGGCGATGGCCTCGGCGATCCCTGCGACCCCTGCGCCAACGACGGCGTGTTGATGGGGCTCGAGGAGTGCGACGACGGCAACACGGTCAACGGCGACTGCTGCACCGCCGACTGCCAGCTCGAGCCCAGCGGCAGCGCGTGCGCGAGCGACGGCGAGGACTGTACAGCAGACGAATGCGATGGAGCGGGCACATGCACGCACCCGCTGTTGAGTGCCGGCACGCCGTGCCGGACCTCGAACGGCATCTGTGATCCTGCCGAGGAGTGCGACGGCGCGACGCCGAGCTGCCCGATCGATCAAAAGAGCAGCGGAGTCTGCCGGCCCATGGCCGGCGCCTGCGACATCGCCGAAAGCTGCGACGGCGTCAGCGACGACTGCCCGACCGATGCCTTCGAGCCGAGCTCGACCGTGTGCCGGCCCGACACGGGCGCCTGCGATGTGGTGGATCTCTGCACTGGCGGGGCCGCCGCCTGCCCGGCCGATGCGAAGGAGCCGAACGGAACGCCGTGCTCCGACGGCACCGTCTGCACACAGACCGACTCCTGCCAGAGCGGGACGTGCACGGGTTCCAACCCGCTCGACTGCAACGACAACAACGGCTGCACGGCGGACTCCTGCGATCCGCTCGACGGCTGCCAGAACGACGCGACGCCGCTCACCACCTGCCTGACGGCGGAGAAGTCGATGCTGTTCATCAAGCAGAAGGACGCGGGGGCAAAGGACAAGCTGCTGTGGAAGTGGATCAAGGGCGGATCGGCAACCCAGGCCGAGTTGGGCAATCCGACCAGCACGGCGGACTACTCGCTCTGTGTCTATGCGGGTGGGACGAACGATCTGATCGCCGCCGCCGATATTCCCCCCAGTGCCACCGCCTGGGAGTCGATCGGCAGCAAGGGCTACAAGTACCAGGATACCAACGCGGCCGAGGACGGCGTGACCAAAGTGATCGTCAAGGGCAGCGAGTCGAACAAGTCGAAGGCGCTGCTGAAGGGCAAGGGGTCGAACCTGCCCGACCCAACGCTGGGCAGTCTGCCGTTCCCGGTCACCACTCAGCTCGTCAACCGCGAGACGGGCGTGTGCATGGAAGGGGTGTTCAGCTCCGCGATCAAGAACGACGCGAGCCAGTTCAAGGCCAAGAACCCGTGAGGCGCTCGCGCGCTCGCTGAAGGCCACACGGGCCAGCGCCCCGGCATCGCAAGGTGCCGGGGCGCTTTCGCATCGTGCGCCGTGCCGGCTGGCAGCGCCGCCAACGACGCGCTATGGCCCTCGCCACGTGTATCCCTATCTGTTGACGTTCCTCGGCGGGCTGGCCGGATCGCTGCACTGCGTTGGCATGTGCGGCGCCTTTCCCCTGGCGCTGGCGGCGGGCCGGCGCGGGTTCGCGCGCCAGCTGCTGTACAACGTCGGACGGCTCAACACGCTGCTCTTCATCGGCGCCTTATCGGGAGCGCTCGGCGCCGCGGTGGTCGGCGCCGGACCGGTGCGCCTGCTCGAACGCGGGCTGGCGCTTGTCGCCGGCACGTTCATGATCCTGGTCGGCCTCGAGGTGCTCGGCCTGCTGGCGCAGTTCACTGCTCGCGGCGCCGCGCTCGCACAGGCGACGCTCGGCCGGTTACTCGGCGGGGTGATCCGCTCGCGCTCGCCGCTCGCGCCGCTGGCGCTCGGCGTGTTCAACGCCTTCCTGCCCTGTCAGTTGATCTACGCTTTCGCCGCGCGCGCGGCCAGCACGGCGTCGGTCAGCGAAGGCGTGCTGACCATGCTGTTCTTCGGGCTCGGCACCTTCCCCGCCATGCTGGCGCTCGGCTCAGCCGGAATCCTCGCGCGGCCCGCCGTGCGCCGCCGGTTGTCCCTCGCCTCCGGGCTGCTCATCGTCGGGTTCGGCATCCTGACCGTGCTGCGCGGCCTCGACCTGCTGCCGCACGGCGGGCATTCGCACCTGCACTGAAGCCGCCGCGCGGGAGCGCGGCGCTCCTCCAATACTACACCTGGGCGATGCAGACCCCGACCAGCAGGAACGCGGTCAGCACCAGTTTGATGAGACCGATGACGATGCTCGCCACCAGCGTGTTGACGAGGCCGAGCTTGCCGTTGAGACGCAGGGCGACCACCACCGCGGGGGGGATGGCCAGGTAGCTCAGCGAAATGCGCCAGAAGTGACTGCCCGGGGCGCAGTTCCAGACCGGCCCGCCGATGAACGCGAACAGTGCGACGGCCAGGGCGAGAATGAGGACGAACTGGTTGCGAGACAGATCGAGGCTCGTCCAGACCCCGCGCGTCGGCAAAGGTCCGAAGAAGCTGTTGTGCGACGACTTGTCCGTTTCGATAGTGGTTTCCATACGCTGCCCACGCTAAGGCAAGCCGCGCGCCGAAGGCACGCGCGGTGGCCACACGCGTGTTCCCTTCGAAACCGAGGCCCGTCTTCCCAGCGCTGGGACAGCCGCGCCGAGATCTTCGCACATCTGAGAAGGGCGCCAGGCAGCGCGCTTCGATCAGCGCCCGTGACTGCTGGCATGTGCCTTGCGATGGGCCGGAAACCCGTATGGCAACCAGGGAAGAGCTCCTGAGCGAGATCGATCGCCATCGCACCGCGATCGCCAGTCTCGAAGCGCAGCTGACTCAGCCGATTTCCGCCAGCTGGCCGCCGGTCGGTTTCTATCTGACCTTCTACATCGTCGCCGGCGTCACCATCGGGATTCTCGGCAGCGTGACCAGCTTCGTCTTTCACGTCGTCGGCTCGCTGCTGGTCAATCAGGATCCGCTGCTCTTCCTGCGCGTCTACGGCACGGTGTTCCTCGGCAAGGCCGCACTGACGACCGACGACCTCAACTTCTTCATGCTGGTCGCGGTCGTGCACTTCTCGGTTGGCGCCAGCGCCGGGGCCGTGTTCCAGGTGTTGATCAGCCGCTTCGTCCCCGACCGCTGGCCGCTGCAAATCGCGTTGGGCGGCCTGTACGGCCTGGCCATGTGGGTGGTCAACTTCTTCTTCGTCATCTCGTGGCTGCAGCCGCGTCTGGTCGGCGAGCCCTTCGTCCTGGATCTGATGCCGACATGGGTGGCGGCGTTGACCCACCTGATCTACGGGCTGACCCTCGGTCTGCTCCAACCGTTGGGCCGCTTCGTCCCCTACCGGCCGGCGAACGGATGAGGCGTGTGCGCATGAGGCGAATCGGAAGGTCCCTGCTGCTCGCCGCCGCGGCGCTCTGGACGCTGCACGGGGATGCGATGGCGCAGGATCGCGATCTGCGCACCGAGGGCCGAGTGACCTACGAGCGCTACTGCGCCGGCTGTCACGGCGCCAACGGCGACGGCAAGGGGCCAGCGTCGGAGATGCTGATCGTCAAGCCGCGCGATTTCACCAAGGGCATCTTCAAGTTTCGCTCGACGCCGAGCGGCACGCTGCCCACCGACGAGGATCTCTACCGGATCATCAGCCGCGGGGTATATCGCACCTCGATGCCCGAATGGTCGCTGCTGACCGAGCGCAAGCGACTCGCGGTAATCGAGTACATCAAAACCTTCTATCCGGAGTGGAAGGCGCAAGGGCCGGGCACGCCGATCTATCTCCCGCCGCCGCCCGAGGGGTTCGGGTCGGAGAAGGCCGTCGCCCGCGGCCGCGAGCTGTACGCCATGCTCGGCTGCCCCAGTTGCCACGGCGACACCGGCCGCGGCGACGGGGCCTCCGCCGCGACGCTGGCCCCCGACAGCTGGGGCAACCCGCAGAAGCCGTTCAATTTCACGCTCGGCCTGCTCAAGAGCGGCCCGACGCCGCAGGACGTCTACCGCACGTTCATGACCGGCGTCGGCGGCACCGCCATGCCCTCGTATGCGGATATCTTCGGCGAGCCGGACGACGAGAGCATCTTCGCCGGCGACGCCTGGAACCTCGTCTCGTTCATCCTCTCCCTGCGACAGCCGGCGCACGCCACACTCGTGAAGGAGCCGCACCTGTGATCGCCACCGTCGATCGACGCCCCCTGGTCAACCTCGACCTCATGCGCTGGCACCTCATCGCCAGCGCGACGTTCTTCGCCATCTCGCTGCTCGGCGGGCTGTCGTACTCGATGCAGTTCAACAATCTGTATCCGTTCAAAGGCATCGAGTGGCTCTCGCCGGGGCGCGTGCGCATGGTGCACACCAACATGGCGGCGTACGGCTTCATCGCCAACGCGTTCATCGCCGGCATGCTGTTCGCCATTCCGCGCCTCACCAAGCGCCCCATCCTCTCCGATCGCCTCGGCTGGTTCATCTTCGCCGCCTGGCAACTGTTCATGACGCTGACCATCGTCGGACAGCTCGCCGGCTACGGCCAGGCCGTTGAGTGGGGCGAGACGCCGGTGTTCGTCGACCCGCTCATTCTGGTCGGGCTGGTCCTGCTGGTCACCAACATGTCGGCACCCATCCTGCGCAGCAAGGAGCAGGGACTGTACGTCTCGCTGTGGTACTTCCTCGCGGCGTTTGCCTGGACGGGCCTGGTCTATTTCATGGGCAACTATCTGCCGCAGTTCTGGGTGCCCGGCACCGCCGGCGCGGCGATCACCGGCCTGTTCATCCACGACCTGGTCGGGCTGTTCGTGACGCCGATCGGCTGGGGCCTGATGTACTTCTTCGTGCCGCTCCTGCTGCGCAAGCCGATCTGGAGCCACGCCCTGTCGCTGATCGGCTTCTGGGGCCTGGCGTTCTTCTACCCGATGCAGGGCGTGCACCACTTCCTGTTCAGCCCGATTCCGATGTACGCGCAGTACGGCGCCATCGTGGCCACCATCGCGGTCGAGGTCGTGGTGTTGACCGTGATCGTCAACTTCTTCGGCACGCTGCACGGCCGCTCCGACGCGATCCGCGGCAACCTGGCGATCCGCTGGTTCTACACCGGCATGATCATGTACGCGATCACCTGCCTGCAGTGCGCCTTCCAGGTGACGCTGACCTTTCAGAAGATCATCCACTTCAGCGACTGGGTCGTCGGCCATGCGCACATGGTCATGTTCGGCGTCTTCGGCTTCTGGATCATGGGGTTCTTCGTCGAGCTCTGGCCGCGCGCGGTGGGCCGTCAATGGGCGTCGCCGTGGATGCTGACCGTGCATTATTGGCTGACGTTGATCGGCCTGGCGCTGATGGTCGTCGACCTCACGGCCGCCGGCCTGGTGCAGGGCTTCAGCTGGGCGGGCTTGAGTCACTGGGGCGAGTCGGTGGTCGCCTCGATGCCGTTCTGGTGGGCGC
>CAYVUV010000296.1:0-29127 GCA_964455095.1 uncultured Binatia bacterium (SeqCode)
CCGAACACGCCGCGGCCGGCGCCGTCCTGGCCGGGACTCCGCCACGCCACCACGAAGGCCCCGTCTGCTCCCGCCGCCACCGAAGGACCGACCTGGTAGGTCGCCGTGTAGCTGTTGACCTGAAACTCCGCGCCCACCGGCACGACCTGCGCGGCGGCACCAAACGGCAACAGCAGCAGGACCACTGCGTTCACAGTGCCGAGTCTCATCATCTTCTCCTCTCCGTAGAAGGGACCGAGTGACCACTCAGCGGGAGGTGTGCGCGGGCCGGGTGTGCCGGATCAGCAAAAGGTTCTGCGTGTTCCGGTACGTCACTGTTTGATGTCTAGCGCAGCCTTTGGCAATCGCACAAGGAGAAACGTGCCTGCTGACACAATCAGTCAGATAGGGCGCCGCTGCGTGACTTCGCTGGCATCGACTCGCCGGGCGCGCGCGAGACGGTCACAGACGACCCGCTTCGGCACTGTGCCGTAGGGCGCGAAGAGTCGGTGCCCTCACCTCAATCCTCTCCCGCGGGTGATGCGGGAGAGGAGGCACGAGTCGCTCGCGTCGTCATCGTTGCGAGCGGGGCGGGGTTGGGAGGCGACGGCGCCTCCCAACCCCGGCTGGTTTACGGATTCAGCGGATCGCAGATCGTGGCGACGCAGGTGCCGCCGCCGCAGTCTGCGTTGAACGCGCAGGGCGTACCCTGCAGCGGCAACGGGCTGCTGCCGTCGCACAGGCCGCCGCCTGGGATTTCCAGCGGTTCGGCCGCATCGCAGGTGCCGTTGCAGAAGTTCGCCACCTGCCCGCCCGGCTGCAGGAAGTTGACCAGCTGGCGGATGGCCGCCGGGATGACGCGCGGGCCGTTGTGCGGATCACAGACGCTGGTGGGGATGATGTTCGACAGCGGCGGGATGTGCGGCTGGTGCAGCGGGTTGAAGAGGTCGAACGCCCCCGTGCTGTACATCACGTACGCCGAGGGCGCCGGTCCCACGACGACGTCGGGAATGCCCTGCAGCCCTTGCTGCAGCGATCCCTCCAGGTTGGGCAGCCCCATGGTGCGGGCGGCCGCCTCGGTGCACTGGTTCGACACCTGCTTGTCGAGCCACGACGGCTGATACAGCAGCTTCTTCGCGCTGCCGCTGCCGAGCAGCGGGTTGCTCGTGATGTGGCGCGCGAAGCCGGCCGGCTCGGCGCTGACCCAGAGCTCGTGCACCAGTCCGATGAGCAAGGCGAACTGCATCGGATCGGTCACCCCGATCGACTGGATGGCAATGTCGAAGGTGCTGAACTGCGTCGAGCGCTGCAATAGACACGAGAAGTTGATCGCCGGGACGTCGAGCGCCAGGCGATCGGCATCGGGGGTCAAGGCGGCAAAGAGCGTCCCGTGAATGCCGCCGAGGCTGATGCCGTAGTAGTACATCTCCTCGCTGGCGCCGGGGAACACGCCGACGCCGGGCGACTTCTCGAACGCCACGTGGCGGTTGAAGAGCCCGCGCTTCATCATGCTGCCGAGTACGAGCTGGTTCAGCATGCCCTGGCGCAAGCGGTCGGGGAACGCCGGGAAGTTGTTGAGCGAGCTGTTGCCGAGCCCGACGATGTGGACGGCGATCCACAGCAAATCGCTCGTCGGATCGTCGCGGCGGTCGGACAGCCCGATCCACTCCGACGCGCCGGCGATATACGTCCAGTCGGCGAACTTCGCCTTCTGGTTGGGGATGCTGTTCACCATGCTCTGGCCGTTGCCGAAGATGCCGTGGCCGAGAACGATGGGGTGCGAGACGATGCCGCCGTCGAAGACGCTGCAGGGGATGCTGATGTCGAACGGCGCGTCCATGAAACCGTTCGGCACCGGCGTGTCGTTGCCGTCGACATTGAGGAACTGCGGGCCGGTCTGCACCGGCAGCCCGGTGAGGAACAGCGGGCTCTGGAACGTTCCGCTGACGCGCTTCCACTCGACGTCGGTGGCGCTCGCGCAGGTGCTGATCGGGATCGTCGCGTTCACGGTGAACGTGACCTGACCGATGTTCGCCTCGACGGTGTCGAGCCAGGCGAAGGCCTGATCGCGCATCGACAGCAGCTGGCTGGTGAGCTGGCTGTCGCTCTGCACGGTGAAATCGTACGCGAGCACGAGATCGCCGCGCGCCACGCCGTTGCTCACCAGCGGGGTGAAGACGTCGCTCTCCATCTGCGCGCGCCGCGCCTCGATGGCCGGGATGTCGGTAATGGTGCCATCGCGCAACGCGGCAAACGCCCCTTCGGGCAGGACGTCGGCGCCGCTCGGCGTCTTCAGATTGCGCATGGCGACGATGTAGCGCTTGCCGGGGACGAGACTCTCGCCCGGGCGCAGGAACAACGCCTGGCGGCCGGGGATGTTGCCGCCCGTGGCGCGCCCGTCGCGCTCGAGGAAATGCAGGATGCGCTCGCCGGTATCGGCGCGCATGAGCACGGACGGGCTGTCGAGATCGAGCGAGCGCGAGTCGTACGTCCGCGTGTCGACCCATGGCGGGCCGGCCGGCTGACCGCAGCAGGCCGGAGCGAGCAGGCGCGCCGCATCGGACAGCTCCAGGTCAACGCCCTGCGGGAAGTGCATCAGCGGTTGCACCATGGGGCTGAAGCCGTCGAGCTGATTGAACGGCGCCGCCAACCAGGCCGGGCCGTTGACGCTCGGCATGCCGCTGTCCGGGAGATTGACGCGCAGTCCGGTGGCCTTGCTGCCGTCGGCGACCAGGAAGTGCGACGAGGGCCACGGCAGAAAGCACTCGGCGCTGTTGAGGATCTCGCACTGCGCGTCGAGCGCCGGCGCCGGCGGGCAGGTGCCGATGACGTCGTTGTCGATCGCGTCGCAGTCGATGTCAAGCCCGTCGGCGGCCTTGATGGCCTCGCAGGCGTGGCATTCGGCGAGGTCCTCCAGACACGCGGTGACGCTGCCCTGGACCCCACCGTCGGCGCACGCCCCCGGGGCCATGAGCTCGAGATCGAGGCTGTCAGCCGCGCACGCGGTCACGGCATCGGCCAGCTTGCCGGCCTTCGTCGCGATCTTGCTCTTGGGGTCTGGCAGCGCCGATCCCACGCCCCGCACGGGCGCGGCGGACAGGCAGGCGCTGAGCACGGCCGCGGTGGTCGTGGCGCCGTCCTTCATCGCGTCCTTCTTGCACTTGCGGAATTCCTTCACCCAGGCGCCGAAGAGTTGCCCGGAGCGCTGCGCCAGCTTGTCCTGGCACTTGTTGGCCGGCCCCGTCTGCAGCAGGACGCCCGCGTCCAGGTCGGCGCCTAAGATGTCGTGCGCCAGCGCGATGGGCTCGGCATCGTGCGCGGCATTCACCGTGGTGGCGCTGGTGACGAGGTCGGTGCCCTCCTGCCCTTCGCAGGCTCCGTCCACCGCGAACAACGCGCTGACCTTGTCCTTCTTGCCCTGGATCTTGCCATCCGGGTCGGCCGTCAGACAGGTTTCGACCAACCCGACCAGGCTGCCCTTGCCCTCGTCCTTGATGCACGCGCGGATCTTCTTGGTCTGCGCCTCCGACACCTTGCGGCCGAAGTTGTTGACCTTGTCGACGCACTTCGAATCGCCGATCTGTGCCGCGCCGGGTGCAGCGGTAGCGATGGTCGCCACCAGCGCGCACACGGCGAGCCGCAGCTTGCCGAAATCTCGCATGAATCCCCCCCTTGTTGAACGCGCTCAGAATGAGCGCGCTCGGCCGATCAGACGCCCGTCTCGCAAATAAGTCAATCTTTACGAGGCGTGTCCGGGGCGCACGGCGCCAGCGGTCGGGGGGCGGCGCGCGAAGAGTCGATTCAGGGGCGGATCGAAGGCCGCACCGCCGAAGCGGTGCGGCCATTCGTCGCTCAGTCGCCGGACCGGACGGTGGTGGTCGAGACCCCGTCCTTGGCCACGCAGGTGATGAACTCGTGCAGCGTGGTGGTCGGATAGTAGAAGGCGAAGAAGTTGCAGTGCTCGTTGGTATCGGTGAACGGGCCGAACTTGTAGTCGACGTCGTTCGGGTTCTCCCAATAGCATTCCCACTGCAGGCCCTGTCCGGGCTCGAACAGCAACGGCGGGACGTGCTCCTTGAAGACCGGGTCAGCGTACCCTTCGTGGTGATAGATCTCCTCGCCGCGCAGGCCGTTGTCCCACCGGAACGTGTTGAAGCGACGACCGCGGAAGTGGTAGTGCCCGGTCTCCGCAATCATCTTGATCTCTTTCGGAAAGACGCACTCGGCCGCCTTGGTCGTGTTGGTAAAGGCCGGGACGAAGACATCGCGATCCTGGCCGAAGAGCGACCCGGCATGGTCGGTGATGGTACCGGGGTCGGCATCGTTGAGGTTCATCAGCACCTTGCCCTCGCCCTGGGTCTCGAGCGAACCGACGTTGACGAAGTGCGTTTGCACCAGCAGCTGCTCGCCAGCGCGGAAGTGGTACGCGACCCCCTGCGGCAGCTCCCAATCGGTTTTGCGCAGCTGCGTGGCGACGATCAACGCCCACTTGTCGAAGTCGACCGCCATGTTGCACACCTCGGTAGTATCGGGCAGGTCCAGCGTGCTGTCGAAAGGGCGGTAGAGGTGGATGTGGTGGCTGCCACCACTGACGTTGATCTGGATGCGGTTGACGTCGAGGTCAACGTCCGACGGCAGCTTCATGTAGTGGCAGGCCGTTTCCTCCGTTCCCAGCGCAAGGGGAGGCGTGGTGACAGCGATCTGCACGCCGCGCAGCGGCGGGGGCAGATGCACCTCGCCCACCGCGCCGCCGCCGCCCAGGTTCCGCCCGTCGTCACCCGGGACACGCCCCTCGGCCGGCGCCCCCGCTTCGATCCACGCCCGCACCACCTCGATCGTGGCATCGTCGAGCGGCGCGGCGTTGTACGGCATCGACTGTCCTTCGCCAGCCGCGAGGCGGTCGGTCAGCTTGGCGAACAGGAAAGACTGGTCGGGGTCGCCAGACATGACTCGCATCATGCCGCGGCTCGCCGCGAACGGATTGGTCGGCACATGGTCGTGCAACTGATCCCACGAATGGCCGGCCTCGAGAATCAGACCGCCGGCGGCGCCAACGCTGCTGTGACAGGAGTCGGAAGAACAGCTGTTGTCGAAGATCTGCGTCTGGATGCGCTCGAAGGTGGACTGTACGGGCTGCGATGACCCGCCATCGTCGCCGCAGCCGGAGAGAAGAAGCACGGCAAAGCCCGCTGCGCACAGCACTCGTGTACGCTTCTCATTGCTCCCCGACATTTGTCTCTCCTTCACCCGGCCGCTTGTCTACCAAGGGCATTTAGCTGAGGCAATAATGGAAAGGGGCGATTGCACCCCGGCATGGCTTCCGCCATCTTGAGTCGCAGCCCTTGGCTCCCGGATGCCGGACATTCTCAAGTTGGCGACTATGTTGATCTTTGCGCGGCATCGAGACAAGCCCCCTCGGCACGCGGTCATCGCCGGCGCGATCATCCTCGCGGCCCTGGTCCCCTCCGCGGCGCTGGCCCACATGGAGGCGAGGGTGATCGATGACTGGGGGCCGTTCCTGACCGAGACGGTGCCGTGCGTGCGCTTGGTGAGCCGTGCGACACACGCGTGCTTCGATACCGTGTTGGATCTCGAGCTTGGCTGCCAGGCCGCGCTGGCGCGCGGCGAGACCTGTGACCGGGACCAGGTCGACGCGCAGGCGGAGGCCGCCGCACGCCCGATGCAGAACACGCTGACGAGCGCCTGCCGGGAAGGACAGCTCACCGAGATCGGATACTTCGGCTTCTTCGACGCGACGGCGGATCTGCGCAACGCCTGCCTCCTCCAAGCCCGCGCGGCGGTTGCGGCAGCCTACGCGCCCCTGCGCGCGGCCTCCACCTCGCCGGCGGCCGTCGAGTGCATGACGGCGGCCGCGGCGTACGGTCGCAAGATCACGCGCTTCGCAATCGAGCGCGTCAGCCCGGTCATGGAGCGCATGGCAACGCTGGTCTTCGAGGAAGGCGAGAAACCCGAGATCGTCCGCCAACTCGGTATGGAGCTCGCCGCCGCCCGGGCGCGGTGGATCGACGGCCTTCTCGCCGCCTGTCCGCAGTTCGCGGACATCTACGGCCGCAGTGCCGAGAGCTTCGTGCGGACGATGAAGCAGTGCGCCGACTGTGTCTTGAGCAAAACCTATGTGAACAATGCCCTCAGCTGTCCGGTCCAGGTGTGCGGAAACGGCATTCCCGAAGAAGGCGAAGGTTGCGACGACGGCAACCAGAACGATCTCGACTCCTGCCACAACAACTGCAAGGCAAACCCCTAGCCGCGTCAGGCCGGGTCGTCTTCGAGACAGCCCGACAGCGCATTCGTCACGGCTTCGACCAGCTCGTCGACCGAAACCAGGCCGTCCTCGTCGGCGTCGGCCAATGTACACTCCGCCACCGGCAGGTGCCCGAGCGCAACATCGACGCTGCGCACCAACTCGCTGACCGCGACGCTCTCGTTGTGATCGCAATCGCCCGTACAGCCTCTCCTGCCCGGCAATTGGTTCGTCAGGACGGAAAGATCTGACGACAGCGCGTTGGCGCTCGCCAGATCGATCACCCCATCGGCATTCAGATCCGCGGCGACGGCGACGACTGGCATCGCGTCGGTG
Source organism: uncultured Binatia bacterium (SeqCode) (assembly GCA_964455095.1). GTDB lineage: Bacteria > Desulfobacterota > Binatia > HRBIN30 > CADEER01 > CAYVUV01. The sequence continues at coordinate 6,578 of CAYVUV010000296.1, forward strand.
GCCAGTTCCTGTGGCGAGTCGAACGTCCCGTCGCCGCGCCCGCGCAGCACGGAGAGCGTGTCGTCAAAGCTGTTGGCGGCGACGAGGTCGAGCGCGCGGTCTCCATCCAGATCGGCCGCGACGACGGCGCACGGAAAGGCGCCGGCCGGTGCAGTCGTGCCGGACTCGAAGGTACCGTCGCCGCGCCCGTGCAGGACCGCGACGCTGTCCTCCCCCTCCACCGCGAAGGCGATGTCCGGCACTTCGTCGCCGTCGAAATCCCCCACGGCCACTTGGCTCGGCAGCGCGCCAACCGGGATGCGGGTGGGGGAAAAGAACGTGCCGTCGCCCCGGCCCCTGAGAGCGACGATCGCGTCGTCGTCGCGGTTCACGTTGGCAACCAGGTCAGCGCGGCGGTCGGCGTCGATATCGGCCGCCACCAGCCCGGCCGGCCCGCCCTCGACCTCAATCGACACGCCCGCGTTGAACGAGCCGTCGTCGGAACCGAGCAAGACGAGGATCGTGTCGTCGAACAAGTCGGCCACGGCGATGTCCGCGCGGCCGTCGCGATTGAAGTCGGCGACCGCGACGGCGCTCGGCGAATGGCCGGCGGGAACATCGACCGGATCTGCAAAGGTCCCGTCGCCCTGCCCGCGCAGGACGCTCACCGTACCTCCAATGGCGTTGGCGACGACGAGGTCGGGACGGCCGTCGCGGTTGACGTCCGCGGCCTGCACCGCAACCGGCGCCTGGCCCGTGCCGAAAGGCCCGAGCGCCGTAAACGTCCCGCCGGGGGCACCGAGGAGGACTCGCACGCCGTCCGTATCGGCGTGCAGGATGGCCAGGTCGCGGCGGCGGTCGCGATTGAAATCGGCGCTGGCCATAGCGGAGGGATGCGCGGCCACGGGGCGGTCGACACGGGGGGCAAAAGGCAGCAGGCCCACCGCGACCGCACCGGCTCCAGCCAGGGACATCGGCAGTCCCCAGAGGGCGACACTGCACAGCCGCCGTTTACCTGTCTTGGTCAGCACGATCTCTCGGGAAACTCGGGCGTGCGCTTCAACAATCGGGAAAAGCGCAGCGCTCCCCTCCTCTACCACCCCGGCGCAAAAACGGGTAGTGAACCCAGGATCATGCGACGCGATATCGTACATGTGGGCGCGGGGAATCTGACCTACGAGATCCGTGAGATCGTCGCCGTCGGGCGGCAGCTGCGCGACCTCGGGGTCGAGATGACCTGGGAGAACATCGGCGACCCCATCCAAAAGGGCGAGAAACCGCCCGACTGGATTCGCCAGATCGTGCACGAGCTGGTCGACGAGCCGCTCTCGTGGGCCTATTGCGACACCGAGGGCGTGCCCGCCACGCGCGAGTTCCTGGCGGCAAAGGTCAACGAGCGCCCCGGCGGCGTGCGCATCTCGCCGGCCGATATCCTGTTCTTCAACGGACTCGGTGACGCCGTATCCAAGGTCTACGGACAGCTGCGCCGCGAGGCGCGGGTGCTCGGTCCGTCGCCGGCGTACAGCACGCACAGCTCGGCCGAGTCGGCCAGCAGCGGCTACCGCCACCACACGTACGATCTCGATCCGTACAACGGGTGGATGCCGGACGTCGACGACCTGCGCATGAAAGTGAAGTACAACGACTCGATTGCCGGCATCCTGTTGTTGACGCCCGACAATCCGACCGGGGCGGTCTACCCGCGCGCCCTGCTCGAGGAAATCGCCGAGATCGCGCGCGAGTACGACTGCTTCATCATCACCGACGAGATCTACGCCCACATCGTCTACGACGGCCAGCGCCTGCACGCCAGCCAGTGGGTTGGCGACGTCCCGGCCATCGCCATGCGCGGAATCAGCAAGGAGTACCCCTGGCCGGGCTCGCGCTGCGGCTGGATCGAGGTGCTCAACCGCGAGCGCGACGAGAACTTCTCGCGCTACTGCGACAGCCTTTTGGCCGCCAAGCGGCTCGAGGTTTCCAGCACCACGCTGCCGCAGATGTCGATCCCGCGCGTCATGGGCGACGCCCGCTACATCGATCACCTGCGCCGCCGCGAGGTGCTCTTCGGCGGTCGCGCCGACGAGGCCGTTGCCGCCTTTGCGGGGTGCGAGAGCATCGTCGCCAACAAGCCCGGCGGCGCCTTCTACTTCACCGTGATGTTCAAGGACGGCGTCCTCAACGACCACCAGACACTGCCGATCGAGAACCGCACCGTGCGCGCGCGCGTCGAGCAGATGGTCCAGGGCGTCGCACCCGACAAGCGTTTCGTCTACTATCTGATGGGGGCCGCCGGCATCGTCGTCGTCCCCCTCACCGGCTTTCAGAGCGAGCACCACGGATTCCGCATCACGTTGCTCGAATCCGACGACACCAAACGCGCCTGGATCCTGCGCACGCTGCGCCAGTCGATCGACACGTACGTGGCCTCGTAGGCCGTCGATCGATCGGGTATTCGCGCCGGGCGCCGATCACCGCGCCCGGCGCCCGGTCGCATCGCCCGGGTCGGCAGCGCGCAACGGCCGCTGGCTGCCCATCGTGGAGGGGCGCGGGTCGCCCAACGTCGCAGGGCGGCGCTCCTCCGGTCGACTGCGCGCGACCGGGTAGCTCGGCGCACTCGCAGGGTAGCTCGGGGCACTCGACAGGTTGCGTCCGGGCGACTCGTGGCGAGGCATGCGGGCACGCGCTGGCGGCGGAGCCGGTGCTTGCTGCGGAGCGGCGGCCTGCGGCGCCGGACGTCGGGGCGCCGCCTGGGGCTCCTGGACATGCCGCGGTTGGCGCACCCGCGCCGGCGGCGACATATTCTCGCCCGGTGCTGCCTGAGGCCACGTCCTCGGTTGGCGGACCGACGGCGCCGGCACCTGGCCCGAACGAATCTCGGGTTGTTGCGCCGGGCTCGGGTCGCGGAACCGCGGCGGGCGCGGTTGACGCGCGCGATCACTGAGGTCGTGTACCGCTGCCGGCGGACGAGGAGCCGCCACCTCCGACGGGGCAGACGGCCGGCGCTGGTCTGGCCCCGCCCCACGGCGGTTGCGTGCTTCGCCGGATTCAAAACGGGGTGCGCGGTCGTCTCCCCGCGGGCCGCGCGGGGTGTCCGCATGCCCCCGCGGGCCGCGGATCTCCGCCGCGTCGACACTGGTCGACACCGGTTGCACCGGCAGCCGGCCATGCAACGGCACGAGCTCGCGAGGGTTGCCGCCGCGCACGCGGAACCGCTCAGCCCCGCCGCGCCCGAAGCGGTCTTCCGGCACCGCGATCACGGCGTTCTTGACGTGCACGTTGCGGTAGCCGTGGATGTGGTCGACATTGATCACCGTCCGGCGGTCGATGACGATGTTGTTGACCACCCGTGGGCCGCCCCAGCCGCGCCAACAGGGCACGCCGACGTAGCCGCGGTGTCCCCACCACGGCACCAGCGGTTCGCCCCAGCCGAGCGCGACCCATCCAACCGTCGGGGCGCCAAAGCCGAAGCTGACTCCGAGATGTGGGCCGCCGAAGAACGCGACCAGCGCCGGCGCATAGATCGGCGCCACCACGCGCGGCCCCGGCGCCCAGCCCCAGTACCCGCGCGTCTGCACCCAGCGACCGTAGTGACACGGAGCCCATCCCCACGGCGCGGCATCGATCCAGCTCCAACCGTAGTGGCGATCCCATAGCCAACGCCCGTCGCTGTACGGCGCCCAGTCGGCCGCCACATAGGTGGGCACCCACACCGGACCGTAGTCTGGCGTATCGCGCCAACTGCCGTTGCGATCGAGCTCTTCGGTCCCGTACACGTCTTCGGGCACGTAGCGCGCGCTCACCGTCTCGGTGAGTTGGTCGCTGCGCCCGTAGTTCCAACCGTCCCACTCGTCCAGCGCCGGGGCCGCGTCCACACGCACCGACGGGCGATCGGCCCCCTGCACGATGACGACGTCACCCGACTCGACGGTCGTCGCAGCGCCGTCCCCGGGCCGCACGGTAGCGCGGCCGTTGCGGCGGGCGGCGAAGGCGGTCGTGTCGCCCGTGATGTCGACGCGATAGTAACCGTCCGACTCGATCGTGAACGCCGCATTCGGCGTGGTGATCTCGATCGTCTGTCCCACCTTGAGGCTGCGCAGATCGAACGAGGCCCGACCGGCTGTGACCTCGAGCTGGAGAAAGCCGGGATCCTGATTGGCGAGGCGCAGCTGGGTATCGGCATCGGCGCGCGCGAACGCGCGCGGGCCGATCTGCACTTCGAAACTGCCGCCCGCGGCGGCGTGCAACGCGTCACCTGGCGCGAGCGGAATGTTGATCTGCGCCGGCGTCCAGTTCTCCACGCCCGGACGCCAGAAGGACACGTCGCCCTCGATGAAGCTCAGGCGGGGCGGGGTCCGCTCGCCCGCTCCCTCGTCTACTTCGGCCCGCGATGGGGGAACAATTCCAGTCACAACCAGCAAAGCCGCCGCAGCGGCCAGCACCTGTGCGCAACGCGCGTTCATGTGGGTCGGTTCCTCATGTGCGACGGGAGGACGCATACGGCGTATGCGCTGGCCGTGTCGCCTCTGGCCCTACCCATTCAAACGCTGCAGGTGCCGTGAAGTTGCGGGACGCGGAGCAACCGGTCCGCTGCGGGCGGTAAGACTTACATCCCTTCCTACACCCACACGCGGCGCGCGGCCTGGGAATCGGCGCCCCTGTTTGTTCCGACGATGGCCCCGTCCTTGCTGATCAGGGAATCACACCCTCAGCGAGGAGATTTCATGCGAGCATATCGAGTTCTGACCGGCGCTCTGCTGATCGCAATCGCACTCAGCCTTACGGCCTGCCCCGAAAAGGGTCCGGCAGAGCGCGCCGGGGAAAAAGTCGACAACGCAGTCAAGAGCGCGGGCGACAAGGTCGAAGACGCCGGCGACAAGGTCAAGGACGCGGTCCACTGACCCCGGTCACGACCATGCGCCCTGACGCGGCACTACAGTCCACCGACCCCGGCGCGCGCGATCCGTCGATCAGCGACGCGTTGGTGCGGGTCTTCGAGGCAGGTCAACGCATCGTGCTCGACCGCGTCGATCTGGCGCGCTTCGACCTCGCGCAGATCGCGACGCGCACCTTGCGCGGCGCCGTATTGGTCGCGGTCGGTGCGCTGTTGATCGCCGGCGCGTGGTTCGCCCTGATCACGGGCGCGGTGCTCTGGCTGCACATCTATCTGACGTTGCCGGCCAGCATCTTGATCGTCGTCGGTGCCAGCGCAGCCCTCGGCATGGCCGCGGTTGCGGCTGGGATCCATCGCGCCACGGGCGATGTCGGCCTGCCCAGCGGCGGCGCCGCTGAGGGGGAACGATGACCGATACTGAAATGCGCGAGGAGTTGGTCGCCGCGGCCGAGCGCGACGAGCAGGAACTGAAAGCAGCCTTGGCTGACCTCAAGCGTGCCGTTCACTCGCCGTTCGATGTCCACGAAGTGGGCGAGCGCATCGGTGGATCGCCGGTGCCCTGGTTGTTGGGCAGCCTGTTGTTCGGCCTGTGGCTCGGCAGTCGCAGCTAAAGGAGACGTGAATGACACAAGAACAGACCGAAACTGGGGGCAATGCCCACGACACCACCGTGCCGCAGAACAATGGCAGAACACGCGGGGCGCGCGCTGGACAATCGCCCCTGGCGGATCTCGGGTTGCCAAAGGATTTGGCGGCGCTCGACGAGCGGTTGCGCACGACCGTGCAAGAACGGCCGTTCATCGCCTTGGGGGCCGCCGTCCTCGCCGGATATTTGCTCGGGCGTGCGCTGTCTCGCCTTTGAAGCCCCGACCTACAAAGGAGCGATCGACATGAACGAGAACAAGAAGCCGGACAGCAACTCGGGTTCGGGCCGCGGCGCAACCGCCCGAAACGGCGGCGGTGTGCAAGGTGTGCGCGACGATGTGACCAAGTTGCGTGAAGACGCTCGTCAGACGTTGCAGGACTGGGAGGGAGTGGTCCGCGAGCGTCTGACACAACAACCGTATGCCACGCTCGCGATTGCGGCAGGGTTCGGTTACGTCCTCGGCGGCGGATTGCCGACGTTCCTGACCCGTACCCTTTTGCTTGCCGGCGGCCGACTCGCTGTCGAGAATTTCATCGCCCAGCGCGTCGCGCAAAGCTGATTCAGCCGCGCCGATTCCCCCACCCTGATTTGCCCACACAAGGAGAAGAACATGGATCTTACGACCAAGGATATCGCACGCAACCTGCCCTCCACCGACGATTTGATCCGCGCGCTCGGACTACGCCGCAACACGACCGATGTCGTCCCCAGTGTGGCGTTGTTTGGCGCCGGCCTGTTGGTGGGTGCCGGTCTGGCGCTGCTGTTCGCGCCGACCACGGGGCGCGAGCTGCGCGAAGGGATCGAGGAGCGCGCCTCCGACCTGCGCGAGCGCGTCGCTTCGACGGCTGAAGCCGCGGCCGACGCCGCGAGCTGAGCCCGGTTTTCATGCCGCGCTCCGCTTGCGCCTCGCTACCCTGGCGCGCGCTGATCGCTGCGGTCGCGGTGTTGCTCGTCGCAGCGCCAGTGCGCGCTGACGACGAGTACATCCGCGGCTACGCAGCGGCCGTGCTCGAACGCGACTTCAATCTGCGGGCCGACGCGGTGAGCGTCGCGGACGGCGTCGTCACCGTGCGCGGCGATCTGCCCGAGTCCGAAGGGTCGCAGCTGAAGGCCGCCCTGCTCGAGCTGGACGGCGTGCGCGAGGTCGTCCTGGTCGAAGGCGAAACGCGCGAAGCGGGCTGGTCTTGGCTGCCGCGCCACAACCAGTTCAAGCCGCTGATCGCCGATCCGCGCTGGCCGCGCTTTGCGGCCGCGTATCAGTATTACATCGACGACTCGGAGCTGACGCACGTGGCGGCGGTCAGTTTTGGCGAGGCGTTCCCGATCGTTCAGTACAACCCGAGCTCGGCCGGCACCTGGCAGGCCGGCCTGCAAGCCGGCGTGTTCTCCATTTTCGACATGGCATCGAGCTCGTTCGACCTGGTCAACGCCGATTATTTCGCCGCGCTTCCCGTCAGCTACTCGCTCGGCAACTTCTCCGCCCTCGGCCGCGTCTTCCACCAGAGCTCGCATCTGGGCGACGAGTTCCTGCTGCGCAATCGCACGGAGCGAATCAATCTCAGTTACGAAGCCGTCGACATGCTTTTGTCATACGAGCTCCCGGCCGGCTTCCGGCTCTACGGCGGCGGGGGTTATTTGATGCGGGTCGATCCCTCCGGGATCAAACCATGGTCGCTGCAGACCGGCGCCGAGTATGTCGGCCGGGCGTTCGACACCGGCATCGCCATACGCCCGGTCGCGGCCGTGGACGTCCAGGTCAACCAGGAAGGCGGCTGGGACCCCAATGTCGCTCCCCAGATCGGTGTCCAGTTGGGCAAGCGCCGCAACCGCACGTTGAAGATCCTGTTGGGATATTTCAACGGCAAGTCGCCGAACGGCCAGTTCTACGAGCGGCACATCCAGTACATCAGCCTGGGCGCCCAGCTGGCGCTCTAAAACCGGGCGGTCAGCCAACCGCGGCGGTCGCGGGCCGGCGCGCGGGTCGACTACTGATCCGCTCACCTTGAACAGGGAGGGCGAGGCTCCCGCCGAGAAGTGGCTCAATGTGGCAGAACGCTCGGCGGGAGCGTCGCCCTCCCAGCGGAGATCAAGAGGGCGGAGCGACGCTCCCGCGAGGGCGGGTATGCTGCGAGCGGGAGACCGCGTGCCCGACCACCATCAGGTCGGGCACGCGTCCCACTTTCCGCTTCACGGTAATGGCGTCGGCGCCCGGCCCGTGACGAGCGCGATGACCAGAAACACCAGCGCCACGAATACCAGCGTGTAGCCGATATTGGCCGACAATCCGGCGACCCCGCGCATGCCGAGGACCGCGGCCACCAGGGCCACCACAAAGAAAATGAGCGCGTAATGCAGCATGACGATCTCCTCCTTCTTATCACTGCCAAACCGATTCGGGTTGGCACGGTTGACAAAGCGAGGGCGCAACATGCGTGCCATACGCTTGCGCAGCCGGTAGCTGCACTTGACGAGTTGGCCATTGGCGGGTGTCCCCGTTTCTGCAGCGGCCCGTTGTAGATTCTGCACGACGTCGGAGCGACCGCGACTTCGCTGTGCTTGCATCCATTTCCGGCACTCTGCCGACTGTGGGTTGGCGCAACCGGCTGTTACCCCAAACGCGTCCCGTACTGCTCGATCACGCGGCATGCTCGTTGCTCCATTGTCAGGGTGATGCTTGCCTCCACGGATCCGCGGCACATGGCCGAAGCGCTCGGATCCCACCAGGTGAAGGTTCGCGCCGCGCTCGACGAGGAATCGAAGGCGCTGCTCATCGCGCGGCTTCGCCCCGTCCTGTGGCTCGCCATCCTGGGGGACGTTTCCTACCTGCTGCTCGATTTGCCCAATCCCCAAGCGGCGGCGACCCCCTTGCTGCTGTTCAAGCTCGCCGTGCTCGCCGTCTACATCGGTGCGCTCGCCAGGCTCGGGACTCTCCACGCGCTCCCGCACCGGAGGGTCGTTCGACGCACCCTGCTCATCGCATTCCTGCTGGCCGGTGACATCACCGTGCGCGGGATTCTGATCGGAGAGGCGCTGACGACCACCTACCTCCTCACCGTCACGTTGATCTGTCTGGCGGCGTACTTTCCCTGGGGCCCGTGGCCGCAGCTCGCCTTTGCCGCGGTGGCGGGGCTGTGCCTGCTGGTGGACGTCGAGCTCGTCGCCGGGCTGAAGACCGTACCGGCCAGTTTGCCGTTCGATGTTTTGGTCGTGTTCGGGGCCTCGGTGTTCGTCACCCGGATTCTCGAAGGGCAGCGTTTCGAGCGCACCGATGCCGAGCTGAAGTTGCGCGAGCAAGCCGTGGAGCTGGCGCAGAAGCGCGATGAAGCCTGTGCGTCGACGCGGGCGAAGAGCGAGTTTCTGGCCAATATGAGCCACGAGATTCGCACCCCGATGAACGGGATCATCGGTATGACCGAGTTGGCCCTCGACACGAGCTTGACCAGCGAGCAGCGCGAGTACCTGGAGACGGTGCGGCTCTCGGCCGACGGTCTGCTGCGTGTGATCAACGATATCCTCGACTTCTCCAAGATCGAGGCGGGCAAGCTCGACCTCGATCCGATCGACTTCTCCCTGCGCGGGCGTTTGACCGAAACGGTCAAGGCACTGACCATGCGCGCGCACCAGAAGCAGCTCGAGTTGATCTTCCGCGTCGCCGGCGAGGTTCCCGATGCCCTGGTGGGCGACCTCGGCCGGCTGCGGCAGGTCATCGTCAACCTGGTGGGCAATGCGATCAAGTTCACCCCCCGCGGCGAAGTCGTATTGGACGTTGCGGTCGCGGACGTCGGGCCCGGAGTGAGCGCCGACGAGATCACTCTGCATTTCTCGGTGCGGGACTCCGGCATCGGCATTTCGGGCGAAAAGCAGCGCGTGATCTTCAATGCGTTCGAGCAGGCCGATCCGACGGCGGCGCGCCGCTTTGGCGGCAGCGGTTTGGGGCTCGCGATCTCCTCGTCTCTGGTCGCCCTGATGGGCGGCCGTATCTGGGTCGAGAGCGACGGCATCAACGGCAGCACGTTCCATTTCACCTCGCGGTTGAGCGTGCAGCAGCTCCCACGGCCTGAGCACGCACCGACGGACGCCGCGTTCCTGCGCGACATGCCCGTGCTGGTGGTCGATGACAACGCGACCAACCGGCGCATCCTCGACGAAATGCTCTCCACTCACTGGGGCATGAAGCCGACCTCCGTGGACGGCGGGAGCACGGCGTTGGTCGAGCTCGAGCGGGCCGTGCGCCAGGGTACGGCGTATCCGCTCGTTCTGCTCGACGCGAGGATGCCCGACATGGACGGTTTCGCCGTGGCCGCCGAGATTCGGCGCCATCCCGAGCTCGCGGGCGCGACGATCATGATGCTCACCTCGGACAACCAGCACGGCGATGTGGCGCGCTGTCGAGAGCTCGGCGTCACGAGCTACCTGGTGAAGCCGATCAACCCCATTGACCTCCTCGAGGCACTGCGGACGGTGCTCCGGCGCAGTGACGCCGAGTTGCGGGTCGCCCGCATAGCGCTGCCGGCGACCAACGGCCATGCGATCCATGCCGAAGGGGCGCGGCACCTGCGCGTGCTCCTCGCCGAGGACAATCTGGTCAATCAGCGCTTCGTCGTGCGCTTGCTCGAGAAACGCGGGCACACGGTCGCGACGGCGGGCAACGGGCGCGAAGCGCTGCAGGCGCTCGCGCGCGAGTCGTTCGACCTCGTGCTCATGGACGTACAGATGCCGGAGATGGACGGCTTCACCGCCACGGCGCAGATTCGGCTCGGGGAGCAGCACACCGGCCGACACGTCCCGATTCTCGCCTTGACCGCGCACGCGATGAAAGGCGACGCCGAACGCTGCCTCGAGGCAGGCATGGATGGCTACCTGTCCAAGCCGACCGATCCGCTGCAGCTCTTCGAAATGATGGGCAAGTTGGTTGCATCACGAGGAACCCCAGACGTAGTCCCCCTTCGGGAATGATGGCCGCCCCAACACAATCTGCCGACGCCATGTGCAACAGCGCGGCGCGCGTGATTCAATGCTGCGGGGGAGACGCAGCATGGGGATCGATCTGCAGAGGGGACTGCAAACGGCCGCCGTTGCCGCGCTCTTGATCGGCGGGACCTTGCCGCGCCCGGTTGGCGCCGCGTTCGTCACATTCGAAAGCGGGCCCGTGCGGCCGCTGGCGCTGGCACCGAACGGCAACCGGTTGTTTGCGTTGAACACGCCCGACAGCCGGCTCGAGATTTTCGCCGTCGACGGCGGCGTGCTGACCCACATCGGATCGGTGCCGGTCGGACTGGAACCGGTCGCGGTGGCGGCGCGCAGTGACAGTGAGGTGTGGGTCGTCAATCACCTCTCCGACAGCGTGAGCGTCGTCGATGTCTCCTCGGATCCGCCGCGTGTCGTGCGCACGCTGTTGGTCGGCGACGAGCCGCGCGACATCGTCTTCGCCGGACCGACTGATACCGAGGGCCACTTCACGCGCGCCTTCATCACCACGGCGCGCCGCGGGCAGAACCTGCCGGCTTCCGTCCCCCCCGCGCTGACGACGCCCGGCATCGGGCGCGCCCTGGTGTGGGTGTTCGACACCGCCAATCTCGGCCCGACCCTCGCCGGCAGCCCCGTAGCGATCCTCGAGTTGTTCGGCGACACGCCGCGGGCGCTGGCCGCGACGCCCGATGGCCGCACGGTCTACGCCGCCGTCTTTCACTCCGGCAACCAGACCACCAGCCTCTCCGAGGGTGCCGTATGCAACGGCGGCGAGCTCGCCGGCGCGTGCGGAATCGACGGCATCCAGGTACCGGGCGGGCTGCCCGGCGCGCAGGCGCCCGGCGGACTCCCGCCACCGACCGCCAACTTCCAGGGCGTCCGCGGCGCCGAGGTGGGGCTGATCGTCAAGCTCAATCGCGAGACCGGCCACTGGGAAGACGAGCTGGGCCGCAATTGGACGAACGCCGTGCGCTTCGATCTGCCCGACCTCGACGTGTTTCAGGTCGACGCCCTCGCCGATCCGCCGGTCGAGGTCGCCGCGGTGCCGCACGTCGGGACCGTGCTGTTCAACATGGTCGTCAACCCGTCCACCGGTGCGCTCTACGTCAGCAACAGCGACGCCCGCAACGAGGTGCGGTTCGAAGGTCCCGGCACCACCGCGAGCACCGTGCGCGGTCATCTGCACGAGGCGCGCATCACGGTCATCGACGACGCCGGTGTCCGACCGCGCCACCTCAACAAACACTTGACCGCGCTGCCACAGGGCTACCGCACCACGCCGATGCCGGCTGGGGTGAAGGACGACAGCCTGGCCACACCGTTGGACATGGTGATCGGCAGCGACGGCACGCTCTACGTCGCCGCGTTCGGTTCGAGCGCGATCGGCACGTTCGACGCCGCGGCGCTGGAGAACGACTCGTTCACGCCCAGCCGGGCCGATCATATCGAGGTGAGCGGTGGCGGTCCGGCCGGCCTGGCGCTCGACGAAGCGAATGGTCGCCTCTACGTCCTGACTCGCTTCGACAACGCCGTCAAGGTCGTCGACCTCGCCACCCGCACCGAGATCGCCCAGCATCGGTTGCACAACCCGGAGCCGACCGCCGTGGTCGAGGGGCGGCGCTTTCTCTACGACGCCCATTTCACCTCGAGCAACGGCGAGGCCTCGTGCTCGAGCTGCCACATCTTCGGCGACTTCGACAGCCTCGGCTGGGATCTCGGCAATCCGGACGAGGTCGTCATGGCGAACCCGAATCCGCGTGGGCCGATCGGCAGCGGCGTGGCCTTTCACCCGCTGAAAGGGCCGATGACGACCCAGACCTTGCGCGGCATGGCGCACAGCGGCCCGATGCACTGGCGCGGCGACCGCACGGGCGGGGAGTACGAAGGCGACCCGCGCTCGCTCGACGAACAGCTGGCGTTCGAAGCGTTCAACGTCGCTTTCGAAGGGTTGCTCGGCCGCGACGAGGGGGCGCTCGCGGACGAAGACATGACGGCGTTCGCGCGCTTCGTCCTCGAGGTCGCGCTGCCGCCGAACCCGATCCGCGGCCTCGACAACCGCCTCACCCCCGCCCAGCAGAGCGGAGCCGAGATCTACTTCCGGAACGGGAGCGACGGAATCGCCTCGTGCAACGGCTGTCACACGTTGAGTCCGTCACAGGGATTCTTCGGCACCAGCGGCCTGACGACGTTCGAGAACGAGCCGCAGGAGTTCAAGGTTCCGCACCTGCGCAACGCCTACCAGAAGGTGGGTATGTTCGGGATGCCGGACGTCTCCTTCATCGAGATCCCATTGGCCAACCGCCAGCATCAGGGAGATCAGGTGCGCGGCTTTGGATTCCTGCACGACGGCAGCATCGCGACGGTGGACGATTTCCTCCACGCGACGGTGTTCTTCCTCTTCGGCAATGACCGCTTGGACCTGGAGCAGTTCATTCTCGCTTTCGACACCACCTTTGCCCCGATCGTCGGCCAGCAGACGACCCTGACCGCGGCGAATGCTGCGGTGGCCGGTCCACGCATCGACTTGATGATCGCGCGCGCCCGCACCGCCTTCGCCTTGGCCGAGAATCCCGCGGCGAAGGAGTGCGACCTCGTCGTCAAAGGCATCGATGGCGGTGAGGCGCGCGGCTACCTGCTGCTCGCCACCAACGGGCAGTTCCAGAGCGATCGGTCCGCGCAGCCGCTGTTGACGGATGCCGAACTGCGGGCCCTGGTCAACACAGACGGGCAGGAGCTGACCTACACCTGCGCCCCACCGGGTGAGGGAGTGCGCCTGGCGCTCGACCGCGACGGCGACGGATTCTTCGATCGCGACGAGCTCGACGCCGGATCGGACCCCGCCGACGCAGCGGATACGCCCGAGACCGCGACTCCAACGCCCACAACGACACCGAGTCCGACCGCCACGTCGCCTCCGACATGCCCCGGCGACTGCGACACCAACGGCGCGGTGACGGTCGACGAGCTGATTCGGGGCGTCGACATCGCCCTCGCGCGTCAGTCGCTGATCGCCTGCGCGAACCTCGACGCCAATCGCGACAGCGAAGTGCGCGTGGACGAGCTCGTCCGCGCCGTCAATGGCGCGCTGCACGGCTGCGGAATGTAGGCGCGCGCCCCTCGCGCTAGCGCGAGGCCGCGAACAGGCGGGCCACTTCCGCCGCCACCTGTTCCGGGGTGCGGCTGTCGGTGTCGATCTGATGATGCGCGGCGCGCTCGTAGAGCGGGGTGCGCTCGCTCAATACCTCTTCGACTTCTTCGGTAAAGGATTTGCCGGCCGTCAACGCGGGGCGCTCCGTGCCGCCCTGGATGCGCGAAACGATGGCGGGAACCGACGCGCGAAGCCAGAAGAGCTTGCCGCTGTGCCGCAAAGCCGTGACGTTCTCCTCGCGCAGAATCACGCCGCCGCCGGCATCGATGATGAGAGCGTCGCGTGCGGCGAAGCGCTGTGTGACCGCGGACTCCAGATCGCGAAAGTGCGGCCAGCCGTGCGCGGCCACGATCTCGGGAATGGACTGCCCGGCCTGTTGCACGATCTCCCGGTCCAGGCTCACGACCTCCATTTTCAGCTGGGCCGAGAGAAGCCGCGCCACGGTCGACTTGCCCGTGCCCCGGTAGCCGATGAGGACCAGGTTCATCGCTTCCTCTTCGCGGCGCCGAGGTGGTCGAAGACCACGTCGCGCATGACGGCATGCGGCGCCTTCTTGCCCGTCCACAGCTCGAACTGCAGCACGGCCTGGTTGACGAACATCTCCACGCCGGAGACCGTCTTCAATCCCCGGGCGCGGGCGTCGGCGAGGAGTTGCGTCTCGAGCGGGTTGTAGACGATGTCCATCACGGCCAGGTCGGGATGCAGCAGCGCCTTGGGCACGACGCTCTCGCGCGTCTTGGGGTGCATGCCCACGGGCGTGCAGTGGATGAGGATCTGGCTCTCCGCGAGCCGCGCCGCCAGGACCTTCGGATCGAGCAGGGCGCATGTTGCCGGAGCGGCCGCCTTGCGCACCAGATCGCGGGTGAGCGCTTTCAGCTCCGGCTCGATCACCCCGAGCAAGCGCAGCGCCTTCGGCTTGGCCTTGGCGGCGAGGCTGAAGGCAATGGCGCGGGCGGCGCCGCCCGAGCCGATGATCGTCACAGTTCGCCCGGCCACTTTGATGCCCGCGTCGGCGAGCGCCTTGAGCGCCCCCGGTCCGTCGGTGCCGAAGCCCTTGAGGCAGCCGCCGTCGTTGACCACGGTGTTCACCGAACCGATTCCGCGGTCGACCTCGGCCACCTCGTCGAGGTGTTTGATGATCGCCACCTTGTGCGGAATGGTCACGCTCATGCCGCGAAAGCCCTCGAGGGCGCGCATGCCGGCGACCGCCCCGGCGACGTTCTCGACGCGAAACGCCACGTAGACGTAGTCCAACCCCAGCTCGGCGAAGGCGCGGTTGTGAATGGCGGGCGACATCGAATGCCCGACCGGGTTGCCGATCAGGGCGCACAATGTCGTTCGCGGCCCGATATCCGTAATCGATCTCATGCTCACTCCCAGCTCAAAGGCGCTCGGGGCGCCACCTGCGGACATGTGCGCGCACTATAGCGGGGCGCGGGCGCCGCGCGCCACGGGCGGCAGGTGGGGTACGGCTTTCCCGACGCGCAAAAGAAAGAGGCCACCCGCCGGACACGCCGACGGATGGCCTCGATACCAATCAGAGCGACGGATCGCCCCGCGCCAGCTCGGGTCAGTCGAGGCGCTTCCTCATGCGAACCATGCCGGCGAGGCCGGTGGCGATCAGCACCCCGAGGAGGCAGACCATCATGCCGGGCGACAGTGCCGGCGCGGGGGCCTTGCATTCCGGAATGACGACGCAATCGGGGTCGAGGCAGTCGGCGACGCCGTCGTTGTCGTCGTCTTCGCCGTTTTGGCAGTCGTCCGGCGGTTCGGCGATGAGCGTGCCATAGGTCGTCACCCCCAGCATCTGCAGATCGGCCGCCGCTTCGCCGCCGTTGGGGTTGACCGCAATGCGGATGGTGCTGATGTGTTCGAGGTCGATTCCGGCGATGCCAGTGAAGTTTGCGAAGGGAAAATCGAGGTCATTGTCGATCGGCCCATTGGGCAGGGTCAGCATCGACACGGCGCTGTTGGCCCCGGAGGTGATGGTGATCGTGGCCGACAACGGGTAGGCGTCCAGATTGCGGAGCCGGAGGCGAATCCCGGTAGCGAACGCGGCGGAGACGTCGAAACCGACGCCACCAGCATCGTACACGAGCTCGAAGCTCCCGTCGGCGCCGGCGCTGGCGGCATAGTCGAGCAGCATGTCCTCGGGGATCACGCCGGCGATGGCATTGTCGAACCCCGGGCAGAACATGCAGGTGGTCACCGAGACGTTGAGCACTCGATACCCGCCGAGCACGCCGGCGACGTTCATGTCCGTTCCGGTCAACGTGGTATTGGCCGTATCAACCAGGACATTCGACGCCGGATCGCCTCGCAACGTGCCGGGCGGAGCGAACGCCTCGGAGAAGTCGTCGACGATCAGCTCGGCCGCCATGCCGGGCGGAGTGAGGATAGCCCCACAAACGACCAAGACACCCATACCAATCAGCGTGCGTTTCGCCTTCAGCATCTCGATACTCCCCGTCGAGCCGCTTCCGCCCACTGAGGCCGGCCAGCGGCCCCGTTGCGCCGACGTTGTCTCTTGACAACGCAAGGACCGAGCCTGGATACCACAAGTAGCAAGGCGGCGCGAGGCGAGAATGCGGACGGGAGTGGGCAATTCTCGCCGGAATCGCCCACTCCCTTCGATCGTCGCCGGTTCAGAAGCTGCAGGTAGCGGGATCAACCACTGTGGCCCCAGCGGGTATGCCGCCCGATGGGATCGTCGACGTTTTCGTTATGTAGATCGCGTCCAACAGGTGGTTGATCTCGCGGCGCCACACGGAGATCGTGTGCGGACCCGCGGAGCTGATCGTGATCTGGTTGGACCCATTCTGGATGTCGTTGGTCCACACCCACTGGTTGTATTGACCGTTCTCGTTGAGGGCGCCAACCGCGGTACCGTCGAGCCCAATGAACACCGAGTCCGACGATCCGTCGATCGCATAGCCCCGCATCCAGACCGCGTAGGTGCCGGTGGTGGGGAAGTTCACGTCGTAGTCGTAGCGCTCGTACTGGCCCGGGTTGGCGTTCACGTGGCTGAAATCGAGCTGGTTCTGCGTCGCCGTACCGCCGCCCAGATAGCCGCTGCCGATATAGCCTGTCCGTGACGTCTGGATGCCGGCGAAGCGGTAGGTCGCGCCGGCGTTGACGACGGTGCTTTCGTTCTCGGCTTCGATGTAGGTGCCGTTCGGGTTGACGTCGCATTCCCCGGCCGCGCAGAGCAAGTCACAGTAGTTCGTGCCGCCGAGGTGATTGTAAGCCAATAACCGGGAGCCGTAGCGCACGCCCCCCGCGAACGAGAGGATGAGATCGCCGTAGAACGCGTCGACCTGATAGGCACAGGTCGGGGCGGCGATGCTCAACGTCACCGACGAACCCGGGGTGATGACGGCCATCTTGTAAGCGAAGATCTCCTGGTTGTCGATGTTCTCGTCGAACTTCTTGTAGGTGGCAAAGCCGATCTTGTAGCTGCAGGACGACGAGCTGTTGGTGAACTTCGCGCTGGCCGCGCCGAGGCTGGTCGAGATCGTCGCCTTCAAAACGCCACTGGGAGGTGTGGAGCTGCAGCCGCTGCGCGGCGTGAACTTCGGGGTCGCGACGCGCGTCGGGGTGCCGGCGGCACACACCTCCCCCGGCGTCGCGGTCGGGGTCGGGGTCGCCGTCTGTGTCGAGGTCGGCGTCTTGGTCGCCGTCGAGGTCGGCGTCTTGGTCGGCGTCTTGGTCGGCGTCGCGGTGAGTGCCGGCGTATTCGTCTTTGTGGGAGTCGGGGTTGCCGTCGGCGTCTTGGTCGGCGTCGCGGTGAGCAATGGGGTGTTCGTCGGGGTTCTGGTCGGCGTCACCGTCGGCGTCCTGGTTGACGTCGAGGTCGGTGTGTTGGTGGGTACCGGCTCGCAACGTAGGTCACAGTAGTTCGTGCCGCCGATGTGCTCGTAATCGAGCAACCGCGTGTTGTAGCGCACACCGCCGGCGAACGAGAGGATCAGGTCGCCGTAGAACGCGTCAACCTGATAGCCACACGGCGGTGCGTCGATGTCCAGCGTGCGCGTCGAGTTGGGCGGGATGACCGTCAGATCGTAGGCGAAGAGCTCCTGGTTATCGATGTTCTCGTCGAACTTCTTGTACGTCGCAAATCCAACCTTGTAACTGCAGGTCGACGAGGTGTTGGTGAACAGGGCGCTGGACGAGCCGGACGCGGTGGTGATGGCCGCACTCAACACCCCCGCGGGCGGTGTCGCCGAGCAGCCGCTGTTCGGAGTGAAGCTCGGCGTCGGGATGCGAGTCGGTGTCCCCGCCGGGCAGACCTCGCCCGTGTTGGTCGGCGTCGGGGACGCGGTCGGCGTGCTCGTCCCGGTCGCCGTCGGGGTCTTGGTCGGTGTTGGTGTATTGGTCGGGGTCTTCGTGGGGGTGGCCGTACTGGTCAACGTCGGGGTGTTCGTCAGTGTCCGAGTCGGCGTCGCCGTCGGTGTCCTGGTGGACGTGGGGGTCAGCGTCGGCGTGTTGGTCGGCGTCGGGGTACACGCCGGCAGACTCAGCCGGCAGCTCTGCCCCGCCCCCTCGCCGTCGCTCCCCAGGTAGAACACCGCATCGATCAGATCGGCGCTGGCACTGCCCGGGGACGTCAGAAAAGCGGTGTGGAGGATCTGGCTGACGCCCTGCCCGCTGAGACTGCCCCAGGCGTACTGACCGGAGCCGAGCGGCGCGTTCAAAGCGACGTTCAATTCGGCCGACAGCAAATGACGGGTGTATTGATCTGCGTTGTCGTCGAGAATCGCCTCGACTCCGACCACCGTCAGGCCCGAGAAATCGGCCGTGGCCTGGATGATCGCCTGGAATTGAGCCTGGCTGTAGTGGTTCTGCCAGTTCTTCCAGTATCCCGGACTGCGGATGAACGCACACAGATCGCCGCTGCCGCATGCCGGAATGATGGTGCCGGTCGGCGTCGGCGTGCTCGTCGGAGTGGGGGTGGATCCCGGCCCGCAGGTTGCGGGGACCACGCGGCACGACTGGCCTGCTCCTTCCCCGTTGCTGCCCAGGTACAGCACTGCATCGTACAGCGCGGCGGTGGCGCTCGCTGCCGGCGTTGCGAAGGCCTGGCTGAGAATCTGGTTGACGGTCAAGCCGATCAGACCGCCGCTCCAATTGTAGATGCCCGCGCCGAGCGTGGGGTTCAACGCCACGTTCAGCTCGGCCGCCAACAGATGGCGATGATACTGGTCCGCGTTGTTGTCCAGAATCGCCTCTGCCTGGACGGTGGTCAGCATCGCGTAGTCCGCGGTCAGGTTGATGAGGCTCTGGAACTCCGCAGTCGTGTAGTGATTCGGCCAGTTCTTCCAGTACCCGGGGCTGCGGATCAGGGCACAAAGCTCGCCCGTCAGGCAGGGGGTGGGCGTCCGCGTCGACGTTGGCGTGCCGGTCGGGGTTTGGGTCGGGGTGCGCGTCGGCGTGTTGGTCGGGCTGCTCGTCGGGGTGTTCGTCGGGGTCTTGGTCGGGGTCCGGGTCGACGTCGCGGTCGGCGTGTTCGTCGGGGTATTCGTTGGCGTGTTGGTCGGAGTGTTCGTCGGCGTCCCGGTCGGCGTGTTGGTCGGCGTCGCCGTCGGCGTGTTGGTCGGGCTGCTCGTCGGCGTTTTCGTCGGCGTCCTGGTGGGCGTCAGCGTGTTCGTCGGAGTGCTGGTCGGCGTCGACGTCGGCGTGTTGGTCGGGGTCCGGGTCGGCGTCAACGTCGGCGTATTGGTCGGGGTGTTGGTCGGCGTCAGCGTCGGCGTGTTCGTTGGGGTATTGGTCGGCGTCGACGTCGGCGTGGGCGTCGGGATCGGCGCGAAGCCGAAGTCGTACGAAGCAATGACGGGTTCGTCGAGCGGATCCGCCAGCAGGGTCACGTCGCGCTGGCCCTCCACGGGCTGAGCACTCGTCCCATTGTGATCGTCCGAATCGTCGAGCACGCTGGTGGACGGCGCGTTCACGGTAGTGGGCTGCAGACCGGCCGGGGTCACCACCGAGATCACGAAGCTCGGCTCGGCTCCGGAACCGTCGCCGTTGTAGTCCTCGTCGAGCAGCAGGTTGTCGAAACTGTAGAACCCGGTGCTGTCGGTCAGGGTCATCAAGGTGATGGTCTCGCCGCTCGCGTAGGTGATCACGAGGGTGACCTTCACGTCGGCGATACCCGGCTCGGCCGCGTCCTGGCGGCCGTTGCCGTTCGAGTCGAACCAGACGAAGTTGCCCACCGCAGCCGGCTCCACGTAGTAGCCAAAGTCGGCCGTGAGGTTGGTTTCCTCGCCGGCGTTCACCTTGTTGATCGACACCGCATACGGGTCGACCTGGCTGTTGTTGGTAAGCCCGGTGGCACCGAGGGAATGCCAGTAGCCGAGCAGCACGCCGTCGACATCGGTGACGTCGACGACGTAGTCCGCCCCGAGCGTGCCGAGGCCGTTGTCCGTCGTCGGCAGTCCGGTGAACAGATAGTTGCCCGTATCGGCGCCGATGGTCCCGGCGGTACCCGTCGTAACAGTGGTGGCGATGCGGGGCTCGCCCGCGTCGACCACGCCGTTGCCGTTGAGATCGCGGTACAGATCGATCGTCACGCCGGCGATGAGGGTTTCGCCGAGCATCGGCTCATAGAGGCCGTTGGCGTTCAGGTCTGTCCAGACCAGGTTGCCGATCCGCCCCGCTTCATCGACCGGCGCGGCGTAGCCAAAGTCCTGGTCGAGATTGATGCCGTCGTTGACCGTGTCGGGGTCGTTGCCCAGATCGACCATCGACTCGCTGTCGAAGCCGCCGTCCGGGTCGGCGGTGTTCTCCATGCCTTCGAGCACGCCGCCGGGAGCGAAGTTACTCGCCGCCACCCGCACGTTGTACTTCTCGGTCGGCACGAGGCCACCGAAGTAGTAGTGGCCGTTTTCGTCCGTGACCGTGGTGACGCCAGTCGGCGTGCCGGTGCTGTCGAGCAGCTCGACCACGACGCCCTCGATGCCCGACTCGCCGGCATCCTGGCTGCCATTGCGGTTGGTGTCGAAGAAAATGGTGTCGCCGATCAGGCCGGTCACCGGAGTGTTGCCGGGCGCGGTGTAGCTGAAGTCCTGGTCGAGGTCGTCGGGCATTCCCGCCGTCAGCGCGGTGCTACTGAACCCCGGCGTCGCCAGGCCGTCGGCGTCGAAGGTCGGTGTGAGGATGCCCAAAACGTTGTTGGTGTCGTTGACCCACACGACGTAGTCGGCATCGCCGTCGCCGTCGTCGAGCGGCAGCCCGGAGAACAGATAGCGACCGTCGGGTCCGGTAGTGTCGGTGGCGATGACCGTGGGAACGCCGTTCACCAGCGCGATCAAGGAAACTGTGACGCCAGGGATGCCGTATTCACCGGCATCGATCGGCTCGGGTGTGCCCGAGCCGTTGACGTCGAACCAGACGAGGTCGCCGATGCTGCCGGTCGTTCCCGCCGGCGGCACATAGCCGAAGTCGGCGTTCAGGAAGACATCTCCCGGCTCGAGAACGACGGGTGCCGTCGTGCGGTCATCGGGCGCGGTGGCCGGCTGGCCGAAGTCGTCCGGGTCACCGGTCTGCGTGTGGCCTTCCAGAGGCCCACCGGGAGCGAAGTTGCTTGGGTCGACCTCGACGACGTAGGCGCCAGCGGGCAGGTCGTCGAAAATGTAGTTGCCCAGGGCGTCGGTGAAGGTCATGGCGAGAACGACGTCGTCCGGCGTTCCGAAGAGACCGTCCGGGCCCGGCCCAATGAGGTTGAGCTTGACGCCTGCGACGCCGATCTCGTTCGGGTCCTGGACCCCGTCGGAATCGATGTCGATCCACACGCGGTCGCCGAGCGCCGCGAGCGCGCCGTTGGGCGCCGTATCGGTGTCGGGCGGCGGAGCCCAATTGTAGCCGAAGTCCGCCGTCAGGTTTTCCTCGCCCGGCCCCACCGTCACCGTGTACGGGCCAGTCTGATTGCCGAAGTCGGCGCCCGGCAGGACCGGATGCACCGTCTGCGTCAATCCGGCCGGTAGCGTCGTCTCATCCACTTCGACGACATAGGTTCCGGCGGGCAGGTTCGGGAATAGGTATCCCCCATGGGCGTCGGTGATGGTCGTCGCCAACAGGTTGCCCATGGAATCGAACAGCTGAACGACGATGTTCGGCAGTCCCGGTTCCCCCTCATCCTGGAACCCGTCTCCGTTCTCGTCGATCCATACGAAATTGCCGATGGCCGCCAACTGAACCGGGGCTGGCGTGCCGGTCGCGGTTGGCGTCGCGGTCGGCGTCGTCGTCGGGGTCTGCGTCGGCGTGCTGGTTGGCGTCGCCGTGGGCGTGTTGGTCGGGGTGTGCGTCGGCGTGTTGGTCGGTGTCCGCGTCGACGTGTTGGTCGGAGTGGTCGTTGGCGTGCTGGTCGGGGTGCGCGTCGGCGTGCTGGTCGGCGTTACCGTCGGCGTATGGGTCGGGGTGTGCGTCGGCGTATTGGTCGGCGTCGCCGTGTGTGTCGGAGTCCCGGTCGGCGTGTCAGTCGGGGTCGGCGTCGCCGACGGTGTGTCGGTCGGGGTGCGCGTCGGCGTGCTGGTCGGCGTCACCGTGGGCGTGTTGGTCGGTGTGTTCGTCGGCGTCCTGGTCGGCGTCGACGTGGGCGTGCTCGTCGGTGTCTGCGTCGGGGTATCCGTCGGCGTGTCGGTCGGGGTACTCGTTCCCGTGGACGTCGGCGTCGGGGTGGGTAGATCCTCCGGTCCGCCCGTCTCCTCGAAGGTCGGCGTTGCCGTCGGTGTGTCCGTCGGGGTGCTCGTCAGCGTATTCGTCGGCGTGCGCGTCGGCGTTGCAGTGGGCGTGCTGGTGGGCGTCCGCGTCGGCGTAATGGTCGGCGTGCGCGTCGGCGTGCTCGTTGGGGTGATGGTCGGTGTGCGCGTCGGCGTAAAGGTGGGGGTGCGTGTAAAGGTCGGGGTGGCCGTTCCGGTAAAGGT
>CAYVUV010000297.1:0-22236 GCA_964455095.1 uncultured Binatia bacterium (SeqCode)
TCTCGCGCTGCACGTAGCTGCCGAGGTGCTCGTCGGGCACGAAGAGAATGTGCTGCGTCGGCAGCTTCTCGACGATCTGCACTGCGTTCGATGACGTGCAGCAGACGTCGACGACCGCTTTGACCGCCGCCGTCGTGTTGACGTACGCCACCACCTGCAAGTCGGGGTACACTTTGCGCAGCTCGTCGCGCCGTTCCACCAACTCGTCGGGGTCGACGCTGTCGGCGAGCGAACAGCCAGCGCGCAGGTCGGGCAGCAGTACCGTCTTTTCCGGCGAGAGGATCTTGGCCGACTCGGCCATGAAGGGCACACCGCAGAAGACGATCACATCGGCGTCGACGGTGCTTCCCTGCCGCGCCAGCTCGAGCGAATCGCCGACGATGTCCGCCACCTCGAAGATCTCCGGGCGCTGGTAGTTGTGCGCCAGGATGACGGCGCGGCGCTCGCGCTTGAGCTCGCGGATGCGGTGGATCAGCCCGGCGAGGCGATCGCACTCGGCGCGGTCGTAGACCTGCGGTTGGTTGAGGCGCGCGTACGACTGCGCCAGCTCGGCGCCGGTCTTCTCGGTCTCCGGGATCATGGCTGCCTCAAGACTTAGACGTTGTGGACGCCGCGTCAAGGGCGGGCGTTTCCTCGTTAGTCGAGGCGCAGGAGGGCGTTGCCGTGCGGCGCGATCTCGTCGAGTTGCACCCAGCCGTCGCGGACCGGGAGCCGGCGGCCACTCCACTGTTCGTGCAGCTCCCCGCCGCGCACGCCGAAGCGTCCGACGTCGACGGCCTTGCGCACCGCCTGGTCGCGGAAGTTGAACACACACAGGCGCCGGCCATCGCGCCCCTCGCAGAGCAGCAGCTCGGGCATGCCGCTGGCGCACAGGTCGATCACCGTCGCCTTCCCGCGCGTCAGGCTGAGCGCATTCTCCAACAAGGCCAAACGGTCCTCCGGCAGCAGGTCCATGCGTTCGCTGATGACGAACATCCCGTCGCTCAGCCCGATCGTCGCGGCCAGCGACTGCACTTCGGGCGCGGTCAGGCGCGTGCGGTCGCCGCGCACGATGAGACAGTCGGGGTCGTTGAGCCACAATCGCCGATGCATGTAGGCGCGTGTCAGCGTGCTGCGCAGGGCGTGCTCGGTGGCGATGCCGTGGCGGCCGCGCAGCAGCGAGCGGCTGAGCCAGTTGCGCCAGTACGGTGTCACGTCGGGGCCGATGCGCATGCCGTCGACCACGCCGACGGCCGGACCCAGTGGGCACCCGCAGCCGAGCAGGAAGACATCGTCCCCCGCGCCCTCGCGGAACGCCTCGAGTCCGCGCCGCAAGGCCTGGGCCCGCGTCGCCGTGGCATCGTGGCGCACGCCGGGCAGCGAGGCGGCGAAGAGAAAATCGAGCTTCAGGACGCGGTAGTTCCAGTCCTGCACGAGCGTGCGGCCGAGTTGGCGCAGCCAATCGAGGACCTCGGGGTGGGTCGTGTCGAGGGCATAGGCCGAATGGCGCAGGCCCCAGAGCGGGTTCCAGATGGCCGGTCGGGGTCGGCCGCCGGCGGTGCGCACGAACCAGTCCGGATGCTGGCGGTAGAGCTGCGATTCAGGCCGGGCGATGAAGGGCGCCAGCCAGAGGCCGGCGTAGAACCCGGCCGCCTCGATCTGACTGGCCAGCCACGGCATGCCGTGCGGAAACTTGGCGTTGCTCTCGCTCCAGTCGCCGATAGCCGGCTGCCAGCCATCGTCGATCATGACGTAGTCGCACGGCAGTCGGTTGCGCAGCGCCGCCAGCGCCTCCAGGTTCTGCAGCACATCTGCTTCGGTGACGCGGGTGAAGTAGTAGTACCAGGAGCACCAACCGATCGGAGAGCGGTCGTCGACGCGCGCCTGCATGGCGGTGCCGAGGGCCTGCGCGCAGGCAGCGAGCAGTGCGTGCTCGTCGAAGCCCGCGCCGACCCAGAGCGGCTCGCACTCGAGCCGCTCCCCCGCGGCCAGGGCGATGCCGTCGAAGTCGCAGGCCGCGAGCAGCTCCGGACGTTTGTCCACCCGAGCGTCGACGGCGATCGCGCCGAAGGCGCGCCGTGACCCGGTGAAGCCGAGGCAGAGCACCTCCCCGGAGCGCAGGTTCTTGATCGCCGTGACGAGGTCCGAGCGCACCACACCGGCGCGCCCGGCGGCGCGGTGCCGCACGTCGGTATGACACAAGCGCAGGAACTCGCCGTACGGATCGACGTCGGTCTCTTCGGGGAGAAAGGCGCGCGTGCCGCTCCACGACTGGAAGCCGTTGCGCAAGACCGACCAGCGATCGGTTCCCGCCCCGATGCGCACCTGCCCGTCGGACCCGACATAAAGCGGCGCCAGTTCCTCGATGTGGACCGCTTCGGCGCCCTGATTCTCCAGCCCCAGGCCGAGCTCCCAGGCGCCATCCTCGCGCCGCGTGCAGCGCAGATCGACCCGCAATGCCAGCTCGCTCGACTCGGCGACATACCGGCCCTCGCCCGCCGCCCGCAGCGGCGCCGCGACCCAGGTGAAAGCCTGCCCGGCGCGGCGCCCGCTGACGCGCGGCGCGGCACCACTGATATGGACGTCGGCGGCCCCTTCGGCGGCCAGCTCCAACCGTCCGTCGGCAGTGAGTCGACAGCTCAGGGTTGCGGTGCGCAGGACGGGCTGCACCGTCCACCCGTCGGTCGCGCTCTCGGGCGCCAGGGTCGATACTGTGGCCTTCGGCATCGTCAGCGTCGCTGCAGCTACTTGCGCTTCACCGTGCGCAGGTAGACGGCGAAGCCCGCCGCGGCGAGCAGGCCGCAGGTGCCGCGCAAGGTGGCGCCGTCGCTGCCCGCGCCGTTGAAGCCGCCGAGCTCCCAGAGTCCGTAGAAGAGGAAGAACGCGATGGCGCTGGTGATGAGAATGCGGTGCGCGGTGAGCAGCGTCATCTCAGAAGGCCGGCTGCTGCTGCGTGACACAGTGAAAAGCACCGAGGCCCCACACCATGTCGACGGCGTTGATGCCGACGATGCGCCGGCCGGGAAAGAGCGCGCCGAGCGTCGCGAGTGCCGCGGCGTCGTTGGGATCGCCGAACACCGGCACCAGCACTGCGGCGTTGCCGATGTAGAAGTTGGCATAGCTCGCCGGCAGCCGCGTCCCGTCGTGCAGCACCGCGCGCGGCATGGGCAGTGTCAGGATGCGCAGCGCCCGCCCGTCTTGATCGGTCATGGCCTGCAGGCGCCGGTAGTTGGCTTGCAGCAGCTCGTAGTTGTCGTCGCCGGCGTCTTCCTCGCACACGGTGACCACTGTATGCGAATCGACGAAGCGCGCCAGATCGTCAATGTGCCCGTCCGTATCGTCGCCGACGATGCCGTCGCCCAACCAGAGAATGTGCGACACGCCGAGGTAGTCGCGCAGCGCCGTCTCGATTTCGGCCCGACCGAGTTGCGGGTTGCGGTTCGGGTTGAGCAAGCAGGCCTCGGTGGTCAGCAGCGTGCCGCGCCCGTTGACGTCGACCGAGCCACCCTCGAGCACCAGACCGGGCTCGAACACGGGCAGCCCGAGTAGCTCGCCGAGCCGCTCCGGCACGCGGTCGTCCTGGTCCCAGGGCGGGTACTTGCCGCCCCAGGCGTTGTAGATCCAGTCGACCAGGGCCTGCTCGCGGCGTCCGTCGCGCACTCGGGTGACGAAGGTCGGACCGTGATCGCGCATCCAGGCATCGTCGGTCGGCACCTCGTGCAGATGGACGCGGGCGAGGTCGACGTCGGCGCGCTGCAGCCGGCCGCGCACCTCGTCTGCCGGCGCCGCGTCGTTGACCAGGATGTGCACCGCTTCACCCGGCACCAGGGCGCGGACGATCTCGACCCAGATGGGCGGAATGGCCGCCAGCTTGCCCGGCCACGACGCTTCCTTGTGCGGCCAGGAGAGCCAGGTGGCGGCGTGCGGCTCCCACTCGGCGGGCATGTGGTAGCCGAGCGCCGCCGGCGTGCCGGGCGCGGGGGCCGCGCCCCGTGCATGTCGCTCCTGCGACATGGCGCTAGTCCAGGTACCGCTTGCGCAGGCCGTCGTACGAATCGATGCGGCGATCGCGCAGGAAGGGCCAGTTGCGCCGGGTCTCGGCAATGCGGCGGCGGTCGAGTGTGACGATCAAGACTTGTTCGCCGTCGTGACTGGCGCGCGCGATGACCGTGCCGAAGGGGTCGGCGACAAAGGAGCCGCCCCAGAACTCGAGATTGCCCTCCAGTCCGACGCGATTGGCGGCGGCGACGAAGACGCCGTTGGCGATGGCGTGGCTGCGCTGGATGGTCTCCCAGGCGGAATACTGCGCGGCGCCGAACTCGGCCTTCTCGTGCGGATGCCAGCCGATCGCGGTGGGATAGAAAAGAATCTCCGCCCCGCGCAACGCCGTCAGGCGCGCCGCCTCGGGAAACCACTGGTCCCAACACACCAGCGCACCGATGTCGCCGGCGCGGGTGTGGAAGCTGCGAAAGCCGAGGTCGCCGGGCGTGAAGTAGTACTTCTCGTAGTACAGGGGGTCGTCGGGGATGTGCATCTTGCGGTACAGACCCGACAGCGAACCGTCGGCGTCGATGATCACCGCCGTGTTGTGAAACACGCCCTCGGCGCGCCTCTCGAACAGCGAGCCGATCACCACCACGCCGTGCGCTGCGGCGACGCGGCTCAGCGCCTCGGTGCTGGGGCCGGGAATGGGCTCGGCCAGGTCGAAGGTCGCGGTGTCCTGGCTCTGGCAGAAGTACTGCGAGCGAAAGAGCTCCTGCAGGCAGACGATCTGCGCGCCGCGCACGGCGGCTTCCTCGATGCGCGCCAGGGCCGTGGCGAGATTCGCCGCTGGATCGGCGCCGCAGCGCATCTGCACCAGTCCGATGGTCACCTCGTGGGCCGACATTGCGACAGCATAACATTCGCCCCGCACACGGTCGAACCATTCCCCGCCGCGCCCACCGCGACTTGCGCGCGGCGATCTGGTAAGCCGGCGCGGATGGCCGATATTCGCGAGCGCTTCAGCACGGCGGGTCTCAACGCCGTGCGCGCCGCGATCGACGACGCGGGGGGCAACGAGGTCTTTCTGCTCGGCTCGCTCCACGACGGCAAGATCGGCGACGTCCGCGTGCTGGCGCGCGGCAACCGCACCGCCGTCCCCGCCATTCTCCAGATCCCGCGCCCCGGCGAGGTGGTCGTTCACAACCACCCGAGCGGCACGCTGGTGCCCTCTCACGCCGACATCGAGATCGCCTCGGCGCTCGGCAAGGACGGCATCGGCTCCTACATCGTCGACAATGCCGCCAGCGACGTCTACGTCATCGTCGAGCCGCTTCGCGCCGTCGAGCGTCCGGGGCTCGACGCGGCCGCCGCGGCGCACACGCTCGGGCCACACGGCGCCATCGCCGCCGCCCTGCCCGACTACGAGCACCGCCCGCAGCAGCTGGCGATGCTGAGCGCCGTGGCGGGAGCATTCAACGACCAGCAGGTGCTGACGGTCGAGGCGGGCACGGGAACGGGCAAGTCGCTCGCATACCTGGTACCGGCGATCCTGTGGAGCAAGGCCAACAAGGAACGCGTCGTGGTGTCGACGCACACCATCAACCTGCAGGAGCAGTTGGTGCGCAAAGACCTACCCTTCCTGACCGAGCGCGCTGGTCTCGAGTGCCGTGTGGCTTTGGTCAAAGGGCGCGGCAATTACCTCTGTCAGCGCAAGGCGGCGCAGGCCGAAGCGCAGGGGGCGCAGCTGATCGAGGACGACATCGGCGCCGAGCTGCGCCAGCTGCTCGACTGGGCGAAGGGAACGCGCGACGGCAGCCTGGCCGACCTCGCCGTGCGGCCACGGCCGGAGGTGTGGGAGCAGGTGGTGTCGGAGAACGACAACTGCCTGCGCGCTCGCTGCCCCTACTACTCGAGCTGCTTCTTCTACTCCTCGCGCCGCGCCGCGGCCGCCGCCGATGTGGTGGTGGTCAACCATCACCTGCTGATGGCCGACCTGGCGCTGCGCGACGAGCTGGACAACTATACCCAGAACGCGGTCCTGCCCCCGGCCACGCGGGTCATCATCGACGAGGCGCACCATCTCGAGGACGTGGCCACGTCGTACTTCGGCAGCCGCGCCAGCCTGGCGGTGCTCGATCGGACCTTCGGCCGCCTGCAGAGTCGGCGCAACCTGGCCAAGGGCGTGTTGCCGGCGTTGATGATGGCGCTCGAGTCGATCGACCGCGGCGAAGACGTTCCGCTGGCGCAGGGTGCCGTGCGCTGGATCGAGCAGCGCTTGCTGCCGCAGCGCGCCAGCCTCGCCGTCGACGCCGAGGAGTACTTCACGCGTTTGCTGACGGCGTATCAGGAGCACGACGCGCGGCCGCCGTCGGGCGGCGACGAGAAGCTGCGCATCACCGACGCCGTGCGCGGGACGGTGTTCTGGCAACGGGCGGCCGCCATGCTGACCGGGCTGGCGGCGGCGGTCGATGCGTACGCGGTCGATTTCGAAGGCGTCCTGGCGCGGGTTGCGCAGCTCGGCGAGGGCACGCCCGTGCAAGTGCGCTATCTCGCCACCGAGCTCGGCGCCTTGCGCAGTCGGCTGGCCGGCTTCGCGGCGACGCTGCTCGAGTTCGTCGGCACCGACGAGGCGCAGTGCCGCTGGCTCGAGCTGCGGCCTCGCACCCGCACCGGGCCGGCGCTGTCGCTGCACACGGCGCCGATCGACGTCGCGCCGCTCTTGCACCGGGCCCTGTTCCAGCAGTTCGAGACGGTGGTGCTGACGTCGGCCACGCTGGCCGTCGACCAGGCCTTCGATTATCTGCACCAGCGCGTCGGCGTCGCCCGGATCGAGCCAGCCGAGCGCGTGCAGACGCTGCGCGTCGAGTCGCCCTTCGACTTCGCGCGGCAGGCGCGGCTGCTGGTGCCGAGCGATCTGCCCGAGCCGACCCATCCCGGCTACGAGGCGGCGACGCACGAGGCCATCCGCCTGGCGCTGCACATCACGGACGGCGGCGCCTTCGTGCTCTTCACGTCGTATGGAGCGCTGCGGCGCGCGTTTGCGGCGCTCGCCGGAGAGCTCGGGCGGGCCGGGCTGACGCCCCTGCAGCAGGGCGACACCAGTCGCCAGCACCTGTTGGCGCGCTTTGCCCAGGAGCGCCGTGCGGTATTGTTCGCCACCGACAGTTTCTGGGAAGGCGTCGACGTCAAGGGAGACGCGCTGCGCTGCGTGATCATCGCGCGCTTGCCCTTCAAGGTGCCCACCGAGCCGATCGAAGCCGCCCGCGTCGAGGCGATCGAAGCGCGCGGCGGCAACCCGTTCATGGAGCACGCCCTGCCGCAGGCGGTGCTCAAGTTGAAGCAGGGATTCGGGCGTTTGATCCGCAGCCGCAGCGATTGCGGCTGTGTGCTCGTCCTCGACAGCCGCGTGGCGCAGAAGCGCTACGGCCAGGCGTTCCTGCGCTCACTGCCGCCGGCGCGCCAGGTCGTGGGCCCCAGTCAGCGGGTGTTCGCCGAGATGGAGGCGTTCTTCCGCACCCAGCGCGGCGCGCCGATGGCCGACGCCTAGGCGCCGCGCGGCGCGTAGATCCCGAGCGCCTTCCAGACGCGGCTCCACGACTCGTTCAGGACCCCGAGCTCCCAGCACAGCTCGCGCGGCTTGCGCAGCGCGTCGAGCGTGCGCTGCTGGGCGGGCGAGCCGGGTCCGTAGGCCGCCCGCATCGCCGGTTCGGGGATGGCGTAGGTGCGGACGATGTGGCTCGACGGGCGCATCATCAGGAGCGAGGCGATCTTGAAGACGATCGGCGTGCGCACGCGCATCACGAAACGCTTCACCGCGCTCAGTCGCGGCACGGTGCGCCGGAGGTAGTGGCGCGCGAACGACATGTGGCGCGCCTCCTCGGTGATATGGATGCGCGTGATGCGCTCGATCAGCGGGTGTATCGGCCGGCCGCTCTGCAGCATACGGCGCTGCACGTGATCGATCGGGTCCTCGCCAGCGAGCACGAACATGAAGAACAGCTCGGGGAAGGTGCGGCCCATGCGGATCACGAAACGCTCGCCGACGCCGAGAATGCGCGGCGGGCGCACGTTGAGGCGAGTGCGCTGCACGAACTCGTGGAAGAAGAGGCCGTGCTGCGCCTCCTCGATGACCTCGTGGTAGGCGTAGCGAAACTCCGGCGCGTCGTCGGGCAGCGCGGCGGCGAACTCGAGCAGGCCGCGCTTGAGCACGCTCTCGAAGGCGTAGCCGATGCGCGCGAAGTTGGCGATCATGTGCAGGCCGATGCGCGACTGGATTCCCTGCGGCTGACTGCGGTACCAGGCCGTGCCGCCGAGCGGATCGTCCTCGGACAGGATGAGACGCGGGTCGTCGTGGTCGATCGCAAAGGCCGGATCGTCCCACGGAATATCCGCGTAGGCGTCGAAGTGTTTGACCACCGACTGGTGGGCGATGCGCGCGAGGAATCGCCGATAGGTCTCTTCGCGCTCGACTTCCGCCTGCTGTTCTTCCTGCGGTAGATCACCGGTCAACGTCGTAGCGGTGTGCATGTCAGAGCCTTTCTCAGGTCTGGCGCAGCGCCATGCCGGGCACCGACTCCAGCAAGCGGAGCAGCTCCGGCTGCAGACGGCTGGCGACCATGAAGATCGTGATGTGGCGGATTTCTTCGAACGCCTCTTCGAGCGGGACCATCTCCGGGTCGACGACCGTGCCCAGCGCGACGCCATCGAGCATGGCGAGCAGCATTCCCGCCACCCGATCGGCCCCGGGGACATCCACGCCGAGCGCGTCGCGCAGGCCGGTCTCGATGGCCTCGCGGGCGCGCCGCACGATCGCCTGCAGGGTCGCCCGCACCTCCGGCTTCTCCTCCCCCACTTCGAGGGCCAGGAGCTGCATGAGCTTCATGATCCAGGGCTTTTCCTCGAGCATGGTGCGCATGCCGGCAAGCGCCCGGTCCAGGCGCTCCAGGGGGTTGCCACCCTGCCGCGAGGCTTCCTGAATGCCCTCGATCCAGACCGTCGCGGCGCGCTCCAGCACGGCGGCGAGCAGTCCCTCCTTGTTGCCGAAGTGATAGTAGATGGCGGTCTTGGCGATGCCCGAGCGCGTCGCCAGCTCGTCTACACCGGTGCCCGCATAGCCTTTGTGCGAAAACAGCTCCGCGCCGGCTTCGAGAATTCGTTCGCGACTGACGTCGCCCTTGCTGAGTTTTGCTGCGGTCATAGACAGTACGTACCGTTCTGTACGGTGTTTCGCGTTGGCTGTCAAGCGTCGCTTTGCCGGGCGGCAGGTTCGAGTGTCCAGAAGAACGTCGCACCCTCCCCCACGGCGGCAGCGACCCAAACCTCGCCACCGTGGCGGCGCACGATTCGCTGCACGGTCGCCAGCCCGATTCCGGTGCCCTCGAAGTCCTTCGCCGGGTGCAGCCGCTGGAAGGCTCCAAAGAGGCGCCCCGCCTGGCTCATATCGAAACCGGCGCCGTTGTCGCGCACGAAGTAGCCGGGCCTCTCTCCCGTCAGGCGGCCCACTTCTATGCGCGCCCCGTCGCGATGGCGGGTGAACTTCCACGCGTTGTCGAGCAGGTTCTCGAGCAGGACGCGCACCAGACGCGCATCGCCATGGGCCACCAACTGCTCCTGAACGAGCACCGCGACCTGCCGGTCGCCGTGGCGCCGCGCCAGCTCAGCCGTGACCTCCGTGGCGAGCGCGCTCAAGTCGATCGGCTCGCGCGTCAGCTCGGCGCGCGTCACGCGCGACAAATCGAGCAGGTCCTTGATCAGCGCCTCCATACGCTCGGCCGCCGCCAACACCCGGCGCAGATAGTCCCGTGCCGTTTCCGCCAGCTGATCGCCGCAATCCTCCAGGACGGCCTGGCTGAAGGAGTGGATGCTGCGCAGTGGGGCGCGCAAGTCGTGCGAGACCGAGTAGCTGAAGGCCTCCAGCTCCTTGTTGGCCAACTCCAGCTGCGCGGTTCGCTCCAGCACGCGCTGCTCCAGCTCGCTGTTCAAGCGCCGGATCTCGGCTTCGGCGCGCTTGCGGCGGACGATGCCCTCTCGCTCTTGCAGCGCACGCGTGACGACGGGGCCGAGTCGCGTCAAGCGGTCCTTCAGCACGTAGTCGGTCGCCCCGGCTTTCATACACTCGATGGCCAGCTCCTCGCCGACGGTTCCCGAAACCAGGACGAACGGCGTGTCGAGGTCGCGTTGGCGATACAAGCCCAAGGCCGTGAGGCCATCGAAGGCCGGCAGGCGATAGTCGGCCAGGATGACGTCATAGCGCGGCGCGTCGAGGCGGCGCTCGAAGTCGTCACGCGATTCGATACGTTCCCAGGTGCATGCATAGCCGGCGGCGGTCAGGGCGGCGATCTCCAACTCGGCGTCGAGCACGCTGTCGTCGAGGACCAACACGCGCAATGGTACCGGTGGCGGTTGCTCCGTCATCACCGCGACCGAGGCCGCGCGCGGCCTGTCCTCATTCGGCGCCCCCGCGCGCGTCGGGCGCGCGCTGCGGGATCCAGATCCGAAAGCGCGAGCCGCGGCCGACTTCGCTCTCGAGGGTGATCGTACCGCCCAGGAGCTCGAGCAGCCGGCGCACGATATAGAGCCCGAGACCGACCCCCCCGTAGCGCCGCGTCGACGAGCTGTCGCCCTGTCGAAACGCTTCGAAGACGATCGGCATCGCCTCCGGCGCGATCCCGATGCCCGTGTCGGCGACGCTGAATTCGACCCCGTGATCCAGTGCCCGCGCCGTCACGGTCACGCTCCCGTGGTCCGTGAACTTCACCGCGTTGCCGATCAGGTTCTTCAACACGACTTTGAGCTTGGCCCCGTCGGTCCACAGCGACGGCAGGCCCTTCGGTATATCCCAGACGACGTTGAGCTCCGGCTTCGTCTGCCACTCGTGGACCTCGGTCTCGAGGGTCCCCAACAGCTGCGCGATCTCCACCGACTCCGCGTCGAGGGCAATGCGCCCGGCCTCGAGGCGGCTCAGGTCGAGAGTCGCGTTGATCAGCTCCAACAGTCCACGCGCGCGCGCGCTGACACGGCGCAGCGTATCTCCCTGTTCCGGATTGAGGGAGCCGAACGTCCCGTCGATGAGCAGGTCCGTGTACCCCATGACGACGTTGAGCGGCGTGCGCAGCTCGTGCGAGATCGTGGCGACGAACTCGGACTTGATCCGATTGGCCCGTTCGAGCTCCTCGACCACCCGGGCGTGCTCGAGTGCCAGCGACGCCAGTTGCGCCGTCCCGCGCGCAATGC
The DNA here is from genome assembly GCA_964455095.1 of uncultured Binatia bacterium (SeqCode). Taxonomy (GTDB): domain Bacteria; phylum Desulfobacterota; class Binatia; order HRBIN30; family CADEER01; genus CAYVUV01. Next base: position 11,197 of record CAYVUV010000297.1, read on the forward strand.
GCCGCTGCGCGTTCGAGAACGGTTCGTCCCTGCCCCGCCGGCTGGCCACCTGGATGCCGATGATCGATACGCCGCGCCGCAGGGCGGTGCACAGCTGCAGCGATCGCGTCGGCTTCGGGACGGCCCACTCCTCCGCCGGGAACTCGTTGGTCTCCAGCACTTCGTCCTGTTCGAGGCGCTCGAGGACGCGCGCCATCAGCGTCCGCGGGACCTTGATAACGCGCGCGATCTCCTGCTCCTCCGCCGTCGCGCCGTAGCCGGCGATCAGCACGTACGCGTCGTCGATCGGCTGCGCCAACATGGTGTAGCTGGTGTCGCAGCTCAGCACCGAGGTCGTGATCTGACACAACCGCTCGAGCAGCACCGGGCGATCCAAGGCGCCGATCAGCTCGTGCGCGACGCGCGCCAGGGCCGCGCTGACCTCGGCCTCTTCGGCCCGCGCGGCTTCGGCGCGCCGGCGCTCGCGGCGCTCCGCCGCCTCGCGCAACTCGCGTTCCAGCGCCGGCACCAGTCGCGCCAGGCTGTCCTTCATGATGTAGTCGTGCGCTCCGCTCTTCATCGCCGCCACCGCCAGCTCCTCGCCGACGGTGCCCGAGACGATGATGAACGGCAGATCGACGGCGGCTGCCTGCATGACGGACAGGGCCTCCGGTGCGCTGAACGCGGGCAAGCGGTAGTCCGCGATGATGACGTCCCAGGCCTCGCGCGCCAGCGCCGCCGCCATCGATTCGCGCGTGTCGACCCGGGCGCAGATCGGGGTCAGGCCTCCCTCGCGCAAGGCGTAGAGCAAGAGCTCGGCGTCGTCGGGGGAGTCCTCGACCAGCAGGACGCGCAACGCCGGGCCGGCCGACCCACCCGCCGACACGATCGGGCCCAGCGATGCCGCTATCTCGCTCTTGCCTCGCATCGCTCGACACCCGCCTCTTACTGCACCTCTGGTGCTACTGAATACATACGCCGTGACAGAGTGTACTAGAACAGCGCTGGAGCCTGTCATGCGACAGATTCTCCACGATCAACATCGCGCCTCGCATTCCTGCACTGGCGTTTATTATCTCACCTACGACAGACATCGACAACCCACTTCCGCCATCACGGCAGCGGCGCCGGCTGGACCTCGTGTCGCGGTGTGGTACATACGATCCACCGTGGAAGAACAGATCGCTTTCGTTATCGGCTCGCCGCGCTCCGGCTCGACGCTGCTGGCACGCATGATCGGTGCCCACTCGCTCGTCTACGGCCGACCCGAGCCGCACCTGCTGACGCCCCTGGCCCATCTCGGCTACTACGCCAAGGTCGACAAGGCGCCGTACGACGCGGTCCTGGCAGCGGAGGCGCAACGCGAATTCGTCCATCACCTGCCCGGCGGCGAGCAGGACTATCTCGACGCCTGCCGGGCATACGCCGATACGCTTTACCAGCGCATGCTGTCGACGCGGCCGGGTAAGCGGATCTTCCTCGACAAGACCCCGGCCTACGCCCTGGTGCTCGACTTTGTCGCCAAGCTCTACCCGACCGCCAAGTATGTCGTGCTGACGCGCCATCCGCTCGCCGTGTTCAGCTCCTACGCGGAGTCGTTCTTCAACGGCGACTATCGCGCCGCGCAGGCGTACAACCCGCTGCTGGAACGCTACGTGCCGGCCATCGCCAAGTTCCTGCGCGCGCGTTCGGTGCCGGTCTATCATGTGGTGTACGAGCGGTTGGTTTCTGATCCCGAGCCGACCTTGAAGGAGATCTTCGCCTTCCTCGGCGTGCCGCACGAGTCCGAAGCGGTCGAGTACGGCCGCGAGAAGCCGACCGAGAGCGGGCTGGGCGATCCGATCGGGGTCGGCAAGCACTCGCGGCCGAGCACGGCCTCGATCGACAAGTGGGCGGTAGAGATCGCCACCAGCCCCGACCGCCTCGCCCTGTGTCGCGAGATCATCGGGCGATTGGATCCGGCCGACCTCGAGACCTGGGGCCATCCCATCGACGGCCTGTGGAAACCGCTCGAAGCGGCGGGCGCCTCCGGCCTGGCGCCCGAGAAGAAACGCCTCGACCGCTACCGGTTGGAACGCCTGCTCATCGTCAAGCTGCGCCAGCAAGTGCAGCGCCGCGCCCTGCTGCGCAAGTGGTTGGGTACGCTGCGTCTCGGCGCCGACGTGCTGCTGCGCGATTAGCCGGCGCTACTCGCGCCCGGCTTCGTCGAGCAGCTCAACCGGATGCGCGACGCGTGTCGACAACCCGCGTGCGCGCAGGCCGGCCTCGATCTGCAAGCTGCAGCCGGGGTTGGCGCTGACGACGCACGTCGCGCCGGTGCGCACGATGTTGTCGATCTTGCGCTCCAGCAGCCGGCGCGACATCGCGCCCTCCGTGAGATTGTAGCTGCCGGCGCTGCCACAGCAGAGGTCGCTCTCCGGCAGCTCGACAAGATCGAGGCCGGGAATCGCGCGCAACAGCGCGCGCGGCTCGGCCCGCACCTGTTGACCGTGGGCCAGGTGGCACGCGTCGTGATACGTCGCGCGCGCCTCGATCGCCCGCCGCGGCGCCTGCACCGGCAGCGCGGCGAGGAACTGCGTGATGTCGCGGACGCGGGCGGCAAAGTGCCGCGCGCGCTCGGCGTAGTGCGGGTCGTCGGCCAACAGGGCGCCGTACTCCTTCATCGCCGCGCCGCAGCCGGCCGCGTTGACCACGATCGCATCGAGATCGTCGGCAAACGCGTCGATGTTGTGGCGCGCGAAGCGGCGCGCGGCGTCCGGATCGCCGTTGTGGAGATGGAGCGCGCCGCAGCAGGCCTGGGTGGCCGGGACCTCCACGGCGACGCCGTTGCGCGCCAGCACGCGCACGCTGGCGCGGTTGGTCTCGGCAAACAGCTCGCGCGCCACGCAGCCGGCCAGCAACCCGACCCGAGCGCGCTGCGGTGCGCTCGCCGGCGTCACTTCAGGCAACGGGGCGACCGGGCGCAGCACGGGAATCAACGCGGCCGCCGGCACGGCTCGACGCACCAGCGGCCACAGCCAGGTGCGCTGCAGCGCGCGAACCGGCATCAACAAGGCGCGCAGGCGCTGCGGGTAGGGAAACACGGCCGCCACGGCGGACCGCCGCCAGCGATCCCACCACGGTCGCCGATAGGTGGTCTCGACGTACGCCCTGGCCTGTTCGATGATGTGGCCGTATTGCACACCCGACGGGCACGCGGTCTCGCAGGCGCGACAGCCGAGACACAGGTCGATGTGGCGCACGACATCCTTCGTCAACCACAGCGTGCCCTCTTCCAGGGCGCGAATGAGATGGATGCGGCCACGCGGCGAGTCCATCTCCGCCCCCAGCTCGAGGTACGTCGGACAGGCATTCAGACACAAACCGCAATGGACGCACTCGAGCAGGCGGGCCGGGTCGGCCACGCGCGGCCCGGCAACAGTGGACAAGGGCTCGCTCACGTCAGATGCCCCCGACGAATCGCCCCGGGCTGAAGAGCTGCGCGGGGTCGAGCGCCCGCTTCACGCCGCTCATCAGCGGCAGTGCCGAGCCGCTGAACCCCCACGGATCGAGACGACCGCGCAGCGCCGCCGGCAGCGCTTCGAAGACGACCCAGGCGCCGTGTTCGCGGGCGTGGACGCGCATCCACTCCGCCAGCCACGGGGCCCCCTGTGCGTCGGATGCCCCGAGCAGCTGACACCACGCCACCCCGTTGCCGGCATGGGCGGCGATCTCCACCACGCTCTGCCGCGCCGCCGCCTCCACTTCGATGCGCTCGAGCAAGCCGGCCAGGGCCGTCGGCGCGGCGCTGATCCGCGCCACGATGGCGTCCTCGTCCGCCGGCTGCGGAAAGTCGCGCACCGCCTTGAGCAGTGCCTCGCCGCGCGCCGGTTCGCAGGCCGTCACGCCCGCTCCAGCCAGCTCCCGCAAGCAGTCTTCCTGCGCCGCGATCTCCGGCTCGCTACCGGCGCAGCCGATCACCAATGCGGCCCCCGGGTCGAGCCCGATCGACTCGGCCGCCTCGCCGTTCACCGCTTCCAGCAGCACGGGGAACACCGCGCCGTCGAGCAGCGCCAGCGCCCGGCGCACCGCCTCACCCAGCGCCGGGCAGCGCCAGGCGAACATGCGCATCTGCGCCGGCCGCGGCAACACCTTGAAGCTCGCCTCGACGATGACACCCAGTGTGCCGAACGACCCGGTGAAGAGCTTTGGCAGATCGTAGCCCGCGACGTTCTTCACCACCCGGCCGCCGCCCTTGAGCAGCGCCCCGTCGGCCAGCACGACCTTGAGCCCGATGAGCAGGTCGCGCACCTTGCCGTGCGCCAGCCGCAGCGGGCCATTGCGATCCGCCGCGATCAATCCGCCGATGGTCATCGCTTCCGCCCGCGGCGGATCGAGCGGCAACCACTGCCCGGCCGCCAACAGCGCCGCGTTCAACGCGGCCAGGGTGATGCCCGCCTCTACCGTCACCGTCAGATCGGCCGCGTCGTGTGTCAGCACACGATCCAGTGCCGCCGTCGACAGCGCCACGTCGTAGCGGCTGGGCGGCAGACCGATATCGAGATGCGTGGCGTTGCCGGCCGGAATCACGGCGCCGCCGGCCGTTGCCACCTCGCTCACGACCGCCGCGACCGCCTCGACGCTGCGCGGGCGCACGACCCATGCCGGCCGCACCCCGGCGGCCGCGAAGCGCCAGGTGCGCTCGTCGCCGTCGAGCGCGTCGGCGCCAACGCACGCGCGCAGCGCCGCCGCGTCGATGGGCGCCGCCGCGCCGGCTCGCGCCACCGCGCTCATACCGGCACCTGTCGGCGCGGGCGCGTCACCTCGACGCAGCCGCCAGGCGTGGGAAAGATCTTGCCGGGGTTGCAGCGCTCGTCAGGATCGAAGACGGCGCGCAAGTTGCGCATGACGAGCAGGTCGTGCGGGCTGAACAGCAGCGGCATCTCGCCGATCTTTTCGACCCCGATGCCGTGCTCACCGGTGACGCTGCCACCCAGCGCCACGCACGCTTCGAGAATCTCGCGCCCCGCCGTCACCACCCGGCGCACCTCGTCGGCATTGCGCTCGTCGTAGAGCAGGATCGGGTGGATATTGCCGTCGCCGGCGTGGAATACATTGGCGATACGCAGCGCATGGCGCGCGCCGATCGCCGTGATCCGGCGCAGAATCTCCGGCACCTGTGTGCGCGGCACGACGCCGTCCTGCGTGCAGTAGTTCGGCGCCAGGCGACCCACCGCGCCGAAGGCGCGCTTGCGGCTCTTCCACAGCGCGGCGCGCTCCGCCTCGTCGGCCGCGACGCGCACCTCGCGCGCGCGTTGCAGGTGGCACACCTGCGTCACCCGCCGCGCTTGTTCGCCGAGCCCCGCGGCCGGACCGTCGAGCTCGACGATCAGCACCGCCCCCGCGTCGGTCGGGAAGCCGAAGTGATACGCCGCCTCGACCGCCTCGACGATCAGGCGATCCATCATCTCGAGCGCGGCCGGCACGATTCCGCAGGCAATGATGTCCGACACCGCGGCCGTCGCATCATCGACCGTCTCGAACACCGCCAGCAGCGTGTGCCACGCTTGCGGCTGCCGCACCAGGCGCAAGATCGCGGTGGTGACGATGCCGAACGTGCCCTCGCTGCCAACGGTGATCCCGAGGAGATCGTACCCCGGGACGTCCTCCATCATGCCGCCGAGCTGCACCACCTGTCCGTCGGCGAGCACCATCTCGACGCCGAGCACGTGGTTGGTGGTGACGCCGTACTTGAGCGTGTGCGGCCCGCCGGAGTTCTCCGCGATGTTGCCGCCGATCGTGCAGGCCTGCTGACTGGACGGGTCCGGCGCATACCACAGGCCCTTGTCCTGCACGGCTTTGCTGACGGCGAGGTTGACGACGCCCGCTTCGACGACGATGCGCCGGTTGGCGAGATCGATGGCGACGATGCGCTTGAGGCGGCTGGTGCAGATCATCACCGGCGCCTGCAGCGGCAGACAGCCGCCACTCAGGCCGGTGCCGGCGCCGCGCGGAACGAAGGCGATCTGCTCGCGGTGCAGCAGGCGCACCACGGTTGCCACCTGCGCCGGCGTGCGCGGCAGCACCACGGCGTCGGGCACGCTCTTGGCCAGCGTGTAGCCGTCGCATTCGTAGACGCGCGCTTCTGATTCGCGTGTCACCACGCCATCCGGACCGACGATGGCCGCCAGCGCCGCGAGCACTCGTTGATCCAGCATGACGCTTTGACACGCTAGTGGGGTGCCAGTAAAAGCACAAGCCTGCCATGTCGTATCCGCCGATCCCGACACGCATCCTGCTCGGCCCCGGTCCGAGCGCTGTGCACCCACGCGTGCTGCGCGCCCTCGGCACGCCGCTGATCGGGCACCTCGACCCGGCCTTCATCGAGCTGATGGAGGAGACCAAGCGCCGCTTGCGGACCGTCTTCCAAACCGAGAACCCGCTGACATTGCCGATCTCGGCGACTGGCTCGGCCGGCATGGAAGCGTGCCTGGTCAATCTGCTCGAACCGGGCGACACGGCCATCATCGGCGTCAACGGCGTCTTCGGTGGGCGCATGGCCGACATCGTCGAGCGCTGCCGCTCCACGCTCGTGCGCGTCGAGGCGCCCTGGGGGCAGATCATCGAGCCCGACGCCATCGCCCGCGCGCTCGCCGCTCACCCGCGCGCCAAACTGGTCGCCGTGGTGCATGCCGAGACCTCGACCGGTGCCTGGCAACCGCTCGAAGAGATCGGCCGCCTGGTGCGCGCCGCGGGGGCGCTCTTCGTCGTCGACACCGTCACCTCGCTCGGCGGTTGTCCGGTGCGCGTGGATGAGTGGTTGATCGACGCGGCCTATAGCGGCACGCAGAAGTGTCTCAGCTGTCCCCCCGGTCTGTCGCCGCTGACCTTCGGGCCGCGGGCGCTCGACGCGCTGCGCGCACGCACGACGCCGGTGCAGAGCTGGTATCTCGACCTGTCGATGATCGAGCGCTACTGGGGCGACGAGCGCGTCTACCACCACACGGCGCCGATCTCGATGAACTACGCCCTGCTCGAAGCCCTGCGCCTCGTCGACGAGGAGGGCCTCGAGACGCGCTGGCGCCGCCATGAGCGCAATCATCTGGCGCTGCGTGCCGGGCTGAGCGCCATCGGGTTGGAGATGGCCGCGCAGCCGGGACACCAGCTGTGGATGTTGAACAGTGTGCGGATTCCGGACGGTGTGGATGATGCGGGAGTGCGGGGGGCGTTGCTGAAGGAGTTCGGCCTGGAGATCGGCGGGGGCTTGGGGGCGCTGAAGGGCAAGACCTGGCGCATCGGGCTGATGGGCGAGTCGAGCACGGAGGCAAACGTGCTCGTGCTGCTCAGCGCGCTCGAGCGCCTGCTGCCGCGTTTCGGACTTCGCGTCGCGGCCGGCGCCGGCGTGGGCGCGGCGTCGCAGGCCTACGCAGCCAGCTGACGCCGGCAGCGGGCTTCTCAGCCCGCAGCGAGCTTGCGGATCAGCTCGCTGGCCAACTTGCCGTCGAATTGCCCACTGTGGCGCTCGCGCAGCGCCGCCATCAGGGGACCGATCTGCGTCGTGCCGAGCTCCGCCGAAAGCGCGCGAACCGCGGCCTCCAGGTCCGCCGCACCGAGCTGTGCCGGCAGGTAGGCGTCCAGGATCGCCTTCTCCGCCTGGTTCTGCGCCACCGTCTCGCTGCGGCCGGCCTGTTCGGCGAAGCCGATCGCCTCGACCCGCTTGCTGGCTTCCTTGCGCACCAGGGCGACGATCTCGGCTTCGGGCAGCTCGGGGATCTGCTTCTCGACCTTGCTGTTCTTGATCGCGGTGATGACGCCGCGCAGCACGTACACCTTCGGCATGTCGCGCGCGCGCATCGCCGCGTGCAGATCGCGCTGCAGATCGGCTTCGGTCGGCATGGCTAGGCTCCGCGGAAGATGCGCCGGGCCACGGCGGTGCGGTCCTGCGCATCGACGCGCCCGTCGCCGTTGGCGTCGACGCCCGTCGATGCAACAAACGTCCCGCGCCCGATGGCCTCGATCAGCCGCCCGTCGCCGTCGGCGATCTCTTTCGCCGTCGCCACCAGGTCCGCCGCCGAGCGCTGCTCGTCGCCATTGGCATCGCCGCGCAGGGCTTCCGCACCGGGGAAGGTCTGGTCGTTGCCGCAGCGCTCCAGACGCACGCAGTTGTCCAGCACCGAGAGGTTGTTGGCACTCGGGGCGTTGTTGGCCGTCGCGGCGTCGTAGCGGCCGTCACCGTTGAAGTCACCAACGGCAACAGAGACAGGCATACGACTGACCTTGTAACCGGTGGTACCTGGGGCGGGACGCGAAACGAACTGTTCGCTGCACGTATCGCCGACGCCGCTGCAATCGGCGTCGGTAATGCACGGAGCCCTGCTTATGACGCAGGAATTGCTCCGCGCCAGCAGGCCGACCTGATTGGCCGTCTGGTTGACGATCGCCAGGTCGACGCGTTGGTCGCCGGTGAAATCGCGCGCCGCGAGCGCGCGGATCTGCAGTCCCCCGGTCGCCGAGCCGCCGGCGCGAAAGGTACCGTTGCCGTTGCTGAGGAAGAGCTTGACCGAGTCGTTCGAGCTGCCAAAGCCCGCGACGGCAAAGTCAGGCAGGCCGTTGCGATCGAAGTCGGCCACTGTCAACGACGTCGGCTGCTCGTTGACCATGTCCGAGTTGAGTGTCTGCGGATTGGTGAACGATCCATTGCCGCTGCTCTTGAGAATGGTCACCGTGCTCGACGCCTGGTTGGCGACGACCAGATCGTCGCGCCCGTCGCCGTCGGAATCGGCGGCGACGATGCTCACGGGAGTGGAATCGACCGGAGTGTTCTGCGCCGCGGCATAGGTCCCGTTGGCCTGGCGCAGCAGGACCGACACGACCCCCTCGGCCCCACCCGCGGCGGCGGCCAGGTCCATGCGGCCGTTGCCGTCAAAATCCCCGCTCGTCAGGGCGACGGCCTGCGCCTCGGTTGTCAACGACATGACCGGCCCAAAGTGCCCGCGGCCCAGCCCATAGGTTACGGCGATACGACCGGGCGTACTATTGTCCGCCACCGCCAGATCGACTCGCGCATCGCCATTGAGATCTTGCGCCACGATCGCCGCCGGTCGGCCGCCGACGGTCAAGGTCTCGGGAGCCGCAAAGCCGCCGGTCGCCAGGGCGCGAAAGATCAAAACGCTGCCGGCATCGGCCGCCGCCACCATATCCGACAGCCCATCATCGTCGATGTCTGCCGCCACGACGCCCGACGGGCTGGTTCCGACCAGCACGTCTTCGGTCGCGTTGAGTGTCCCGTCGCCGAGATTGCGCAGTACCGCCACCGACCCGGCGTCAGCGGCAGTGATCGCCACCACGTCGGTGGTGTCGTTGTCGTCCATGTCGCCCAGTGCCACGCCGAGAACTTCCGGGTCGGCGACAAAGCTGCGCGCCCGCCCGAGCTGGCCGCGCCCATCGCCGAGGAGAATGCTCATATCGCTGCTGCGCTGGTTGGCCGAGACGACGTCCAGTCGCGCATCGCCGTCCATATCGGCGACGGCGACGGCCACCGGGAAGTCCCCGACCGTAAACGACTTGCGCTCGGCAAACGTGCCGTCGTCGTTACCGAGCAGAACCGAGACGGCATTGTCGGTAGTGTCGGCCGTCACGACATCGAGTTTGTCATCGCGGTTGAGATCGACCAGCGCCATTCCCTCGGGCGCCCCGCCGATCTCCAGAAAGGTCCCAGCCTCGAAGGTCCCATCCCCGTTGCCGTGGAAGATCGTCAGCGAACCGCGCTGCCGGTTGGTGCTCGAGGAGGTGTTGAGGGCGACGATGTCCGGCACCTCGTCCCCGTCGACGTCACCGAGTGCGACGGCGCGCGTATCCAGGTCTGTGGTGAGATCCGGCGCGGTCTGATTCGGGTCCTCCGGTGTCGGGTCGGGTTGTTGTACGACCGTGAAGTTGCCGAGGCCGTCGCCGCGCAACACGCTGACCGAGCCGGCCGTGTTGGCAACCCCCTGGTTGGCGACCACGATGTCCAGGTGGTCGTCGCCGTCGATCTTGCCTGCCGCGACGCCGAGCGGGCTCTCCCCCACCGCAATCGGAAATGCCGGCGGGTCGAAGTAGCTCAGGCTGAGCAATCCCTTGAGGAAGACGACGCTGTTGTCGCCTTGATTGGCCACGACCAGGTCGGGGACTTCGTCTTCGTCGAAGTCGCCCATCACCAGGCTGGACGGCGAGCTGCCGACCTGGATGGAGTTGAAGTCGAGAAACACTTCCCCGTCGTTGAACCCGTTCAACACCGCCACGGCGCCGCCCAACGAGGTGTCGGGGTTGGTGACGACCACGTCGACCGCCCCGTCGCCGTCGACGTCGGCAATGACCACCGCCGTAGACCGCCCGCCCGACATCTCCGAGAAGCCAGCGCGAAAGACGTTCCGCACGGCCTGCGCCGATGCCACGGTCGGAACCACCAACAGACTCAGCGCCATTGCGACGCGCGCGTGTCGAACCCACATCACACACCTCCCTCGGAAGCTCTGCACTGCTTGCCCGGTACGTTGGGAGCTCATCGAATCAAGCCACCGATGCGTTCCCACCGCACCCACCGATCCCGTCCGTCCCAGGACCAGTAGATCGCCACGGCCTTTCCCTCCACATCATCGACGGAGACAAAACCCCAGAAGCGGCTGTCGTAGCTCCGGTCGCGGTTATCTCCTAGCACGAACAGCTGAGCTGTTGGTACCCTCACCGGGCCGAAATTATCGCGCGCGCCGGATTGAATCCCGTCGCGCCCGTCGGCGAAGTACGCGTGCGGCGAATCGCGCGGAGCGCCATCGATCAGCACCTGCTTGTCGCGGATCTCCACCACCTCGCCGCCGACCGCAATCACGCGCTTGACGAAATCTTTGCTGCGATCGACCGGGTACTTGAAGACGACGACATCACCCGGCTGCGGGGCGCTATAGACCACCAGCCAGCGCGCGGCGAAGGGCAGACGCAGTCCATAACGGAGCTTGTTGATGAGGAGGTGGTCGCCGATCTGAAGGGTCGGCAACATCGAGCCGGTGGGGATCTTGAAGGCTTGCATGACGACGCTGCGTACGAAGA
>CAYVUV010000298.1:0-11834 GCA_964455095.1 uncultured Binatia bacterium (SeqCode)
AGTGCGGGCGTGAAAAAAGGATGGCGATTAAACAAAAGACGCGGCTATGCCGCCAACGGAGCCGTGTGCTCAGTTGCAACCAGCCTTCCAATGGGTAACCTCTCCCGGAGGGAGAGGAATTGTACCCTGCCGGAAGAACCCAAAAGGCACGCCCAGCGCCAGCCGGTGGAAGGTCCACACATCGCCGAAGCGCCCGCGCGGGATGTCGTCAGCCGCGAGCGCGCGCACCATCCACGGCTGCGCGTGTTCGCGCAGCGGGCGGCATTCCGGGCGCATGCCGAGCACCGCGTCGCCGTCGGTGCCGTCGGTCTCCTCGGCGTTCCACGAGATGCAGGCCAGGCCGAGATAGATCAGCTGCGGGCCGCCGTAGGTGGCGATGCGCGGGTCGTCGGCGAACAGCACGTGCGAGTGCTCCGGCAGCAGGAAGTCGGGGAAATCCGCGATGACGCGTCCGCCGGCGAAACGATCCCTGGGCAACACGACCAACGTGCCCGGCTCCATGTGGCGCACCGCCTCCGCGACGAGCCGGTGCTCGACGGCCACCGGGTCAGTCGGCGGCCGCTGCGAGCGCAGCGGCAGCAGCGCAAGGGGTGCCAGGAGGGCGATGCGCACCAGGGCGGCGGCGCGGGTGCCTATCCATGCCGGCCACGGGACCTGCCAGACGCCGGCGACGGCGAAGCTGGTCGCGAGCGGCAGGAGCGCGCCCTGGTAGCGCGCGGCGTCGGAGCTGCAGGCCATGACGGCAAAGAACGGGGCGGCGGCGATGGCGAGCGCCAGCAGTGAACCCACCATGATCGCCACGCGCTGCCGCGTCAGGCTCGCCAACGCCCAGAGACCGACCAGCGGGACCAGCGCCGGCGAGACCCAGCGCGGGTCGAGGAAGAGATTGCGCGCCTCGAAGCCGCTCTGCGCTGCAGCGAGCAGGCCCGGACCTTCATCGCGGCCGGCGACCATTTCGTAGACGTTGTCAGCCTGGAATAGCCAGGCGGCAGCGACGAACAGCAGGGCACCAAAGGCGGCGGCGCTCCACTTGATTTCACCGCGCGCCATCACCAACCAGCCGACGAGCAGGGCCGGCGGCCACGCCAGCATCGCCGTGTGCGAGACCGCGCCGAGCGCGGCGGCGAGCGCGGCTCCGGCCAGCAGCACGCGGTCGCCGGAACGGCCGCTGGCGATCAACAGACCGAGCGACCACGGCAACAGCCAGGCCGGTATCGCCAGCGGTGAACCAGAGATGGCGAGCATTTGCGCCAGCGGCATGAGCGCCAGCGTGCACCCCGCCGCCAGCCCGCCCCACGGCGAGCCGACGAGGACGATGACCAGGAACGCCGCCGCCCCCGCCGCCGCGGCACTCGCCACGCGACTGATGCGCAGCGGGTTCGCGCTGCCCGTCAGCGCGCGCTCGACCGCTGCCACCGACCACTGCAGCGCGATCCCGCCCTTGCCGTGCATGAACGGCGCGAGCCCGTGCTGGCGCACGCCGACCGGAATCAGCACCTCGCGCGCCTCGCGCCAGGCGTGTCCGTTGGCGTGCAACGGCTCGTCCTCGCGCTGCGCGGTGATCACCAGGGCGACGGCGATCGCCAGCGCGACCGCGATGACGCCGTGCCGCGCTTCCACACCCACCGCGCGCGCACCGCGCCAACACAAGACCGGGCTGCCGAGGACCAGGAGCGCCCAGGCGATTTGAATCGCCAGCACGTCGAGCGCAGACACTAGGGCGGATCCAGTTCCACCCCGTCGATGCGCTGCACCCGGGCGAGCAATGTTTCAACCGGATCGCGATCGTACGGAAAGCCGATGTGACTCCGCAGGGCCGGAAACGACGCGTGGGCGACGGGAGTGAATGTCAGGCGTTGCTCGAGCTCGTCGCAAACCGGTCCGCCGTCGGCGCCCGAGCAGAGGGAGGTGCGTACGTAGTAGAGACACGGCGTCGGAGACAAGCCCGCTTCGATCGTGTGCGGCTGGCGCAGATCCAGTGCCACCGCTGGTCTCGACCCCGGGCCGATGTACGTCGGAATGACGAGGGCGCGCTTGCCCGCCGAGACGACGTGGATGATGCGACAATCGGTCGGCAGCTGCGCGATCTGTTGGCGCAGCCAGCGGTACTCGAGCTGGTCGGTCGTGCGCGAAGTGACGACGGGCAGGCCGGAGCGGAGCCATGTCGCGATGACGAGCAGCGCCAGGATCGCAGCAAACCAGCGCCGCCGCAGCAGTGACGCGGGCAGCACTCCAATCAGGGCGACGACGGGCAGCGTCAGGTAGAGGCGATCGTACGACTGCTGCCAGATCCAGCTCTGCCAGTACGTATGCCGACTGATGAGCAGGCCGGCGACGGAGAGGGCGGCGGCGACCGCCAGCCAGGGTCGCGGTGCGAGCAACGCATACGCGACCGCGCCAGCCGCGACCCACACGAGTGGCCAGCGCGAGAGCGACAGGTGTGGCTGCATCAGCGTGCCGGCGCGCACTCGCCCATAGACGTCGAGCAGGCCGCTGCCGTTGAACGCGACCAGAATCCCGACGATGAGCGCGGTGCTGGCGAGGAAGACGAGCATCCGCCGAGACAGATTGCTGGCGTTGCCGGCGAGGACCACCGCCGGCAGCAGCGCGATCACACCCCACGCTACCGGATGGATGCGCGAGACTTGGACCAACAGCAAGCCGGCCGCCGCGATGGCCGCCGCCGCACGCCATTGATCGCCGATTGCCATGGCGCGCGCGGCGATGAGCAGTACGGCGGCGGCGCCGGTGCAGAGCAGCATGATGATGGGGAAATAGGACTCGGTCGCCGCCATGTGCACCGAGACGGGATCGATCGCCAGGAGGAGGGCGGCGGTCAACGCGGTCGGGCGCGCGATGCCCGCCAATCGACCGAGCGCGAACGCCACGACCGGCACGGCTGCCGACACGGCGGCGTTGGCCGCGAAGAGCGCCCAATCCGGGCTCGATGGCCACAGCGCGGTTATCCAACCGAAGATCTCCGCGAACCCGGGGCCGTACGTGGCAATGGCCGCCGGGTCGCGCGCGGCGCCGATGACCCAGAGCGCACCCAGACCGTTGGCGTGCATCGGCCCCCACACTCCCAGCGCCAGGCGCAGTCCCAGGGCGATCGCAAAGACCACCAAGGCGGACAGCTGATCCGCGCGCGCAACGGCCGCAAGCCGGCGCGACGCCAGGTAGAGCAGCGCCACCGTCGCGGGCACCGTCCAGACCGCGCCAATGTCGTACGACACGAGCGGGATGCCGACGAGGCTGGCGATGAGATCGATGGCGGCGAGCGCGAAGCCGGCGTGCGCCAGGTGCGGGGAACCGATCAGCGCGAGCACTGCGAGCAGGGCGAGGCTGGCGCCCAGCAGCAGGCCGCGGCCGCCGCGCAACATCTCGAGCCACCACGGCAAGACGCTGGGGTCGAAGGCGGGTCCGAGCGCAATCGCGTCCGGCGCCGGCAGTCCGCGATCGCGCGACCGGATGGCTTCGGCGAGTGCCTCGGTGACGAGCTCGCGCTGTGGAGCGGGCGAACGTGGGGTTTCGTACCCGATGCCGAAACTCTGCGATTCGCGGATGCCTGGCCACAGCCCGCGCCGCACGACATGGACCTCGACGCCGACCTCTTCATCTGCCAGACGGCGCAGCTCGATGACGATGTCGTTGCCCGCCCCGCGGCGGATGGTGTCGATGCGGAAGCCCTCCGGGAGCGCGTCGCCATGGCTGTAGGGTGCGAGCAGGCTTTCCCACGACACGTCGCTGGCGGTCGGCTCGGACGCGGCGAGGGCGGCCATCCCGATCAGCAGGGCCGCTGCGCTCGCGGCGCAGCGCCGGCGGTGGGAGGCGAAGATCAACTGCAGCATAGGCGCCGCAGACCGGCTACCCAAGACTGGGTACTTCGTCAACCGCGCCACGCGCGTTGACCCCTGGCGGCCTGGCAGCTAGTTGTCGAACCAACGATGAGTATCCCGCGCGGCGTCGAACGATCCTGGGTGAGGGCGGTGGTCTGGCAGGCAGCCGTGCTGCTGCTGCTTTTGAATCCGGGCGCGGTTTGTGTAGCGGTCGGGCAATCGGCGCCAGGTGATGCCGCTCCGGCGGCGACCGAGCCGCCCCGCCGCGAAGAGAGCGGCGACGGACCGGCTATTCTCGCCGGACAGGAAGCGGTGCTCGGGCCGATGGTCGGCATGAGCGAGACGCTGCCGGGACAGTGTCGGATGGCTGGCGCCAACATCGATCGCAACATCATCACCGTGACGTACAACTGTTCCGGGGGCGACGTCGTCGTCACGCTGCGCCATATCAGCACGGCGCCGAGCGGGGCCACGAAGACCGAGCACTTTGGCATCGCCGTCGAGAGCGGGGCGCCGCCGGAGGGATTCGTCGACGCGCTGGTCAAGCTCGTCCGCGCCCACGAGGCGAAGGTTCAATGGATGTGGCCCACGGGGGCCGCAGGACGCCCCCGGCGTTTCCCGTCACTGAGCCTCATCGTCGCCGGTGTCGCTCTGGTCGGCGTGGCGGTCGGGGTGCTCGCGCGGCGGCGCCGGACCCGGTGAATCGCTGACCTGGCCTGCAGTGTGAGACCGCGCTCCGACACGCTTCTGGTCTGGACCGGCGCTCCCTGCAGTTACGGTTGCAGCACCTGTCCGATCGATCAGGGCGCGGCGCTGGCTGGCGTCGATGCCGGCGCCCTGCAACAAGGCCTGGCCGGCGTGCCGATGCGCGAGGGGCGCCTGGTGCTGTTGGTCGGCGGCGAGCCCTTTCTGCGGCCGGATTTTCTTCGCCTCGTCGCGGCGATCCGCGCCGCCGGATGTGTGCCCGGGCTCGTCACCACCGGCCGCCCCCTGGTCTATCCGCCGGTGCGCGAAAAACTGCGCCGCGCCGGTTTGGCGTACGTGCGGGTGCAGTTCTTCGGTCACGGCGAGGCGCACGATCGCGCCGTGTCGTTGCCGGGCGCGTTCGATCAAGCCCTGGCCGGGCTGCGGGCATGGGCTGGCGAAGCCGGCGACGCGTGCGATGTCGACGCGGCGCTGACCATCCGCCGCCGGCCGCTGGAGACGGTGGTGTCCGAGATCGAGGACCTGGCGGGCGCGATATCCTCGACCGCCGTGCAGATCGTGCTCGCCGTCGAAGCGGCCGCGCAGGGCACGGAGGATCTGCGCCGGGCCATCGCCGCGCTGGCGCGATGGAACGACGATCCGCGGCGGCCGTTGCTGGCCTGGGAGGGTCTGGCGGAATCCGCCTCGCTGGCCTCGTGTCTGACCATTCCGCCGCTGCAGCCGGCGTTCGTCGCCACCACCCCGCGCGCCTGCTGTCTCGGCAGCATCGATGAGATGGCCAACGCGGCCGCGATGAACGAGCTGGAGACGCAGTCCAACTCGTTTAACTTCGTGCGCACCGCAACGACCGTGCCCTGCACGGCTACGGCGGAGGCGTGCACGGCGTACCTCGCCGGGCGCGCAGCCGATGCGGGCCGACAGCTGTGGTTCGTCGAGGGCGACGAGCTGGTCCTGTACGACACCGACACGGCCGACTTCGCGCCGGGCGCGATCGCACGGATCAAAGATGCGCTGAGCCATCTCTTTCTCGACCGATCGCCGGCGGGCGTCCTAGACGATTTCACCGAGGGCATGCGGCGCGTGCTGCCCGATCCGATCTGCGCTTCCTGTCCGCACCGCGCCCGCTGCGCGCACCGGTTCCGGGTCGTCGAAGGACCGCCGTTTGCGCGCGAGGAGGCGTGGATCACCGCCCACCACGCCCGCCTGCGCGGGCGCGTGCTCGACGTCGGCTGCGGCGAGCAGTTCTACCGCGATCAGCTGGCGCCGCTCGTCCGCTCGGGTGCCGTGCGCTACACCGGCCTCGACCCCGACGAGCCGAGTCTGGCCCGCTTGCGCGCCGCCCTCCCCGAAGGGCGCCTCTTCGTCGGCGACGTCGAGAGCTTCTCGGGCGAGCCGGCGAGCTACGACCACATCCTCTGCCTGCGTTCGCTGAACCATGTCGTCGACGTCGACGAAGCGCTGGCGCGCATGGCCGCGCTGCTCAAACCGGGCGGCCAGCTGCTGATCGTGGAGACCACGCCCTTCGCCATGCTGCGGCAGGCGCAGCAGGTTGCGGCGGCCGACCAGGCGCCGCGCGCCGGGCATCAGCATTTTCGCAACGTCACCAGTGAGGACGTGCTGCCCTTCGCCCGCCGCCGCGGCCTGCGTGTGCTCGAGCACCACCCGATCGGACTGGATGCGACCAACGAATGGATACTCCTCCTCGCCCGCCCCGGCTCGGGTGAATCGTGAAGCTTGCTCGCCAGCGCCGGGCGGTCTAGCCTCCGCCCCACCGCTTGAGAACGATGGAACGCACAGCCGTCAAACGCGACCTCGACCGCGTCGCGGGCGAGTTGCTCGCCCCGTTTCTCGACGGTTCGTTCACGGCGCCGGGCTGGAAGTTGATCAGTTGGGACGTGGAGCAGGCGCTCTGTCTCACCTTCCAGCGCGACGATGTCTGTCTCCTGATCGAGCTCGAGCAACGCAACGACCGTCTCGACTGCTATACGCGCACGGCGCGCTTCAACGTCTGCGTCGGGCGCCAGTTCGAGGACGCCGACCTGAACGACGCCGACCGGCGCCTGGTCGACGCGGTGATGCACGTCGTGCGCCAGCGCGAGAAGGCGCTGCCTGTTTCCGAGCGCCCGGCCGCCGACCGCAAAACCGTGGTGCGCGAGATCCTGGTCGACCGCGTACTCATCCCCGAGGGGAAGGACCACTACTACATCAACCCGTACGTCGGCTGCATGATCGCCTGCCCCTTCTGTTACGTCATCGATCGGGCCGACTTCTCGCGCAACCTGGAAGGTTTGCCGCGCTTGCCGTGGGGGCACTACCTCGACGTCAAGATCAACGCCGCCGAGGTGCTGCGGCGCGAGGTGCAGTCGGTGAAGCGCGGGATCGTGCGCATGAGCCCCAT
The DNA here is from genome assembly GCA_964455095.1 of uncultured Binatia bacterium (SeqCode). GTDB lineage: Bacteria > Desulfobacterota > Binatia > HRBIN30 > CADEER01 > CAYVUV01. Next base: position 6,940 of record CAYVUV010000298.1, read on the forward strand.
CCTCACCGATCCCTACCAGTCGGCCGAGCGCAACTACCGCATCACCCGGCAATGCCTGGAGGTGCTGGTCGAAACCGAGATCGCACCGGTGGTGCTGACGCGCGCGCCGCGCATCCTCGACGACCTCGAGCTGTTGAAACGTTTTCGCCGCGCCCTGGTCGGCTTCAGCATTCCGACCGACGACGACGCCTACCGACGCATCTTCGAGCCCAACGCCGACCCGATCGAAGAACGCTTCGCGGCCTTGCGCGCCCTGCACGCCGCCGGCGTGCGCACCTTCGCCGTCATCCAGCCCGTGCTGCCGATGGACCCCGACCGGCTGGTCGAGAACGTCGCGCCGTTTGTGCGCGCCGTCCGCCTCGACCGGCTGTATGTCGGCGAGCGCATCCAGCACGTCTACGACGAACACGGTCTCGCCGAATTCTGCACGCAGGAGTATGCGGAACGGACGATCGCTCGGCTCGCCAGCGCCTTCCGCGCGCGCGGCGTTGCCGTGGAATCGCTGGACAATTTCGAACCGCTGCTCGGTGCCTAGCGGCACCGGGGCGCCCCGATTGTCGCCATCCTCGCGCTAGGGGTGAGTAGGTCACTCGGGGTTTTCCCTATATCGTTTTTTTCTTGATGGGGAGAATCCTGCCGTGCTAGCGGTTTCCTCATGCGGGTCGCGTTTGTCACTAGCGGGCTCGAGCACCTCGGTATCGCCGCGCTGTCTGCGTACGTAAGAGATAACGGGCACGAGAGTGCGCTCGTATACGAGCCGAAGCCGTTCTCGTCGAACAGCGGGCCCGATAGTCCGTTGCTCGCTCGCCTGCTCGAGCCCACACCTGAGGAAACTGCCGCCCGTATCGTTGCCACGCGTCCCGACGTGATTGCCTTCAGCTCGTACACGATCACGCAGCGCTGGTCGGTCGCGGTGGCGCGGGCACTCAAGCGCATGGCGCCGACGCCGATTGTCTTTGGCGGGCCGCACGTGAGCGGCGCTCCGGCGCACAGCATCCGTGAGCCGGCGATCGACGCCGTCGTCGAGGGCGAGGGGGAAGGGGCGCTGCTCGACCTGCTCGAATGCGCTGAAAAAGACCGCTTCGGCCGCACCGACGTGCCGAACGTGTGGTTCAAGGGCGACGGCGAACCGATTGCGAACCGGGTGCGGCCACTGATCGCCGACCTCGACACGCTGCCGTGGGCGGACAAGGCCATCTTCTACGATTCGATGCCGGTATTCGAACGCGAGTTCTATATTGCCTCGCGGCGCGGCTGCCCGTTCCGCTGCAGCTTCTGCGAGTACAGCATCTTTCCGAAGCAGTATCCGGGCGAAAAGCCGGTCCGCCGCCGCTCGGTCGAGCACGTGATCGGCGAGCTGAAGTACTGGAAGGCGCGCGGGCGGGTGCGCAAGGTCTTCTTCTGGGATGCGATCTTCACCCTCGACATTCACTGGATGAAGGAGTTCGCGGTCGCATATCGGCGCGAGATCGGGTTGCCGTTCGAATGCTACACGCACCCCCACGCGATGTCGCGCGACATGGCCCAGGCGCTGGCCGAGGCGGGGTGCAGCATGGTGCGCGTCGGCGTGCAGACGGTCAACTCCGACACGCTGGCCGAGATGGACCGCAAGGGCGATCGCGAGCGCGTGCGCGCGACCGTCGACCATCTGCGGGAGATCGGCATCAACTACTCGCTCGATCACATCCTCGGCCTGCCGGGCGAGGTGGCGGAGGATCAACGCGAGGCCTTGCGTTTCTACAACGAGGTGCGGCCGGCGCGGATCGTGTTGCACTGGATGACCTTCCTGCCGGGGACGACCGCGTTGACGCGCGCGCGCGACGAGGGAATTCTCTCCGCCGAGCAGGTGGAGCGTATCCTGCGCGGCGAGCAGACCGAGGGATTCGAAGCACCACGGCTGGTCGGTCCGGGGGCGCACCAGGAACAGTTCGACGAGATCCGGCGGCTCGAGGTGATGTTCGACCTGTTGCCGCTTGCGCCCCGCCGTGTCGTCGAATGGCTGCTCGAAAGCGGGGCCTATCGCCTGCTCCCGCGCGGCATGGCCGTGCGCCAGCTCCTCGCCCTGGCGCTCGCGCTGGTCGGTGACGCAGCGACCCGCGAGCGCATCTTCACGATCCTCGGCCTGACGGCGCGCGCGACCGCCGACGCAGCGCGCTTGCGGTTGAGCAGCTCGAGCTTCAACGCTGGGTGACCATCCGCGGTCGGGCAGGCCGCCGAGGAATTCCTGCCGCTCGGCCTGGTCGACGCTGCGCGGCACGGGACCTTCACCTTGATGGTGCAGTTGCCCGATGGTAGGTGCCTTTCGATGCATTCTTCCTTGGCGGCTGGCGCTCGTCCGGCAGAGCGGGCAGCAGGAAGAGGCAGGAGCGCGCCGCGTCGATCACCGGGGTCGTGTTCCCGACGCCGAGCGCCCGCCCGACGGTGGCCATGAAGACGGGCGGCAAGGCGCTCGCGGTCGGCCTCTTGGTGCTCTCGGCCGCGCTGGACCTCGGCCTCTTGTCGCCGCTGCTGAGCGAGGTCACGCTGGCGCCGAAGCAAACGCAGCGTGTCTACTTCGAGCCACTGCAGGGTGGCGCCGCGCTGATGCTCGACGAGCGCACCGACGGATACATCACCGACCTCCAGATCGACAGGGAACAGAATCTCGCGATTCCGGCCGGTCGCACGATCGCGATCGGGCTCGAGCGCGGCGTCGACCTCGCGCTGCGCACGCGCGCACCGACTCTGGCGCCGTATATCGTTCTGGGCACGGAGGACCGGCCGGAAGGCGGCCCCGCTCCCGGGGCGGCCGTGCGTGTGGGCAACGGCGTCGCGCTGTTGGCACGGGCAGGGGCGCTCGAGGCCCGGTCCTGGGACCCCTCCCGCCCCTGGACCGAGGACAGGGAGTGGCTGCAGCAGCTGCGCGCGCAGTGCGGCGCCGATGCGAGTGGCGAGGCATCGGTTCGCATGGATGCAGACGGTGTCTCCGTCCGCATCGGCTCCTGCGCGGGGACAGTTCAGCTGCCTCCCGATTCGTCCCCGATGCTGGTCGTGGTCGCCGGGCCGCACGCAGCGGTCGTATCCAAATCCGGCACCGGTTGGGGGCAGACGAGCAGGATCGCCTGGAAGCTGATCGCCGTGGTGCTGCTGCGGGTCGCGCTGCTCGGCTTCGCCATCGGCGCCGGTCCGACCGCGCTGGCCGCGGGAGCGCTGTTTGCCATCGCGCAATTCTCGCGGCCGGCGGCGATCGTGTCCTGGGCGGTGACGCTGCCGCTCGCGCTGGCTGCCGCTGCGACGGGCCTCGTCGCGCGCCGCGCGCCGCGCCGCGCCGGCCTCGCCTGGGCCGCCGGCGCGGCCGTGCTCGCGCTGGAGGTTGGCGGCGTCGTCGCGGCCATCGCGTTCCTCGATGTCGGCACCTTCGGCCACGAGCGCATCACGCGCGCCGGCGACGACGCCTGTGCCGTGGTCGGGTATTCCACCGTGCGCGGCGATTCACTGCGCGACGGTTCGGTCGGTGTGGTCGAGCGGCTCAACGAGGCCTGTGCGCGCTGTCGCAACCGCACCGCGCGCTTCTCGCGCGAGGCACAGACGTTGCGCTGGGTTCGCGAAGTGGTCTGCGCGCCGGCATTCCCGGCGCCGGCGGGCGGTGAGATCACCTTTCTCGGCGGCGGCAACGACGACATGTTCTATCGGCCGGCGGGGCTCGCTCAGCTGTTGAGCGTCTTCGCCGGGTCGCTGCGATTCGCTGTCCAGCCAATTGCCGCGACGGACTGGGAAACGGTCTTCGATTACGCCAACCAGACCGTCGTGCCGACACTCGACGAGCAGGCCGCCGACATCGAGGCGATCGCCCATTGCGCGACGGCCGGCCGGCGGCGCTTCGTCTTCATGCACGACTTCCTGATCTGGGATCTCGACCGCGGGCGTCCCCCCACTCGACAGCTCACGTTCGAACGCCGCCGCGCGGCGGTGTTGGCGGCGGGCGGCACGTTCATCGATCTGCTAGAGGAGTTTCGCCAGCGCGCCGGCGTCGCCTGGCTCAACGACTTCATCCACCCCTCCGCCTTCGGGCAGCAGATGATCGCCGATCTGTTGTGCGAGAGGGGTGACCCCGAGCCGGGGATCTAGCGGTGGCGGATCGTTCAATCACCCCCATCTCCATCTTCCCCCGTCGAGGGGGAAGAGGCCGGAGTCCGAAGCCTGAAGCCTTCCCCCCTTGCGGGGGAAGGTTTGGATGGGGGTAATGACATCCCGCGCCAGCGGCTCGCTGCTTCTAATCAGACCTCGGGGAGGTTCGCGGCGAGATCGCGCAGCGCCGCTGGTGCAATGGAATGCGAAGCGCCGTCGCCGTTGGCGGCTTTCCTGATCTGCGCGAGCTGCGTCGCCTGCTCGAACATGCGGCCCTTCGGCATGGGCTGCAGCGAATACCAATCGGCCGGCACCGCGACGGGCGGGGTTGGGAACGGCGCCGTCGTCTCGCGCCGGCGCGAGGCCAGGTGGGCGAGGAAATGTACGAACGCTTTCACCGAGCGGATGCCCTCGCGGGGATGCAGCGGCGCCTGCTTGATCTTCTGCCAGATGTAGCTCGGGCGAAAGAAGAAACGGCGATAGGCCGCGGCGCAGAAGGCGTCGATCTCCTCGGCGCGGAGTCCGGGAAGGTTCAGCACGCAGCGGTGTGCCCCGGTCGCATCGAGCCAGTCGGCGAAGCGATCGGTGGCGAGGTAGCCGTGTTCCTGCGCCCATTTGTAGTAGGTCGTGCCCGGAAACGGCATGACCGGATAGAACTGCGCGCTGTCGGGCCGCAGGTAGAGCGCCAGCGCGAGGGTCTTCTCCATCGTCTCGCGCGTCTCGCCCGGGAAGCCGACCATGAAACAGCCGTGCACCAGAATGCCGAGCGCGCGCGCGGCGTCGACGAA
>CAYVUV010000299.1:0-19171 GCA_964455095.1 uncultured Binatia bacterium (SeqCode)
ATTCGCGACGGCCCAAGGAGGTGTGATGTCCGGGAACACGTACCGCCTGTTCGACCCGTTGCTCAGCGCGTCCGACGCCAACGCCATGCGCCAGCTCTGCGAGCGCTTCGGCACCTATGGGATGTACTCGCAGGAAGCGGCCGAGGCGGAGATCGGGCAGGGGTTGGCGCAGCGGCACGACGCGGTGTTGAACTTCATCCGCACCGGCGGCCGCTTCGGCAGCAAAGAGCCGCTGACGGCGCTGGCGGCGCGCACCAACTACTTCCGCGAGGAGTATGCGTACGGCGACCAGGTCAAGATCGCCGGCATCGAGCCGTTCCTGCACTACGAAGGCTTCATCGAATCGGCCCGGGCGGTGCACGGGCGGCCGGTGATCCAGCCGGCCATCGTCTACGCCAACATCCTGGTCGCCGGACAGGAGTTGGCGGTGCACACCGACGTGCCCGAGTTCCGCGGCGCGAATCGCAAGAAGTACCCGCAGTGGCTGATGGTGGTGATGCACCACTCCGGCCTGTTCGACGACTGGCGCATGCCGATCGTCACCGGGGTATCGTGGTTCAACCAGTGCCGCGGGGGCGCCTTCGCCTTCTACCCCGAAGGCGCCGCCGGCCCGGCGGTAGCGCTGTCGGCCAAACCCAACACGGCGATTCTGCTCGACACCGACACCGTCTTCCACGGCGTCGACCGCGTCGGCGATCCGGACGAGCCACTCGCGCCGCTGCGACAGGGCATGAAGCTCATCTATGACGGCGGCGGACGCTGGAGCTTGCGCGACGGCGACGTGGCCGTGGCGAGCTACGGCTGGAACGACATCCGCTTCTCGATCTCCTGGAAGGCGTACTGCTTCCGCGACGAAGCCGAACGCCGCGCCTGGCGCGAGCACAGCGACGACCTGGTGCTCGACGACATCCTCGACCGCCTCGTCGTCGACCTGCGCCGCCGCGGCCGCCTCACCGGCGAGCGCCCGCCCACCACCGACCTGGCGCTGATGATGATCGACGAGTACATCCGCTTCCCGCCGCCAAGCGTGGCGGCGTAAGTCGCCTGGTTCCGGTTCACCCTCCTTTCCCCGGTTCCCCCTCCTTTCCAAGGAGGGGGTTAGGGGGAGGTCGCTCCGGGCGAGGTGCGTGCAGAAGATTACCTCCCCCCGACCCCCTCCTTGGAAAGGAGGGGGAGCAAGAGAAGGACGGGGAGCAGGCCTCACGCGCGGAGGCGTTGCGCGCCGGAGTAGACGTTCATCCGCCCGTCGCGCAGGAAGCCGATCAGTGTCTGGCCGCTGGCGTCGGCGAACTGGACCGCCAGGCTCGAGGGAGCAGAGATCGCGGCGACGATGGGGATGCGGCCGGCCAGCGCCTTCTGCATGATCTCGAACGATGAGCGGCCGCTGACCAGCAAGACGTGGCGGTCGAAGGGCAGCAGCCCGTTGAGCAGGCCGTAACCGAGCACCTTGTCGACGGCGTTGTGGCGGCCGACGTCTTCGCGCAGCACGAGCAGCTCGCCGTTGGCGTCGAAGACCGCGGCGGCGTGCAGGCCGCCGGTGCGCTCGAAGGTCGCCTGCGCGGCGCGCGCACGCGCGGGCAGTGCCAGCACGGCCGTCGCGTCGAGCTGGAAGTCGGCGGCGACCGGCGGGAAGTGCTGGTGCACGGCATCGATGGTCACCTTGCCGCACAGCCCGCAGCTCGACGACGCGAAGACGTGGCGGGTGAGCTGCGCGACATCGAACGCCACCCCCGGGGCGAGCTGCGCGTCGATGACGTTGCAGGGCTGTTCGCGTCCGGGCGAGGTGACGGCGGCGAGATCCGCCGCCGATTTGATCAACCCTTCGCTGAGCAGGAAGCCGGCCGCGAGCTCGCCGTCGTGTCCGGGCGTGCGCATGGTGACGCTCAGCGGGCGGCCGTCGACGCGGATCTCGAGCGGCTCCTCGCTCGCCAGCTCGTCGCTGTCGCGCACCGGCAGCGCGTCGCGCTCCCAGCGCCACACATCGGTGCGGTGCGTGTCGTTCATGCGGCGCCGGCCTCGACGCGCACGCGCGCGTTGTAGTCGGGCACACCGCCCATGGCGTCGACCACACCGCGGCGCAGGATGACGTTGCCCTCCGGCCAGTGCACCTGCAGGTTGCCGCGTGCGATCGCGGCGATCTGGACCCGCCCTTCCAGTCGCCCCTGCTCGTTGACCAGCGCGATGCGGTCACCGCTGCGCAGGTGCAAACCGGCGGCGTCGTCAGGGTTCATCAGCACCGCGTCACGCGCCGCGCCGGTGAGCGGGTCGACGTCGGCGTAGATGAGGGTGTTGAACTGCTTGCCGCGCCGCGTGCTGACGTCGAAGGCGCCGGCCGGGCGCTCACGCAACGGCAGGCCCACGGCGCGGAAGTGCGCCTTGCCGTCGGCGGTGGGGAAGCGCCCGTCCGCACACAGGTGCGGCCCGCCGTACTGGAACTGGTCGCCGCCGCGGCGCAGGTGCTGGATGCCGTCGTAGAACGGCACGACGCGCGCGATCTCGGCGCGGATCGCCGCGCCGCTCTCGCAGCCGAGCAGGTGGGCGCGTTCGGGCGACGCGATCGCGGCGAGCTCGCGCAGGATGCGCCACTCCGCCCGCGCCTCGCCGACCTGACGCGGGATCTCGGGGCTGAACAACACGCGCCGCTCGGTGGTCGTCTCGGTGCCGCCGCCGTCTTGCTCGTAGCGCGTCTTCGCCGGCAACAGCAGCACCGCCTCGCGCGGCTCGAGCAACGCCTGGTCGGTGAGCAGAATGTCCTGGTGCACGCGCAGCGCCACGTTTTCCATGGCGCGCGCGACGTAGTCTGGATCGGGCAAAGTGCGCAGGAAGTTGCCACCGAGGCAGTAGAGCAGATCGAGCCCGCCGCGCGCCGCCGCTTCGACCATCTCCGGCGCCGTCAGGCCCGGTTGATCGGGCACGGCAAAGCCGTACGTCGCACTGAGGTCGCGGGCGCTGTCGGCGGTGATCGGCACACCGCCCGGCAGGGCGGTTGCGTAGGCGCCCATCTCGGCGCCGCCCTGCACGCCCGAGTGGCCGCGGATCGGCATCAAGCCGCAGCGGTCGCGGCCGATCCACGCCTTGAGCAGGCCGAGGTTGACGATCATCTGCACCGTCTGGCCGCCGAAGGCGTGCTGCGTGATGCCCATGCTCCACACCAGCACGCCGGTCTTGGCGTCGCGGATCAGCCGGGCGAGCTCTTCCATGCTCTCGCGCGACAAACCCGATTGCCGCTCGAGCGCCTCCCACTCCTGGCTCGCCGCAGCGGATTGCAACTCGGCGAAGTCCTCCGTGTGCGCGGCGACGAAGTCGGCGTCGTACCAGCCGTTGGCGAGCAGGGTCTTGATCACGCCGTAGAGCAGCGCGATGTCGCCGCCGGTCGCGACACCGAACCAGTAGTCGGCGATGTCGCTGCCGAACAGCGCGCTGCGCGTTGTCGACGGCACCCAGTAGCGCATCATGCCCGGCTCGCGGTACGGGTTGACGAGCACGACCTTGGTGCCCTGCCGTTTGGCTTCGTCGAGGTACTTCATCGCCACCGGCTGGTCGTTGGCCGGGTTGGCGCCGAAGAAGACGATCAGATCGGTGCCCCACCAGTCGCGGTAGCTGCACGTCGTCGCCGCGACACCGAGGGCATGCTTCATCGCCCCGGTCGACGGCGAGTGGCAGAGCCGCGCGGCGTTGTCGACGTTGTTGGTGCCGAGGAAGCGCGCCGTCTTCTGCGCCACGTAGTACGTCTCGTTGGTGATCGCGCGCGAGGTCAGATAGAACGCCAACCGCTCGGGGGCGCTGGCGCGGATGCGCGCAGCGATATGCGCGTACGCCTCGTCCCACCCGATGCGGCGAAAGCCCGCGTCACCGCGCTCGCGCAGCAGCGGATACGGCAGGCGGCCGAGCCCGCGCAGCGCCTCGTTGTCCATACCGCGCAGCGACGCGACGTGCTCGAGGCGGCGCGGATCGAGCGCTGGCATGGTGTTGAGGCGCAGCAGGTTGAGCCGCGTCATGCACAGATGCACGCCGTCGATCGTCCAGTCGTGGAACCCGGTGACCCCAAGCGCACAGCCGTCGCACACGCCGCGACTCAGCACCCGCCACGCGTAGGGCAGGTTATCGCGGTTGTCCCACACCACCCGCGCCATGTCGCGGAAGTGGTGCGGCTTGGTCTGCCCGAGCCCGAACGGCACGAGATCGCGCAGACCCTGCGCGCGCGATGGCGGAGCGATGCGATGCGACATGGACAGCGCCGAACTTAGCGCGAACGCGGCGCAAACTCGACCGGCGCGGCCCGCCGCTTCACACCACGGCGCGGCGCCGCTATGAAGGCGCGGGCAGACCGAGGGGAGGATCGACATGAACGCGGCGAGACTTGCATGGAGCGCCCCAGCAGCGTGTGTCCGCTTGGCCTGCCTGTCAGCGTTGGCCGTCGCCCTGGCCGGTTGCGCCGGGGACGACGACGGGCCCGCGACTCCCGCAACCGCGACCACCGCGCCGACCGCCACCGCCTCGCAGACCCCGTCGCGCACGCCGACAGTGTCGCCGACCCCCCCACGCACCGCCACGGCCAGCTCGACCCCGACGCAGACCGCGACCGCCACGGCCACGCCGTCGGCGACGAGCACGCCGACGGCCACCGCGACGCTGCCGGCGCCGTTCGAGGAGTTCGCCTGGCAAACGGCCGAACCCGATGTGCGCAGCGAACGCCTCTGCGACGAGGCCGCCGACCCCGATCGCGCCGCCGACACGACGTTCATCCATTGCGCCGTCGAGGGCGCGACATTCGCCGCCACCGAGCCGGCGCCGCGCCCGCAGCTGGTCGTGCTCGCCTATAACATCGAACGCGGGTTCCAGGTCGACCGGCAGCTGGCCGCCATGCGCGACGACGGTCCGATTCCGCTGCCCGATGTGCTGCTGCTCAGCGAGGTCGACCGCGGCTGCCGGCGCACGCAGTTCCGCAACATCGCGCGCGACTACGCCGCCGCGCTCGGCTACTACTACGTCTACGCCACCGAGTTCGTCGAGCTGCCCGGCCAGCGAGGTTTCGACGGCCCATACGACCCGCCGCTGTGCGAGCACGGCAACGCCATCGTCGCGCGCTACCCGCTCGGCAACGTGCGCCAGATCCGCCACACGCAGCAGCGCAGCTGGTACACGCCGCCCGACTTCCCAAACCCCGACGAACCGCGCCTCGGCGGGCGCGTCGCGGTGGCGGCTGACATGAAGATCGGGCGCCAGCTGGTGCGGCTCTACGCGCTGCATCTGGAATCGACCCTCGCCACCCTGGACGTGCGCGACGCCCAGGCGGTCGAGATCGGCAGCGACTTGGAGGCCATCCCGTATCCCGTCGTCGCCGGCGGCGATCTCAACGCCTACGGCGCCCGCTTCGACGTCGAGCGCGGCACGGCGCTCGACGTCCCCACGCAGACCTTCCTGACCCGCGGCTTCGCCGACGCCCACCGCGACCTGCCGATCGCCGACCGTTTCACCAGCTTCGACGTGCTGCCGCTGGTCATCGACTTCATCTTCGCCCGCGGCGCGGCGACCCGCGATGCCGGCCTGTGCAATCAAGCGCAGTGCGGCGACCTCTCCGACCACCTGCCGATCTGGGCCACCGTCGTCCTGCCCTGATTTATCTCCGCACGGGAGGGCGACCCCTTTCATCACCGAGCCTCTCCCGGCGAGGTCGGCATCGGTATCGGCATCGGAATCGATTCCTGTCCCAGGGATTCCGCGGTGCCTAGCGGATCGCATCGACACAGGCGCTTTTCGTCGCTCTCGATACCGATTCCGACCCCGACTCCGACCAGAGCGCCGTTCAACGGTGACTTGTGTGCAAAGCCGCGGGAGCCTTGCCCTCCCACTAATAACTTGACCTGTTCGAACATCTGTTTTAAACGTCCGTTCCATGACCGTGAACGAGCCGCAGGTCACCAAGGCCCGCCTCATCGACGCGGCGGCGGCGCTGTTCGCCGAGCGCGGCTTTCACGGCACCAAGGTGCGCGACATCGCCGAGCGGGCGCGGGTCAACCTGGCAGCGGCGAACTACCACTTCGGATCGAAAGAGGCGCTCTACATCGAGGTGATGCGGGCGCAGTTCGCCACGCTCAGCGCGCTGCTGGTGGCGCGCGGCGCGGCGCGCTCGGCGGACGAGCTGGCAAAGGCCGGACGCGACGAGCTCATCGCCCTGCTGCGGGCGCGCATTGCCGCGATGCTGGAACTGCTACTCGGCCCGCCGGTGGGGCTGCACGGCACGCTGATGCTGCGCGAGATGAGCGATCCGAGCGCCGCGCTGCCGGTCATCGTCGAGCAGTTCATCACGCCGCACAAACAGGAAATGGAGCAGCTGGTCGCCCTGCTGGCGCCCGAGCTGACGCCGGCCGACGTCGTCAACTGCGTGTACAGCCTGGTCGGGCAGGTGTTCTTCTTCCGCACGCACTTGCCGGCCCTGCGCCTGATGCTCGGCCGCGACGAGCTCCCAGCCGACTTCATCCGCGGCGCCGCGGCGCACATCGTCGAGTTCTCGCTCGGCGGCATCGAGCGCCGGGCCGCCGCGCGGCGCGCCAGCCGCCCGGCCCGCGTCCCACGCCGCGCCGCGAAGGCCCGCCGATGACCGCCGTGCGCAGCGGGCTCGCCATCGTCCTGGCCGCACAGCTGAGCGCCTGTGCGGCGCTGACCCGCCCCGAGGGCAACGGCGGTTGGAGCCCCGCCCGTCGCCGGGAAGAGCTGGCCCGCGCCGCGGAAGAACGGCCCGCAGCCAGCGGCGGAGCCGCCACCGTCGCACCCGCGCCGGGTGAACCGTGGGACCTGCGCGCGGCGCTGGCGCACGCCGAGCAGCACAACCGCCGCCTCGCCGAGGCCGAGCAGGACCTCGCCATCGCCGGCGCGCATGTCGCCGACGCGCGTGGCCGGCTGCTGCCGTCGACCGTCGGCTCGGGCCGCTACACCTGGTACACCGATGCGCAGCGCACCAGCGTCGAGCTGCCGCCCAACCTGCTGCCGGCCGGCACCACGCCCCCGGTCGTCGAAGTGCGCGATCGCGAAGCCGGGGTGCTGAACGGAACCCTCACGCTTCCCCTCGATCTCAGCGGCGAGATCCGCCACGCGCTCCTCGCCGCCCAGGCCGGCTTCCGCGGCGAGGCGGCGCGCGTGTGGGCGACGCGCCTGGAACAGGACACGCAAGTCGTGCGCGCCTACTGTACGCGGCTCGAGGCCGAGCGCCTGCGCGAAGTCACGCTGCAAACGCTCGCCCTCTATGGCCAGCAGCTCAGCAACGCCGAGGAGCGCTTCCGCAACGGCCGCCTGACCAAGAACCAGCTGCTGGTCGTCCAGGTGGCGCGGCGCAACGCCGAGCAATTGCTGCAGCGCGAGGATCTCGCCATCGCCCGCGCGCGCTGGGCCTTCAACCAGGTCGTCGGCCTGGCGATCGACGCGCCGAGCACCGTACGTGACTTGAGCATCCGACCGGAGGTTCCCGACGCGGCGGCTGCGTGGGAGCGCGCCCGCGCGCACAACCCCATGCTCGTCTCGTTGCTCGAAGAGCAGCAGCGTCTCGAGGCCAGCGCCACGGCCCTGGAGCGCAGCCGCTTCCCGCGTTTCTCCGCCGGCGGCGCCATCGACTACACGAGCTCCGACATCCTGCAGCCGCAGGACATCGGCTCGGGCTTCGTCGGCTTCACCTGGGACCTCGGCACCGACACCCGGCGCGAGGCGCAGATTCGCGCCGCCCGCCTGGCCGCCGAGCAGAATCGCATCCGCCTCGACCGCCAGATGCGCGAGATCGAGGCGGCCCTGCGCACCGCGCAGCGCGCCGCCGAGGAACGCCTCACCGCGCTCGACACGGCGCAAGTCGCCGTCGGGCAGGCGGAGGAGAACCTGCGCATCCGCCAGCAGCAGTTCGACGCCGGGCGCGCCACCAGCGAGGACGTCCTCGACGCCGAGGCCCTGCTCACCCGCGAGCGCGCCACCGTCGCCACGGCGCTGTACCAGGCACATGCGCGCCGCGCCGAGCTGCAGCAGCTCATGGGCGAGCCGCTCGACGCGCTCCTGCCCGCAGAAAGGTAACGTATGCCGCGCCGCGCCCTCATCGCTCTGCCGCTGCTCGCCGCCGTCATCGCCGGCGTCTGGTACCTGCGCCGCGACGGCGGCGAGCGCTTCTACACCGGCTTCGTCGAAGGCGAGGAGCGCGTCATCCGCGCCGAGGTCAGCGGCCGCGTGCTCGAAGTGCGCTTCGCCGAAGGCGACGCCGTGCCCGCCGATGCCATCATCGCGGTGCTCGACGACCAGGGCATCCGCACCCAGGTCGCGGCCAAGCAGCAGGAAGTCGCGATGCTCGACGCGGAGATCCGCCGCCAGGAAGAACAGGTGGTGCTCACCGAGCGCACCTGGGAGCAGGACGTCAACGCGCGCCGCGCCGAGCTGCGCCAGGCCACCGCGGCCGCGATCCTCGCCGAGCAGACCTTCGGGCGCGAGCGCGACCTGGTCTCCACCGGTGCGAGCACGGCGCAGCAACTCGACGAGGCGCGCGCGCAACGCGATCAGGCCACCAGCGGCCGCGACCGCGCGCGCGACATGCTGGCTCGCACCGAGGCCGAGGGCGGCAGCATCGAGGTCGCGCGGCGCCAGCTCGAGGTGCAACGCCAGCGCCGCGGCCTGACCCAGGCGCAGCTCGCCAAGCTCGAGGTGACGCGCGCCAAGCACGTCATCCACGCGCCGGCCGTCGCCACCACCGTGCAGACGCAGTTTCTCTGGCCCGGCGAGCTCGCCCAGCCCGGGACCGCCGTGCTCGCCCTGCTCGACCCGCGCGACAAGTACGTGCAGATCTACGTCCCGGTCGCCGACGTCGCCGCCCTGCACGTCGGCCGGCGCGTCGCGATCGAGCTCGACAGTGCCCCCGGCCGGCGCGTCGCCGGCGAGGTCAGCTTTCTCTCCGACCAGGCCAACTTCACCCCCGAAAAGATCGAGACGCGCAGCGATCGCATGGGCCAGGTCTACCGCGCCAAGGTGCGCATCCTCGAAGATGTCGAGCGCTTTCAGCCGGGGACCGAAGGGAACGTCTTTCTCGTCGATGGCGACGGGACGCCCGCAAAGGAACCGCGGACCGCGCCATGAACGACGTCGCCGCGACCGCGCCGGTGGTGCGATTGCGCGGGCTGGTCAAGCGCTACGGCGCGCGCCCGGCGCTCGCTGGGGTCGACTTGACGCTCGGCACCGGGCAGATCGTCGGCGTGGTCGGCCCCGACGGCGCCGGCAAGACGACGCTGCTGCGCACCCTCGCCGGCCTGCTCGAGATCGAGGCCGACGAAGCCACCGTGCTCGGCACCGACCTGCGCGGCGACGTCACCGCGCTCAAGGCGCGCATCGGCTACGTGCCGCAGTCCTTCAGCCTGCACCGCGACCTGTCGGTGATGGAGAACCTGCGCTTCACGGCGCGGCTGCACCGCCTGCCGACCGCCGACTTCGCGCGGCGCGCCGGCGCGTTGCTCGCGCGCACCGGGTTGGCGCCGTTCGCCAGCCGCGCCGCCGGCAAGCTCTCCGGCGGCATGAAGCAAAAGCTCGCCGTCGCCAACGCGCTGCTGCTCGAGCCGCCGCTGCTGCTGCTCGACGAGCCGACGGCCGGCGTCGACGTCGCGGCGCGCGGCGAGATCTGGTCCCTGCTCGAAGGCGAGCGCACCCACGCCTTGATCCTCATCAGCACCAGCTATCTCGAGGAAGCGGCGGCGTGCGACCGCCTGCTCTACCTCGACGCCGGTCGCGCCCTTGCCCTCGGCACGCCCGACGAGCTGCGGCAGGCCGTGCCGCTCGAGCTCTACCGCGCCTGGGGCGACGACCCGCGCGCCATCGCGCGCGCCGCCGCCGCCCTGCCCTACGTCATCGGCGCCCGCGCCACCGGCCGCTACGTGCGCGTCGAGGTCGAGCGCCAGCGCACGCCGGGCACCCGCCAGGTGCTCGGCGATCTGCTCGCCCTGCCCGGCGCCGCGGTGCGCTTTGCCGAGCGCGCGGCGATCGACATGGAGACCACGCTGCTCTCCCTGGCGCGCACGGCGAGCGCGACGGCCGAGGCGCGGGCGAGCGGAGCCGCCGCGTGACCACCTCGATCATTCACGCCGCCGGGCTGACCAAGCGCTTCGGCGACTTCACCGCCGTCGACAACCTCGCGCTCGAGGTCGCGCCGGGGTCCATTTACGCCTTCCTCGGCGCCAACGGCTCGGGCAAGAGCACCACCATCCGCATGCTCATCGGCCTGCTGCGTCCGACCGCCGGCACCATCGCGGTCGACGGCGTCGACGTCATCCGCCAGCCGCGCAAGGTGCGCGATCACATCGGCTACATGGGGCAGAAGGTCAGCCTGTACCAGGGTCTGTCCTTGCGCGAGAACGTCGAGTTCTACGCCGGCCTCTACGACCTCGCCGGCGCCGAGTTGGAGGCGCGCTGGGGCGCGCTGCGCGAGCGCTTTGCGCTCGGCGAGGCGGAGACCGAGCACGCCGAGGACCTCCCCGCCGGCGTGCGCCAGCGCGCCGGCCTGGCGCTGGCGACGCTGCACCAGCCGCGCGTGCTGTTCCTCGACGAGCCGACGGCGGGCGTCGACGTGCACAACCGCGGCTTGTTCTGGGAGCTGATTCAGGACGAAGCCGACGCCGGCGTCACGGTATTCGTCACGACGCATTTCCTCGAAGAGGTCGAGTACTGCGACTGGGCGTGCTTCATCGACGCCGGCCGCGTCATCGCCAACGCCGAGCCCGAGGCGCTGCGCCGCCGCTATGCCGGTGGCTACCACATCGAGATCGATCTGCCCGCCGCGGCGCGCGCCGGTGTCGCCGCGAGCCTGGCGGCACACGGTGCGCCGGAGGCGGCGGAGACGGGATTGCGGCTGACCGTCCCCGGGCTCGACCCGACGCTGCTGCGCGAGCTCGATCGCCTGGTGCTCAACGTGCCGGGCGCGGCGGTGCGCGTCGACCAGCCGTCGATGACCGATGTCTTTCGGCGCCTGCTCCTGGAAGCCGGACGGGTGGCGGCATGAGCTGGCGGCGGCTGCGCACGCTGATGCGGCGCGAGGTGCTGGCGACGTATCGCGACCCGTTCACCATGACCATCCTGATCGCCGTGCCGCTCGCCGCGCTGCTGGTGTTCGGCTTCGTGCTCTCCACCGAGGTCAACCACCTGGCGCTCGGCGTGCACGACGCCAACGGCACCAGCGCCAGCCGGCGGCTGATCGCCGAGCTGGCGGCGGACGGCAGCTTTGCCCCGCGCCGCTACGCCACCCGCGCCGCGATCGAGCGCGCGCTGGTCTCGGGCGAGGTCAGCGCCGCGGTGGTCATCCCGCCCGATTTCGACCGCGTCCTCGGCCAGCCCGGCGCGCCCCCCGAGCTGCAACTGCTCTACGACGGCGGCGAGGCCGTGCTCGCCGGCAACGCCGAGGGCTTCCTGCGCGGCCTGCTCACTGCCGCCGTCGCCCACCTGCACGCCGAGCGGATGCCGGCCGGTGACGCGCCCCCGGCCGGCGTCGCGGTCGTCACCCGCGCGCTGTTCAACCCGACCCTCGACGGCAAGCCGTTCATGGTCTCCGGCACGTTCGGCTTCGTGCTGTCGTTCCTCACCGTGCTCATCACCGCCGTATCGATCGTCAACGAGAAGCTCGGCGGCACCTTCGAGCAGCTGCAGGTCACGCCGGCGACGGCGGTCGAGATCCTGCTCGGCAAGCTGCTGCCGCTCGGCGCCGTGTTTGCCCTCGACGTCGTCATCATGATGCTCGCCGCCGGCTTCCTGCTGCAGGTCTGGCCCGCCGGCAGCATGTTGTTCTTCGTCGCGGTGTCGTCCTTCTACGTCCTCATCTCGCTGTCCCTCGGCCTTATCATCTCGGCCACCTCGGCCACCGCCGCCGAGGCGGTGCAGAAGAGCGTCCTGTTCAGCATTCCGCTCGTCCAGCTGAGCGGCTTCGCCTTCGCCATCCGCAACATGCCCACCCCCGTGCAGTGGCTGACCCAGATCTTTCCGGCCACGCACTACATCCGCATCAGCCACGCCATCTACCTGCGCGGCGAGGGCCCGCTGACGCTGCTGCCCGAGCTCGCGTTGCTCGGCCTGTTCGGCGCGGCGCTGATGGCCTACGCCCTGCGCACCATCGAGGCCCGCGCATGACCCCGACACCGCACCGCTTCTGGTCCAATGTCGCCGCCGTGGCGTACAAGGAAGCCAGCGTCCTGCGCCACGACAAGGCGTTGATCGCCGCCGTAGTGGCGCAGCCGATCATGATGCTGTTGCTCTTCGGGCTGGCGCTGTCGAACGTGCCGGCCGACGTGCCCTGGCTGGTGCTCGACGAAAGCCAGAGCGCGCTGTCGCGCCGCTTCACCGAGTCGATCCAATCCACCGGCTATTTCCTGCCGCCGCGCCCGGTCGCCAGCTACCGCGAGGGCGAAGCGGTGCTGCGCACCGGCACGGCGATGGCCCTGGTCGTGATCCCGCGCGACTTTCATCGCTCGGTCGAACGCGGGCGGCCCGAGGTGCAGCTCCTGCTCGACGGCAGCGATCCGCTCTCGGCGGCGCGGATCGGCGGCTACATCAACCAGGTCGGGGCGGCGTTTCGGCCGGCGGACTCCACCCGCCCGCGCGGCGGCACGGCGCCCGCCGCGCCGACCGGGCCCGTCGATCTGCGGCAGGGGTTCTGGTTCAACGCGACGCTGCGCGACCGCGAGTTCTTCCTCAGCGCCCTGGCCGGCATGCTGCTGACCAACCTCTGCCTCTCGGCCACCAGCCTGGGCCTGGTCGCCGAGCGCGAGAGCGGCACCTACGAACAGATGCTCGCCCTGCCGACGACGGCCTTCGAGATCGTGCTCGGCAAGCTCGCCCCGTACGTCGGCGTCAGCTACGCCGTGCTGTTGTTCGCCACCGTCGCCATCGGCGTCGGCTTCGGCATCTGGCCGCTCGGCAGCTGGCTGTCGCTGCTGATCGTGACGCTGCCGTTCGTGCTCGCCTCGCTCGCCATCGGCGTCCTGGTCTCGGCCCTCGCCCACACGTCCGCCCAGGCGGTGTTCATCTCGGTCTTCTTCATCCTGCCCTCGTTCGTGCTCTCGGGCGTGATGTTCCCCTACCAGTTCATGCCGCACGGCGTGCGTGAGATCGGTGCCCTGTTCCCGCTGCGCTGGTACCAGATCGCCCTGCGCCGCATCATCGAGCGCGGCGCCGGCCTGGTCGACGTCGCCGTCCCGCTGCTGGCCATGACCGCCACCTTCCTCGGCGTGCTGACCCTCATCCGCTGGCGCATGAAACCGCGCCTGGGGTGAAGTGGGGCTATCCGAAAGCCTTCCCCCCTTGCGGGGGAAGGTTTGGATGGGGGGTAATAGCAACCCGCGCCAGCGGCTCCCCTGCTTCTGTCGAAGCAATCGTCAGTGCGCTGCGCGAACACGACGGGGAATGACAAGCGGAAGGCGGAGCGGTTGATCACCCCCATCACAATCTTCCCCCCTCGAGGGGGACGAGGCCGGTGGAAACCGGAGAAGCGGAGCCCTACTCTCTCCGCACCCCGTCCGGCCGCCAGTTGACCATCACCACCTGCTCGCGGCGCGACCCAAGCCGCAGCAAGCTGACCGAACCGGTGGAGACCTCGAGGCGCCGGAAGTCGCCCAGCGACAGGCGCAGGTAGTGCGCCAGCAGCAGCCGCACGGGATCGCCGTGCGAGACGAGCACGACGCTGCCGCCTTCGGGCCGCAGCCGTTCGGCCACGGTGACGACGCGCTGTTGCACGGCATCGGCGGGCTCGATGATCTCGCCGCCGAAAGTCGGGTCTTCGGCGTAGCGCTGCAGATCCGGGTCGTCCTGGATCTCGGCGAAGGTCTTGCCCTGCCAGCGGGTGACCCAGACCTCGGCCAGGTCGGCTTCCGAGACCACCGGCAACGCGTGCGCGGCGGCGATCGCCGCCGCCGTTTCCTGGGCACGGGTCTGCGGGCTGGCCAGTACCGCTCGCACCGGCACGGCGGCCAGCGCGCCGGCGACGGCCTCGGCCTCGGCCCGACCGCGTGCGTTCAGCGCGACCGCGGCGCGCCCCATCAGCCGCCCGGACTCGTTCCAGTCCGTCACCCCGTGGCGGACCAGATAGAGATCGAGCGACATCGCCGGCGGGCGCTCAGCGCCCGTGCACCAGCATCTTCAGACCGTCTTTGAACAGCACCTCGATCTTGTTGCCGTCCTTCACCGCGGTCACCAGGCCGATGCCGAAGCTCGCGTGGGCCATGACCTCGGCGCGGGCGAAACGCTCGCTGGGCGCGTACTTACGGGCATTCGAGAGCTCGCGCCCGCGCATGAGCTGCTCGTAATCGCCGGCGGTGAGCGGGCCGCGTACGGGCCGGGCCGACGACGAGCTGCGCGTGCGCTTCCCCGTCGAGCTCTGGCCGGGCGGACGGGGCCTGTAGGCGTGCTGGGCCTTACAGGTGTTGCAGTGGACGCGCGTGATCTTGCCGGCGTTCACCGCCTCGATGGTGTGCGCCAGCATGAGCTTACAGCGCGCGCACCAGCTGTCGATGTTCTTGCCGACGGTCGGTGCTGGGGTACTTGGAGAATTGGCCATTCACTTTTACACCAGGTTTCGTCGTTCTTGGCAAACGGGCTGTGCTATAGGCGGCAAAATGCAGCGCCTCGCGTGGTTGATCCTGATGGGGCTCGCGGCGGTCACGGCCGCCCTCGGCTCGTTCGCGCCGTCGTTGACAATCGACGGCTCCCCGGCCTCTCTCCTGCCCGCCGGCGACCCCGCGCGCCACTACTGGGACGAGGCGCGGAAGCAGTTCGGCGGCGACCAGGTGGTCGCGGTCGGCGTCATCGCCCCTGACGTCTTTGCCCCCGCGACGCTGGACAAGATCGCGCGCCTCACCGAGGGGTTGCGCGTCATCGACGGCATCGTCTCGGTCAGCGGTCCGACCACGGTGGCGCGCGCCGTTGCCGAGGGCGACCGCTGGCGCCTGCAGCCGCAGCTCGACACGATGCCGCGCACGGACGAGGAATCCACCGCCCTGCGCGCGGCGATGCTGGCCAACCCGCTGGCGCGCAAGTCCGCCTTCGCCGCCGACGGTACCGCGGCCGTGGTCACCGCCGAGCTCGACCCCGCGCGCGCCGCCGAGTGGGGCGCGCTGGACGCGCGCATTCGCGCTGTCGTCGACCCGCTGCGCGGCCCCGAAACCTTCGCCATCGCCGGACCACCCGCGCTGGTAGCGGAAGCCGAGCGCCAGCTGCGCGCCGATCTCACCGCGCTCGTCGCCGCCGCGCTGGTCATTGCCGCCGTGGCGGCGTTGTTCGCGTTGCGCAGCGCGCGCGGGGTGATCGTTTCCCTGGCCGCCGTAGCAGTCGCCCTGGTGTGGACGGCGGGCGCCATGGTGCTCATGGGCCAGGCGGTGACGATCGCCACGCTGCCGGTGTTGCCGCTCCTGGTGGTCATCGGGGTCGCCTATCCGCTGTCGATCGTGGCCCGCTTCGACTACGAGCGGCTGAGCGGCCGGCCGGCGCCGGAGGTGGTGGCCGTCACCATGACGCAGGCACGCACGCCGGTGGCGGTCGCCGCGCTGTGCACGCTCATCGGCGTCGGGTCGCTGTGTTTCAGCACCGTTTCGGCCGTGCGCGCCTTCGGTCTGTGCAGCGCGCTCAGCACCGCCGTCGCGCTGGTGGTCGGCGTGACCCTGGTCCCGGCGCTGCTCGCGGTGTTGCCGATCGGCGCCAGCGCCGCGCACGGCAAGCCCCATGTGGTGGGCCGCGGGCTCGAACGTCTGGGCGCGCTGACGATGCGCCACCGCGCCGCGGTGGTCCTGCTCGGACTCGCTGCAGTCGGGCTCGGCGCTTGGGGGCTGACCCGCCTGCGAGCCGAGAACGGCTGGCTGACGTACTTCCCGCCCGACGGCGGGGTGCGGCGCGACGAGGCCCTGATCGCCGGCCGTGTCGGCGGTACGCAGACGCTCAGCGTCGTCGTCGAAGGAGACGGACCGGGCTCGATCGGGCGCCGCGAGGCGCTGCGGGCGCTGCGCGACCTGGAGCGCGAGATCGCCCAGCAGCCGGGGGTCGACAAGACGTACTCCCTGCTCGACTACCTGACGCTGCTGCAGGGCACCCGCTCGCCGGGCGGTAGCACCAAGCTGCCGCGCAAGCAGGAGGAGATCGATGCGCTGCTGCAACACGTCGACGCCAACGCCTTGCGCGATGTCGTCAGCGCCGACTTCGCCCGCACGCGCCTGATCGTGCGCACCGGGCTCAGCAACTCGGCCGAGCTGCACCAGTTGGTCGACCACATCGAGCGCTTCGCCACCCCGAGCCTGCTGCAGCGCGGCTTCGGCCGGCGCACGCGCTTCCCGCGCGGTTTCAGCGTCCAGGTCACCGGCAGCGCCGTCGTCGCCCAGCGCGGGGCCGCGCGCCTCGCCGCCGAGCAGCGACCCTCCATCGTCTACGCTGCCCTGGCGCTCTGCGCCGTCGCTTCGCTGGTCTTTCTGTCGCCGCGGGTCGGCTTGCTGGCCGTGTCGCTCAACGCCGGCTCGGTGATCATCCTCTACGGGCTCATGGGGTGGAGCGGCGCCGGGTTGACGGCGCTGACCGCCTGCCTGCCCGGGCTGGTTCTGGGGGTCACCGTCGGGCACACGCTGCACTACCTCAGCGCCTGCAACTCTCTGGTCGGGCGGCCCGGCTGTCCGCCCGAGGCGTTGGTGGGCGTGATCACCTCGGTCGGACGCCCGATCGCCGCCGGCGCGCTGGCGTTGATCGGCGGCCTGCTCGCCTTCACCGCCGCGCACATGCCGCCGCTGCAATGGTTCGGGCTGCTCGGCGCGGCCGCCGTCGCGCTGGCGCTGTGCGGCAACCTGCTCCTGCTGGCGACGCGCGTGCTGACCACGCGCATCATCACCATCACCGAGTTGTTGTTCACGCGCATGGGCCCGCTCGAGGAGATCCCGCTGTTCGCCGGCCTGCATCCGTTCCAGGCCAAGATCGTCGTGCTCACCGGGCATCTCGCCACCGTGGGCGACGGCGAGCGGATCACGCGGCGCGGCGAGCTGAAGCAGGAGCTCTACGTCCTGCTCAGCGGCAACGCCGAGGTGCGGCCCGAAGCCGACGGGCCGGCGATCGGCACGCTGGCGCGCGGAGACGTCATCGGCGAGATGGGCCTGGTGCGCGAGCTGCCGCGCTCGGCCGATGTCGTCGCGACCGAGCTCACCGAATACCTGGTCCTCGACGGCAGCTTCCTCGACCGATTGCGCCGCCAGTATCCGCGCATCGCCGCCCTGCTGCTGTTCAACCTGACACGCATTCTCAGCGATCGGCTCGAGCGCACCTCGGCGCGGTTGGCAGAAGTCAGCGCGGCAGCGGGAATCCGGGCGTGAGCGGTGCGATCGCTCTCGGATGCAATGCGGTCGAAGCACATTGAATCACCCCCACCTCAATCCTCCCCCGTCGAGGGGGAGGACGCCGGAACGGAAACCCTCCCCGAAGGCGAGGCGGCCGAATTCCGAAAGCCTTCCCTCCTTGCGGGGGAAGGTTTGGATGGGGGGGTAATGGAATGACCGCGAAGCGCACCACCGCCAAAGCTGCACGTCAGGAGGTCGGGATGTTTCGAGCTGGAACCGCGCTGATCGCGGTCTGCATTGCAAGCCTGGCACTCGGCGGATGCAACCGAGGTGGAGCAGACAAACCGGCGCCGTCGCCGCGACAGCTGGCGGGCGCGTGGGTGTGCGCGCTCGACAGCACGGTGCTGCACATGCGCGGCGATGGGCGCTTCGCCGTCGAGTCGACGGCCGCGGGCTCGCGCCTCGTCCGCGGCGGCTTTACGATCAACGGCGACAAGATCACGTTCCTCAACGACGCGCAGAGCGGCGAATGCCCGGCAGTGAGCGGCACCTACACGCTCGCGGCGGATGGCGACACGCTGCACTTCACGTTGGTATCCGACGAGTGCCCGCCCCGCACGGAGCACATGAAGGCCGCCTGGACCCGGCGTGAGCCCTGACCGCCGCGTCACTCGATGGGGCGGAAGGTCATTTCCTGCCCCGTGCTGCCGCGATCGACGCCGCTGGCGGCCAGGATCGATGCGCCCTGTGACAGCGCGTTGATCGCGTTGCCGCCGGCGGCGGTGAGGCCGCCGTCGACCACCAGCGCCGAGCCGGTGACGAACTCGGAGTCGTCGCTGGCGAGGAACAACGCGGCGGCGGCGATGTGCTCGGGCTTGCCGGCGTCCGGCCACGGCTGCAGCTGGGCGAGCAGCGCCTCGAACGCCTCCGGGCTGCCGCGGTGCAGCAGCGGGGTGAGGATGCCGCCGGGGCAGATGGCGTTGACGCGGATCCTGTCGGGTGCGAGCTCGACCGCGTTGGCGCGGCTCAGGTTGATCACCGCCGCCTTGGCCGCCGAATAGGCCTGCGGGCCGTCGCCGCCGCTCAGGCCGGCGATCGAGGCGGTGTTGATGATCGAGCCGCCGTGCCCCTGCGCCTTCATCGCCCGCACGCCGTGCTTGGTGCCGAGAAAGACGCCGCGCACGAGCACGGCAAAGGTGTCGTCCCAATCCTCGACGTCGATGTGCGTGATCGGGCCGAACGCCCCGACGATGCCGGCGTTGTTGAACACGCAGTCGAGGCGGCCGAACGCCGAGGTGGCGAGCGCGATCATCGCCTCGACCTCCGCTTCGACGCACACGTCGGCGCGCACGAACCGCACCCGATCGCCGTGTCCGGCCTGGGCCGCCAGCGCCATCATCTCCTTCCCCGTCGTCTCGTTCACGTCCGCCGCCACCACGCGCGCCCCCTCGGCGAGAAAGCGCAGCACCGTCGCCCGCCCGATGCCGTTGCCGCCGCCGGTGATCACCGCCACTTTGCCGTCCAACCGTCCTGCCATGTCGTCTCCCTGTCTTCGATGCGGGCGCACTCGGCTAGCCGAGCATGACCATGCCGCCGTCGACCGCGATCACCTGCCCGGTGACCATCTTCGCGTCGTCGGAGGCGAGCCACACGGCGGTGCCGGTGAGGTCGTCCGGCTCGAGAGGCTTTTTGATCGCCATCATCATGTTGACGATCATGTCCATGATGTCCTGGCTGACGATCAGCTTGGTCGCCTCGGTCATCGTCGGTCCCGGCGCGATGGCGTTGACGCGAATGCCGCTGACGCCGACGCAGCCGGCCATGAAGTGCGTCATCGCGTTGATCGCCGCCTTGGTGCAGCTGTAGTGGAACGAGGG
>CAYVUV010000300.1:0-10007 GCA_964455095.1 uncultured Binatia bacterium (SeqCode)
CGCATCAGCAGTGCGGGCGTGAAAAAAGGATGGCGATTAAACAAAAGACGCGGCTATGCCGCCAACGGAGCCGTGTGCTCAGTTGCAACCAGCCTTCCAATGGGTAACCCCTCCTTGGAAAGGAGGGGGACCGGAGGTCGAGAAAGTCGACAGTCTCCGGACGAGGAACTTCATGCTATGAGCCGACGGCGGCCTGGGGTCGCTCGGCGTTCTCAGCCGGCCGCAGCGGAAGCAGCACGCGGAACTCGGTGCCGGCGCCGATCTCGCTCGCCACCTCGATGCGCCCCTGATGTCCGTCGACGATGCGCTGTACGACCGCCAGCCCGACGCCGGTGCCGCGCGCTTTGCGCGTATAGAACAACCGGAAGATCTTCGGCAGTTGATCGGGCGCCATCCCCTGACCGGTGTCGCGGACGCGCAGCTCGAGGAATTGCTCGCCGGCGTTCGCCAGTCCGGCCGGCGGCGGCACCAGCGCGGTCGAGAGGGTGAGTCGGCCACCGGCTCCCATCGCCTCCATGGCGTTCGTCATCAGCGCCAGCGCGACCTGTTCGATCTGTGCCTCGTCGAGCTCGTGTGGCGGCAACACCGGCGCGAGGTCCAGCGCCACCTCGAGGTGGCGCTCGGCGATCTGGCGGCGCAGCAGGTGCACCAGGCCGCGCACGATCTCGTTCAGGTCGGCCGGGGCGGGATGGGGCACGAACGGGCGCGCGAAGTCGAGCAGCTCGGAGATGCGGGAGTCGAGCGCATCGGCCTCGGAGAGAATATCGAGGAAGCTCTGGCGCAGCGCGTGATCGGGGCCGATCGCGCGCACACCGAACTCGGCCGCGGTCTTGATCCCGGCGACCGGGTTGCGAATGCCGTGCGCCACGGCGGCCGACAACTCGCCGATGGCGGCCAGGCGTTCGGCCTCGACCAGTCGGTCGCGCGCTTCTCTGAGCTCGCGATTGGTCTCGGCCAGGGTGCGATAGGCGCGCGCGTTCTGCACCGCCACCGCGGCCTGACTGGCCAGCGTGGCGAGCAGGTCGAGGTCCTCGCCGCCGTACATGCGCCCCGAGCCCTTCTCGCCGAGCGCGAGGAAGCCCACCAGCCGCTGCTCGAGCAGCATGGGCACGGCGAGCGTGGCGCCGATCTCCGCCAGCGCCGCGCGCGCCGTCGCGGGCGTCGCGCCGCCGACCGGCCGTTGCGCCACGTGCAAGCTCGCGCCGCTGCCCTCGAGGTGCTCGACCAGCGGCGACGCGCTGGAAATGGGAGGCGCCGGCTCGCCCTCGCGGCGGAAATCGCCGCCCGTCGAATCGCGCAGCCAGACGTCCGCCCGCTCGATTTGCATCTTCTCCGTAATGATCCCGACCAGCCGCCCGACCAGCGCGTCGAGATCGAGAATCGACGCCAGGGCGTGACTCGCCGCGCTGACGGTCGCCCGGTAATCGTACGGGCGCCGGAAGAAGACCAGATCCACCACCGCCTGGATGCGGCCGCGCAAGGGGTTGAAGAGCACGAGCAGGAGCATCGTCACCAGCACGTGCACGGCCGGGCTGGCGTAGAGGTCGGGGAACACCACGTAGTCGAGCAGCGCCAGGATCACGGTGTAGATCAGGCCGACGATGAACGTCACCAGGACGTACGCCACCGTGCGGCGCAGCATGCGGTCGGCGCCGAACAGCTCGTAGCGCACGATCGCGTAGGCGATGGTGGCGGGAAAGATCCCGAAGCCGAGCGTGAGGTAGTTGAGCGGCACGGCGACACCGGCGGTGTACACCGCGAGCAGCACCAGGGCGGGGACCAGAGCTGCGCCGCCCAGCCCGAGCAGAAACAGACGCAGCCGGGCGCGCGCCACCGGCGACTCGGCGCGGCGCAGCGAGCGCGCGATGATCGCCAGCGCGGCGAGCAGTGCGGCGGAGAGGGCGACGTGGGTGATCCGGTCGAGCACCATCAGCGTCGGAAAGGAGTGCCGGAAGGCGACCAGCGAGGCCACACCGAGCACGGCGCCGGCGGCGTACGCGACCGGCAGCAGCCGCCGCAGCCGTGCCAGGTCGGGAGAGACGCCGGGGAAGTCGATCGCCAGGTGCAGCATCGTCGCCGGACAGAGCGTGACGAGCAGGAAGTACGGCACCTGGAACCAGCTCGGACCCATCAGGTCGATCGACGTGGCCAGGTAGAGGCCGTAGTTGGCGCAGAACGCAAAGAACGCCAGCGCGCCGCGACTGTGTGGATCGAGAAAAATGATCGCCACGCCGAGCACCAGGAACACCAGCGCGTTGAGCAGGTAGTTGCCGAGGGTGAGCTCGAACACCGACAGCGGGAGATGTCGCGTGGGGAGGCGGACCTCGTACTTCTCGCCGCGCCGGACGAGCGTATAGCGCAGCGTCGTCCCCACGGGTCGCGCCGCGATCAGCGCCTCGGCTTCCTCGCGGGTGCGCACCGGCGTGCCATCGACCGCGAGCAGGCGAGACTGGTAGTGCAGGCCAGCCTGCGTGGCCTCGCCGTTGATGACGTCGAGCGCGGGGACGAAAGTGTTCTGCCAAAGAAAGAAGCCGGGGTAGACGCGGTGCACCCAGCGCGCCGCGTTGAACGCGCAGCCGAGAGCGATGATGGCAATGATCGGCAATGAGGCGAGCACCAGCCGCGACGGCAACGGTCGCGACGGCGGCCGCAGCGCGTGCACCGGCGGCAGAATGATCGGATTCGCCTCCACGCTGACGGCGATACTGGCAGGTCTGGCCGTGGCCTGCCAGGTTCTGATGTTCCCGCCCGTCGCGGCGACATGGCTCGCCTGGCTCGCCCCGCTGCCGCTCTTCCTCCTCTACCCGATGCGCTCCGTTGCCGCCGCCGTGGGCACGGCGTGGGGCATCGGAACGTTGATCGCGCTGGTGGTCGACGTGCCGTGGATGTGGCCGGCCATGCGCGACGCGCTCGGCGTGTCCGCCCTGCCGCGGGCGGCCATGCTGGCGACCGAATCGCAGCTGGTCGGCGGCATTCCCTACGCCCTGCTGGGCGCGCTGTTGCAGTCCGGCACGCGCCTGCGCGGCGCGGCCTTCGCCGTCTTCGCGCCCGCCGCCTGGGTCGCCGCTGAATGGGTGCGGGCGCACACCCCGTTCGGCGCGCCGTGGATTCTGCTCGGCTCGGCACTGCCCGCCGACGGACTGGCGGCGCAGGTCGCCGATCTCGGCGGCGTGTACGCGGTCTCGTTCGTCATCGCGCTGCCGAGCGCGGCACTGGCCGTCGCGCTGCGGCAGCCGCGCCAGGCGTATCGCGCCGCCGGGCTCGCCGCCGCGCTCGTCGCCGCGACGCTCGTGTACGGCACGGTGCGCCGCGATGCCGTGCGCGCCCGTATCGCCGCGGCCCCGGCGTTGCGCGTCGCACTCGTTCGGGCCGACATCCCGAACGAGGAACGGCTGGCACCGAGCCGGGCCGCCGACATCGTTACGCGTTACCTCGCCGCGAGCCCGCCCGCCGACGCCGCTGTCGACCTCGTCGTCTGGCCAGAGAACACCGTCCCCGTCCTTCTGGACGAGAACCCCGAGCTCGCCGGGCGCATTGCCGCGCAGGCAACCAACGCCGCCTATCTCCTCGGTGCGCCGCGCATCGCCGCGGGCATACCGCGCTCGCTGCGCGCCTCCGCGTTTCTCGTCGGCCCCAACGGCATCGAGGGCGCGTACGACAAGCAACGGCTGCTGCCCGGAGCGGAGACAGCCGGCGGCGGCTGGCGGCACGCGCTCGCCTTCGCGGCCGGCGGCCGGGAGCCGCTGCTCGCGGTGCGCGGCGTGCGCCTGGGCACCACGATCTGTTACGAAGCTGTGTTCCCGGAACTGGCGCGCGGCGCCGCCCGCGAGGG
This sequence comes from uncultured Binatia bacterium (SeqCode), assembly GCA_964455095.1. GTDB lineage: Bacteria > Desulfobacterota > Binatia > HRBIN30 > CADEER01 > CAYVUV01. The sequence goes on from CAYVUV010000300.1 coordinate 3,833, forward strand.
AGCCGGCCTGCTCGTCAACCTCAGCAACGATTCCTGGTTCGCCGCCGGCGCCGGTCCGCAGCTCCACTTCCAGCTCGGTTTGCTGCGCGCGGTCGAGACCCGCCGCGCCGTGGTGCGCGTCTCCAACGGCGGCGTTACCGCCCTGATCCTGCCCGACGGTCGGGTGGTGGCGCGCGAGGACGGCGGGCCGGGCGGCCTCGTCGTCTCGGCTCCGGTTCTGCTCGACCCCACGTGGTATGTCCGCGCCGGCGACTGCTTCGCGTGGGCGTGCCTCGCCTTCGCCGTCGGGGCGCCGTGGTGGACACGCCGGCGGCCGAGCCCTTCGCTTTGACACGCGACGCCATTGCCGGAAGACTGCGCGCGATCGCCATGCCCATCACACCGGACCAACCTGGCCGCCGCTGCGCTATCGTCACTGGCGGCGCGTCGGGCATCGGCCGCGCGCTCTCCGAGGAGCTGGCGCAGCGGGGCGTCCATGTCGTGATCGCGGATCGGCAGGTCGATCTGGCCGAGACCGTGGCTGCCGGCATCGCATCGCGCGGCGGCACGGCGATCGCCGCGGAGTTGGACGTGCGGGATCCCCAGCGCTTTCGGCAGGTGGTCGAAGGCGCGGTCGCGGCGGCCGGTCGACTCGACTACCTGTTCAACAACGCCGGCATCGCCGTCGCCGGCGAAATGCGCGACTACGAACCGGCCGACTGGGAAGATGTGTTCGACGTCAACCTGCGCGGCGTCTGCCACGGCATTCTCGCCGCCTACCCGGTGATGATCGCCCAGGGCCATGGCCATATCGTCAACACGGCCTCGGTCGCCGGCCTCGTCGGCCCGTTGCCGTTCCAGGGCAGCTACGTCGCCACCAAGCACGCCGTCGTCGGCATCTCGCGTGCGCTGCGCGTCGAGGCCATGCGCTACGGCGTCCGCGTCTCGGTGCTCTGCCCCGGCGCGGTGCGCACGCCGATCCTGCGCGGCGGCCGCTACGGCCGCATCAAGCCCGGCCTCGACCTGGCGGCGCTCGCCGTCCACGTCGAGCGTCTCATCGCCATCGAGCCCGCCCTCCTCGCCCGCCGCGCCCTGCGCGGCGTCGAGCGCAACCGCGCGATCATCGTCGAGCCCTTCGCCGGCCGCGTGCCCTGGTACCTCGAACGGCTGTCGCCATGGCTGAGCGAAAAGCTGTGGCACCTGGTGCTGCGCCGGGCGCGCCGCGAGGCGCAGAAGGAAGGATAGGTCCCATAAGTCCTATAGGGCCTATGGGACTCATGAGACTCACAAATCGCTCAGATCAAGCGGCCAGTTCGATTTCTCCGTCCCCCCATCCACTTCGAAGATCTTCCCCGTCACCCAGCAAGACGCCGGCGCGGCGAGATACATCGCCATGATGGCGATGTCTTCCGGCTGGCCGATGCGCTGCATCGGCGTGCGGGCCGACATCTGCGCTTCGAGGTCCTCGTTCAGGAAGGGCCGCAGCGCGCTGGTGTCCACCGCTCCCACGGCGATCGCGTTGACGCGCACCGTCGGCGCCACTTCGGCGGCCAGCGCCCGGGTCATGTAGTTGAGCGCTGCCTTCGAGGTCCCATAGGCGATGAAGCCGGGATCGATGAGGCGCGCGATGGCGGACGAGATGTTGACGATGGCGCCGCCGCCCTGCGCGCGCATGTGCGGGATCGTCAGACGCGAGAGCAGAAACGCCTGCGTGACGTTGAAACGAAACGCGCCCTCGAGGAACTTCTCGTTGGTGCGCTGCCAGCCCTTGGGCGGCCAGCCGCCGGCGTTGTTGACCACCACGTCGATGCGCCCGAACTCGCGCAGCGTCTCGGCCACCAGGGTCTCGAGCTGCGCGCGCTCGGTCACGTCGCACGGCACGGCGAGCGCGCGCCGACCGAAGCGGCGCACCGCCGCCGCCGTGTCGTCGATCTGGTCTTGCGTGCGCGCCGAGCAGACGACGTCGGCCCCCACTTCGGCGAAGGTCTCGGCGATGGCGCGACCGATGCCGCGCCCGGCGCCGGTGACGATCGCGACCTTGTCCGTCAACTTGAATCGATCGAGTATCATGGCCGCCCTTCTAGCCTCGATCGGGGAGAAAACTCCACCGTGCCCGTGGCTCGAATCGCCGCCGGCGATCGGCTACCCTCGCCAGCGCCCATGGACGAATCGCCGAAGTCGCCGCCGCCATTCGTGCGCGCGTGGATGCAGCGCCGGCCCGATCAACTGCTCGGCAAGGGGCATCCGGCCGGCGACTTCCTCGAAGCGTACGAGTGGAGGGTGCTCGAGGAACGCGCCGGTTATCTGCGTATCGAGGCGCATTTGCCCGAGGCGGTGAAGAATCCACGCGGGCAGCTCTTCGGCGGTTTCACCCCGACGTATGTCGACCTCGTCGCGCTGCTCACCGTGCGCGCGGGTGATCGCAGCGGCGACCCGCGCCGGCGCAGCTGGCTGGCGACGACGAACATGCGCGTCGACTTCTTCGAGCCCGTCGTCGGGCCGCGCTTCGTCATCGAGAGCCAGTTGATCAAGCGGCGCGGCCGCACGCGTTTTGTCGAGACTCGCTTCTTCGATCCGGCCGACACCCTCGCCGTCTTCGCTCTGACCACGATGCGCGAGGTCGAGCTGAACCAACCGCTCGGCGACGGGTGAGCTCCGCCATGCCAATAGATCCCCGCACTCCCGTGCTGGTCGGCGTCGGCGCCGTGCAGCAGCGGCTCGACGATCCGCGCCAGGCGCTGGAGCCGATCGGGCTGATGATCGCGGCCCTCGAACGCGCCGCGGCCGATGCCGGCAGCCGCGATCTGCTGGCGCGCGCGAGCTCGATCCGCATCCCGCGCGGGTTCTGGGATTATCCCGATCCCGGCCGCCTCATCGCCGCGCGCTTTGGTGCGCCGGCGGCGCGCACGCAGGTGGCGGAGATCGGCATCTTGCAAACGACGCTGTTCGGCCATGCGGTACAGGCCATCGCGGCGGGCGAAGAGGACATCGTACTGATCGCCGGCGGCGAGGCGAAGTACCGCTCCCTGCGCGCCCAAATCACCGGCGTGCCCGCCCCGTTCACCGCGCAGAGCGGCGCCGCGCCCGACAGCGTGCTGCGCCCGGAGCGCGAGATCTGGAGCCCGCTCGAAGCCGAGCTCGGCCTGATGATGCCGGTCAACCAGTACAGCATCATGGAGAACGCCCTGCGCCACGCCGAGGGCGTGGGCCTCGCGGCGCACCGGCGCGCGATCGCCGAGATGTGGGCGCGCTTCAGCCGCGCCGCCGCCGACAATCCACAGGCCTGGAGCCGCACCCCGGTGAGCGCCGACGCCTTGGTCGGCGGCAGCGCCGGCAACCGCATGCTCGCCTTCCCCTACGCCAAGCTGCACAACTCGCAGTGGAACGTCGATCAGGCCGCGGGACTGATCCTGTGCTCGGTGGCCGCGGCGCGGGCGGCGGGTGTGCCGGAGGCACAGTGGGTCTACCCGCTCGCCATCGCCGATTCGAACCACATGGTGCCGCTGTCGGCGCGCGCCGACCTGCATCGCTCGCACGGCTTCCGCCTCGCCGGACAGCGCGCCCTGGAGAACGCCCAGCTCGGCATCGATGCGGTCGCACACCTCGAGCTCTACAGCTGCTTCCCGGTCGCCGTGCGCGTGCAGGTGCGCGAGCTCGGCGTCGCCGCCGATCGCGCCCTCACCGTAACCGGTGGCATGGCCTTCGCCGGCGGCCCGCTCAACAACTTCGTGCTCCAGGCCGTGGTGCGCATGGCCGAAGTCCTGCGCGCCAATCGCGCCGGCACCGGCATGGTCACTGCCGTCAGCGGCATGCTGACCAAGCAAGGGGTCAGCCTGTGGTCGACGCGCCCGCCGGCGGCACCATGCCGTTTCGCCGACGTCACGCGCGACGTCGCCGCGGCGATGCCGACCGTCGAGGTGATCGACGCCTACAAAGGCCCGGCGACGATCGCGTCGTACACGGTGCTCTACGACGGCGACACGCCCGTGCGCGCCGTCGCCGTCTGCGACCTGCCGGACGGCCGCCGCACCCTCGGCGCGAGCAACGAGCCGCACCTCGCCGCGGCGATGACCGAGCGCGAGCACTGCGGCCGCCGCGTCAGCATCGGCCCCGAGCGCGTGCTGCTCGTCACTCCCTGACGGCTCCCGAGCAAGCGAATCCGATCGCGAAGCCGATCAGCGCCGCGACGGGGCCGAAGACGAAGGCCCCTGTCATGGCGGCCTCCACCGCGCGGTCGTGCGTGTTGCTGGAGAAGGTCGACACCAGCCAGCCGCCGACAAACGCGCCGGCGATGTAACAGCCCACGGCCCACAGCAGGGCGATGCCGATCCGCCTCATCATGTTCGGGTCTCCCTTATCGAAGCGGCGACCTCGACTCCAACCGCGAAGTGCGGCATGTACGTCCGATGCGTGCCGCGTCGGAGTACCAGGACCAGATGTACGGATTCATCGACTCGGCGCTGCGCGAGATCGGCCCGCGCGAGTCGTGCAGCGCCAACGAGCAGCGCCTGGGCCAGCGGCTGGCCGAGCGCTGGCGCGCCGCGGGGTTCGAGGTACGCACGCAGCGTTTCAGCTGCCATCCCAAAGCGTTCCTCGGCTTCATCCCGTTCGCGGCGCTGCTGTACCTGGGCGCGACCATCTTCTACTGGGTGTCGGCGCCGCTCTGCATGGTGCTGGCGGGAGCGTGCGCGCTGCTGACCATCCTCGAGCTGGTGCGTTACCGCGAATTCATCGACCCCCTCTTCCCGGTCGCCGAGGGCGAGAACGTCATCGCCGTCATCCGGCCGCGCGGCCCCGTCCGGCGGCGGGTGATCGTCAGCGCGCATCAGGACTCGGCCTACGAGTTCAACCTCTGGTACTTCCTCAAGGCCGCCTCGGTCCCGATCATGCTGCTCGGTTTTGCCGCCGTCTTCGTACCGCTGTTCGGCGGCCTGGCCAAGAGCCTGTCGGCGACGCCCGACGCGCATGCGTTCGACGTCATCGGCTACGTCTGCATGGGGCTGTATCCGTTCGTCGGCCTCAACCTCTTCTTCCACACCTACTCGGTCGTGCCCGGCGCGATGGACGACCTCGCCGGCATCAGCGTGCTGACCGGGGTGGCGCAGGCGCTGGCCGATGCCGGCGCGGCAGGCGAGCCGGCGCTGGCGCACACCGAGGTGCGCCTGATCGCGATGTCGTCCGAGGAGGCCGGGCTGCGCGGCGCCAAGCGCTACGCCGCGACCCATCAACACGAGCTCAGCGTGGTGCCGACGTACGGCCTATTCGTCGACGGCGTGTACGACGAGCGCTTTCTCACTGTGCTCAACCGCGAGATCTTCACCGGCGCGCGCCACGACCCGCGTCTGGTCCGCCTGGCGCACACAGTCGCCGCCCAACGCGGCTGGTCGATCCAGGAGCACACGCTGCTGCTCGGCGCCACCGACGCGACGCCCTTTTCGCTCATGGGCATGCCGTCGGTGGCGTTGCTCTGTCAGGACGCGACGCGGCTGGTGCCGAACTACCACACCCGGCTCGACACGTTGGAGCACGTGCGGCCGGCATCGCTCGGCGTCATGCTGCAGATGGTGCTCGACATGATCGAGCGCATCGACGCCGACGATCTGCCCGCCGTCTGACCGCGCGCCTCAACCAAACACCAGATTGCGCAGCACGGTGTGGACGATCGCCAGCACGATCGCGCCGAGCAGGGCCGGGAGAAACCCGTCGATGCTGAATCCCGACACCAATCCGGCCGCGATCATCAGCATGAACGCGTTGGCGACGAACAGGAACAGGCCCAGAGTCAGGATCGTCAGCGGCAACGTCAGCAGCTTGAAGACCAAACCGATCGTCGCGTTGACCAGGCCGATCGCGATGGCCGCGATCAGCGCCGTGCCGAAGCTGCGCACATGGATGCCGGGAACGACGTTGGCGACGATCACCAGGCTGAGCGCACCGAGAAACCAGCTGACGAGCAGATAGAGCATGGCGCTTCCCTCCGGCGCCCTTCCTACTCCCGTCGCCGCCCGCGCGCCAGGCGGACGGGACTACGGCTCGCCGAAGAGCTCCAGGACCGAAATCGGTCAGGTCGCCTTGCGCAGATCTTCGTCACGGCAGGATCGTCGACTCGATCGCTGCGACCGTGTCGTCCGAAAATCGCACGATCGAGCCCACCCCCGGACCGTCGAAATACGTCCACACATCATCATCGATGGAG
>CAYVUV010000301.1:0-19820 GCA_964455095.1 uncultured Binatia bacterium (SeqCode)
GTGTCCGAGGCGACCCGCCATTTTTTTCTTCCCGCCTTCCGCACTGGCCATTCCCTCAGGCGTTGTCACAGGCGAGCGCGCTGCGTAAGGTGGCGGCGGTTTGCAGGAGGGACGGCATGGGCGGGTATGTGAGGACGGCCAGGGGCTGCGGATCTCGACGGCGTATGCGGCGGTGGGCGCTGGTGGCCCTTCTGGGTGTCTGGGCTGAGGGCGTCGCTTTGGCACAACCGCCGCCAGCCGACGAGCCCCCACCCGCGACGACGGCGGCGGGGTCGATCTGGTCGGACGAGGGGCTGGTCGAGGTCCCCGGCACGACGGCGGCGGGCGGAATGCACGTGCCGTTGCAGGGCCGTTACCGGACCAGCATCGTGATGCGCCGCAACGCGGACGGAACCGTGACGACGCAGTGCATCGCCAACCCGCCAGCCACCGCGGACCGGGACTGAACGCGTGCGCTGGCCGCGGCGATTGTGGCTTCCGGCGATCTGTGCGGTGTTGTTGACGGGCGGGGATCCCGTCGGCGCAGCCGTGATCCAGGTGATCAACCGCGACGGCGGCAACGAGGGTTTCAACGACCCGACGCCGGCGACGCCGGTCGGTGGCAATAACGGTGTCACCCTCGGGCAGCAGCGATTGATCGCATTCGACCACGCCGCCAACCTGTGGGCGCAGATGCTCGACAGCAACGTGACGATCCGCGTCGGGGCGACGTTCGACCCGCTCGAGTGCGACAACACCTCGGTCGTGCTCGGCTCCGCCGGCCCGAACAACCCGCAGATCGACTTTGTCGGTGCCCCGCGGCCGGGCACCTACTATGTCGACGCGCTGGCCGACAAGCTGGCGGGCGTCGACCTCTGTCCGCCGCTCGACTCGGGTTGCGGCGACGGCGACGACATATCGGCCTCGTTCAACAGCGTGCTCGGCAACGGATGTACGTTTCCGGCGGAATGGTACATGGGTCTCGACGGGCAACCCCAATTCGACGATCCGGACCTGGTGACGACCGTCCTCCACGAGCTCGGCCACGGTCTCGGTTTCATCACCCTGCTCGATGCGCAAGGGCGCAAATTCAAGGGCTTCGACGACGCGTTCATGCTGCTGCTCGAGGATCACCGCACCGGCAAGCTGTTTCCGGAGATGTCCAACGCCGAGCGCCGGGCGGCCAGCATTGCCGGCCCGGACCTGCATTGGGTCGGTCCGCGCGTCATCGCGGCGAGCGACCGGTTGAATGCGGGGGTGAGCGCGAACGGCCACGTCCAGATATGGGCCCCGGCCGTCTTTCAGGACGGGGCATCGGTGTCCCATTGGAGCGTCGCCTGCAGCCCGGACGAGCTCATGGAGCCGTTCGATACGGGTCCGTCGTCTGATGTCGGCCTGGCCCTCGAGGCATTGCAGGACATGGGTTGGGCCAATGCGCCGGCGGACACGCAGACGCCGACGCCGAGCCGCACGCCGACGGTGACGCGGACGCGAACGGCGACCACGCGTCCGACGCGCACCCAGGGTCCCACCAATACCCCCAGCCGAACGGCCACCCTGACGCGCACGGTGACGCGCACCCGCACGGTGGGCTCGCCGACACCGACCAAGATGCCGATCGACGGCTGTGCCGGCGATTGCAACGCCGACAACATGGTGCGCATCGACGAGCTGGTTACGGGCGTCAACATCGCGCTCGGGGTGTTGCCAGTGGCGGCGTGTGAACGGTTGGACTTCGATCGTCGCGACGACCGCGTGTCCATCGACGAGCTGGTGGGCGCCGTGGGGCATTCTCTGAACGGGTGTCCGGCGACGCCGCCACCGTCTGCGACGTCAACGCAACCGCCCGACGCAACGCCCACGCCGAGCGCGACAGCGTCGGACGTGGCGACCGCAACCGCGACGGCAAGTCCGCCGCGCGCGCCGTGACGGACGCATAGTTGCTCTTTCATTCGGGCGCGGCTACAACCGGTCGCGCCATGCGGAGAGGTGCCCGAGTGGCCGAAGGGGCGCGTCTGGAAAGCGCGTATACCCAAAAGTTATCGAGGGTTCGAATCCCTCCCTCTCCGTTGCCGCGCCCGTCGGCACCATTGAAGCGAGCCGTGGCGCGCGCTAGTAATTGAGGAGTCGAGCCGAGAGAGGATGGGCAGCCGTGATAGCTAGGTCCCGCGCAAGAGAGCGTCGCGAACTCCGTCAGGTCCGGAAGGAAGCAGCGGTACCGACTCACTCTCTGTGCCGCGGGGAAGCCTAGCTATCTCTGGTGCCCGTCCCCGGGGCGCGCGCCGATGTCGTATCTCGTTTCGGCCCGCCGCTGGCGCCCACAGACGTTCGAGGACCTGGTCGGCCAGGAGCACGTCTCACGCACGCTGGCGAACGCCATCCGCGCCAACCGCGTGGCGCACGCGTTCCTGTTCACCGGCGTGCGCGGGGTCGGTAAGACCACCGCGGCGCGCGTGTTGGCCAAGGCGCTCAACTGCGAACAGGGCCCGACGCCGACGCCGTGCAATGTCTGCACGAACTGCCAGGAGATCACCGCCGGCGCGGCTGTCGACGTGCTCGAGATCGACGGCGCCTCCAATACCGGCGTCGACGACGTGCGCGAGATCATCGAGAACGTCCGCTACCGTGCCGCCAAGAGCCGCTTCAAGATCTACATCATCGACGAAGTGCACATGCTTTCGAACAGCGCCTTCAACGCGCTGCTGAAGACGCTCGAAGAGCCGCCCGCGCACGTCAAGTTCATCTTCGCCACCACCGACCCGCACAAGCTGCCGGCCACCGTGCAATCGCGCTGCCAGCGCTACGACTTCCGCCGCATTCCGCTGCGCCTGGTGGTCGAGCGCCTGCGCGCGATCGCCGCCGCCGACCAGGTCGAGATCAGCGACCGCTCGCTGTACGTGCTGGCGCGCGAGGGCGAGGGCAGCATGCGCGACGCGCAGTCGCTGCTCGATCAAGTGCTGGCCGGGGTCAGCGGCGCGGTGGAGGACGCCGCCGTGCTGGCGACGCTGGGCATCGCCGACCGCCGTCTGATCTTCGACCTCGCCGACGCGCTCATCGGCCGCGACGGCGGGCGCGCGCTGCAGCTGCTCGGCGCGGTCTACGACCAGGGCTACGACATGCGGCGCCTGGCGCGCGACCTGCTCGAGCACTTCCGCAACCTGGCGGTGGCCAAGCTCGGCGATGGCGCGCTCCTGCCCGAGGTGGCGGAGGAGGAGGCCGTGGCCCTGCGCCAGCAAGCCGAGCGCGTGGCCGGCGACGACTGCGATCGCGCCTTTCGCATCCTGCAGGAGACGGACGAGGAGATCGGGCGCTCGCCGTATCCGAAGCTGGTGTTGGAGATGGCGCTGATCAAGCTCGCCGCGCTGGTGCCGTTGCTGCCGCTGGACGACGTGTTGGGGCGTATCGAAGAGCTCGAGGTGCGCTTGCGCCGTGGCGGAGCGCCGACGCCTACCGGGGCACGGCCCGCGGCGAGTGCTGAGGCGACAGTGCGCAAGGCGGCGCCGGCGCCGCGCAGCGAGAGCCCTCCCGCGCGCGCCGCGGTGGCCGGCGCGCCGACGGCGAGCATTGCCGCGGCCCCGGCCGATCCGGCGGCGGCGGGCTCCTGGGAGGAGTTCATCGGCTTCGTCACCCGCGAGCGCCCGACGTTGGCGCATCACCTCGGCACCTGCGAGCTGGTGAAGCTCGACGGCCCGCTGCTGCACATTGCCGCGGCGAGCGGCTTTCGCTTCGACTACCTGGCGCGGCGCGATCACGTGGCGGAGATCGAGGACCTGGCGGCGCGCTTCTTCGGCCGCGAGCTGCGCCTGACGGTGGCCGCGCGCGCGGCGCAGAGCAACGCGCCCGCCACGGTGGCGGCCGTGGAGCCGAAGGCCGATCTGACCGCGGCGGCGCTTGGCAATCCCGCCGTGCGCGCGGCGATGGAGATATTGGGTGGCGAGGTGGCGGAGGTGCGCGCGCGCAAGCCGCGCCGGCAGGAGGAGAAATGAGCAAGGGTTTCGACCTGGGCGATATCGTCAAGCAGGCGCAGGGTCTGCAGGAGCGTCTGGCGCGCGTGCAGCAGGAGGCGGGCGCCAAGACCGTCGATGCGAGCGCCGGCGGCGGCATGGTGAAGGTGACGGTCAACGGCCGGCTCGAGGTGCTGTCCGTGCACATCGATCCGCAGGTGCTGGCGAGCGGTGACGCCGCGATGTTGCGGGATCTGATCGTCGCCGCGGTCAACCAGGGCATCCGGTCCGCGCAACAGCTGATGGCCGACGAGATGAAGAAGATCACCGGCGGCCTGTCGATCCCTGGCCTGAGCTGAGATGTCGGCGCTTCCGGCGCCGCTGGCGCGTTTGGTCCAGGAGCTGGTGCGGCTGCCGGGCATCGGCGAGAAGACCGCCACCCGGCTGGCCTTTCACCTGGCGCGCACCGATCGCGGCCATGTCGAGGCGCTGTCGGGTGCGCTCGGGGCGTTGCATGAGGACCTGCGAGTCTGTTCGGTGTGTTGCGCCATGGCGGCGAGCGACCCGTGCGAGCTGTGCGCCGATTCGCGGCGCAGCGCGGAGGTCCTGTGCGTGGTCGAAGAGGCCGCCGACCTGGCCGCCGTGGAGCGCTCGGGCGGGTTCAAGGGCCGCTATCACGTCTTGCAGGGCACGCTCGCGCCGCTCGACGGCGTCGGCCCCGACGAGCTGCGCATCACCGAGCTCCTGCGCCGGCTGAGCGACGGCGCCGTGCGCGAGGTGATCATCGCCACCAATCCGACCACCGAAGGGGAGGCGACGGCCTTCTACCTCGCCAAGTTGATCAAGCCCTTCGGCGTGCGCGTCACCCGTATCGCGCATGGGCTGCCGATGGGTGGCGACGTCGAGTACGCCGACCTGGCCACGCTCGGCAAGGCGCTCGAAGGCCGCCGCGAGATGTGAGGTCGGGCGGCGCGCGGCGCTGCCGTCACCATAAAAAAAGGCGCGGCCGGCTTGACGGGTGTGGGGCTGCTGGTAATCTTCGCCACGAGGACGACGCGCGCACGGATTTCCGTCGCAGGCGCACTTGATCAGGAGGTGGGGGATGAAACGACTAGTGGTTGTCTCGCTTGTCCTGGCGGCTGGCGTCTTGGGTTGGAGCGGCGCATCGCGCGCCGACGACGGCCATCCCATCGCGGGCGTCAACATCGGCGCCGTGGCGCCGATCGGCGCGTTCCGCGATTTCAGCAACACCGGCGGCGTGCTGAGTCCCTACGCCGGCTACATGTTCAACAAGTACATCGGCGGCCAGGCGGAGCTGCAGATCCTCGGTGTGCCCAATGAGGATCGGCCGAACATCCTGGACGACGACGCCACCTGGGCGGTCGGCGGTACGCTCGGGCCCCGCGTGGCCTTCCCGATCCAGCGGCTGGAGCTGTATGCCATGGGCGGCGCGGGCTTTTTCACCGGCCTGGCGCCGCACTCGTCCATCACCGACTCGTCATGGGGATGGACGGCGGGCGGCGGTTTCAACTTCCCGCTTGTCGATCCGGTCCGCTTCGGCTTCTTCGGCCGCTACAATCGCCTCTATCAGCGCGTGCACCACCAGGAGGACGTGAAGTACGTCACGGCCGGTATCGATCTGTCGTACGACTTCATGCCGCCACCGCCGCCGCCACCGCCGCCGCCGGTCGTGGCCGCCGCGCCGCCGCCACCACCGCCGCCGCCGATGAAGCGCAAGATCGTGTTGCGCGGCGTCAACTTCGATTTCGACAAGTCCAACATCCGCCCCGATGCGCGGGTGATCCTCGACGAGGCGATCTCGATCTTGAAGCAGGAGGGCGGCATCGCCGTCATTGCTGAAGGACACACCGACGGCCGTGGCACGGAGCCGTACAACCAGCGACTCTCCGAGCGCCGCGCCAAGGCTGTGCGCGACTACCTGGTCGCCGGTGGCGTGGCCGCATCGCGCATCCAGGTCGCCGGCCTCGGCGAAACGCAGCCGGTGGCGACCAACGCGACCGACGAGGGCCGGGCCCAGAACCGCCGCGTCGAGCTGCGCGTCGTCGGTCCGTAAGACTTCTCCGCAACCTGCGAAGGCGGCGGCGCGTACGAGGCGCGCCGCCGCCTTCGTCTGTTCGTTCTCCCGGGAGGGCGAGGCTCCTGCCGAGCCGCGCTGCGATGTTCCCGGGAGGCTCCGCGGGAGCAGAGCCCTCCCAAACGGAACGGCACCCGCTCAACGGATGCGGTCGATGTTCGCTTCCCAGTTGGCGCCGTCGAACTGGGTGATGTGGAAACGGCCCGCTGCGTCGCCGTCGAGACAGCGCACGTTGACGTCGACCTGGTCGGGGTGCGAGCGCGGCGTGTAGAACGCGTGGATGCCGCAGACGCGGCAGAAGGTGTGTCGCGCGACGCCGGTGTTGAACTGGTAGGTCGAGAGCGCCGCGGCACCGGACAGCAGGGTGAAGCGCTCGGGCGGGACGATCAGGTGCAGGAAGCCCTTCTTGCGGCACATCGAGCAGTTGCACTCGGTGGCCTCGTGGCGCTCGACGACGACGCGAAAGCGCACCGCGCCGCAGTGGCAGCCGCCTTCGTAGGTAGTCGGTGCGTCGCTCATTGGCTGGTCAGCTTCTTCGGCTCCTTCTCCCAGTGCCAGCCGTCGATCTTGAGGCCGACCTTGGGCGCGTAGCCGGTCTGGTAGTGCTGCACCGTGCCGGCGGCGTCGATGAGGACGAATGTCGGGGTGCCGCTGACGCCGTAGTTTTGAAACGTGACGCGGAAGCGGTCGGTGGCAACGATGGCGGGGAACGGTTCGGCGAACTGTTTGAAGAACGGTTCCAGCGTCTCGCGCGGCTCGTCGGTGACCGCGACCACCTCGACCCCGCGCGCCGCCGCAAACGCCAATACCTCGGGCAGCGCGGCTTTGCACGGCAGACACCAGGTCGCCCAGAAGAAGAGCAGGCGCGGCTTGCCGCTGGCCAGCGCTGTGGCGCCGCGCACCAGCTCGACGTCGAGCGGCGGCGCGGCGCTGCCGACTTTCGGCGGACCCGGCAGCTCCGGCATCGCCATCGGGTACGGACCCGGGCGCAGGGTCACGCGCTGCGGCTTGTCCTGGCGCAGCACGTCGAGCGGATAGGCTTCGCCGATCTCGCTGCGCATGGTCCATTCGCGCACTTGATTGGGCTCTTCGAATGGATGTCCGGGCGGACCGAGAATGAGATCGCCGACGCGCATGCCGGCGGTGGAGGCAGGCGAGTCGGGATACACGGTGATGACCACCACCGCGCCGCGCGGCGCCTGTGCCTTCTTGCGCTCGGCGTCCTGCAGCGGCCGGTAGCGAATGCCCATCCAGGCCGGCATCACGGCGTTGACGACTTGCTGGTCTTCGACCAGCGGCGGAAAGCTGGGCGGCGCGGGCAGGGCCGCGGCCGAGGTTTCCCGCGCCACCGGCAGCAGGGCGAGATCCTGGCAACCGAGCAACTCGCCATACGCGGTGCGCTCGGCGGGACTGCCGTGGTGCGCCAGGTACTCGCGCCCGGCGATGCTGAGCAGCAGCATGCGCATGCGCAGCACGACGCCGAGGCGGACTTCCATCCGATAGCTGGCGCTGCCGGCGTCGTCGGCGCGCTGCTTGAGTACCTGCAGGCGCGCGTAGCGCTCGCGGTCGCGCTCGGTGTACGGCAGCAGGTCGGCGAGCAGCTCGTCGGCGGCGGCGCGGCGCTCGGCGGCCGTGAGTGCCTTGAGGCGCGCCGGCTCGAGCCGCTTGCGCCAGTTGGCATTCGCTTCGAGGAAGCGTTGCATGTTTTCGTAGGCAAGCGCCGCGAGCGCCTCGTGCCAGCGATCGGAGTAGGTGCGCAACTGCGCGCTGACGGCAGGCAGCACCGCCGATTGCTTCTCGAGCTCGGCCAGGGAGCGCGGGCTGAACGTCCCGAAGGTCTGCCCGATGCGGTCGATGAGGCGGATCTCCGGTTCCCAGTCGGCCTTGTGTGTCCACGCCTCGGCGATCAGCTCGTCGGCGACCACGTTCAACGACACGTCGCGGCGGGCGGCCTCGGCCTCGAGCAAGCGCGTCAGGAAGAAGTCGGCGCTGGTGTGCGGCACATCGGGGGAATCGTCGGTGACCAGCACGCGCCGGTGCGCTTCGCGCAGGTTGCCCAGGGCCTCGGTGGCCTCGAACATGTGGTGCGAGTGCCCGACGCCATCGACACCGCGGTTCTCGGGATAGCAGCCGTAGGCCGGGCGATCGGCGGTCGAGGCGAAATAGCCGCAGACGTTGCCGGCCGGCAAGAGCGGGTCGCCGGTGGGATAGATGGCGTTGGCAAAGGAGCCGGAGAAGCATTGCGACATGAACATCACCACCCGCACCTGCGGGTCGAGCGGTGCGAGCATGTCGCGCAGCTGGCCGACGCTGAGCTTGTCGTTCCACAGCGTGATGGTGTTGTCGGCGAGGTCCTCTTTGTTGCGGTCGCCGTGATCGGTGACGTACAGCAGCAATGTGTCGCCGGCGTGCAGCTGGCCGGCGGCGGTCTTGAACCACTCCTCGAGCTCGGGCCGGCGCGCCGGGCGCAGCGCGAATCCTTCGACCGAGGAATCGACGTAGTCCACCTGCGGGCGCAGGGCGGCGGCCGGCCCCGCCTCGGGCAGCAGCCAGAACATGCCGCCGGGCGTGATATCGCGTGTCGCCAGATCGGGGGCGGGATCGGCGCCGTCGCCGCTGAATACGGTGATGTCGGCGGCCGGCATGCCGCCCTCGGAGAGCAATGCAATGAGCTCTTTCACGTGGTGGAGGTGCGATTGGTAGTTGCTCTGCTTGCGCCCGCCGCCGTTGATCACCAGCGCGACGGTGCGGCCGGCGGGGCGCGGCGCGGGGGCGATCGCGACGACCGGGTCGAGAGGGGCGGGCAGGGCGGCGGTGCGCGTCCCGCAGCCCGGCAGCAGCGCGGCGGCCAGCCCCAACAGGGCGGCCAGTGAACCGAGACGGGATCGATGCAGGCTCGTCATGCGAGCGCCTTTCGTAGCAGAGGGGCGCACGCTCCGAAACCAGCCCTCGCGCCCTATGCCCCGCGGCGCGCGTATGGCAGGATGCGCGGCTATCAATGGAACACGCGATTGCCACACGAGGACTGAGTCAGCAGTACGGCGAGCGCCGGGCCCTGGACGACGTGTCGTTCGAGGTCGGGCGCGGGGAAATCTTCGGGCTTCTGGGGCCGAACGGCAGCGGCAAGACGACGCTGTTCCGCATTCTCTCGACCCTGGTGCGCCCGAGCGGCGGCGCGGCCGAGGTGTGCGGCCACGACCTCGCGCGCGAGCCCGACGCCGCGCGGCGCCGGCTCGGCGTCGTCTTTCAGCGGCCCAGCATCGACGGCAAGCTGACGGTGGCGGAGAACATGCGCCACCACGGCCGGCTGTACGGCATGGCCAATCCGGCTCTGGCCGAGCGCACGGTCGTGCTGATGGACCGGCTCGGCATCGCCGACCGGGCGGGCGATCGGGTCGAGACGCTGTCGGGCGGTCTACAGCGCCGCGTCGAGCTGGCCAAGGGCCTGCTGCCACAACCCGACGTGTTGCTGCTCGACGAGCCGTCGACCGGTCTCGATCCGGCGGCGCGGCGCGACTTCACGCGCTACCTGTTGCAGCTGCGCGCCGAGGAGCGGGTCACCGTGGTGCTGACGACGCACTACCTCGAGGAAGCCGAGAACTGCGACCGAGTCGGCATTCTGCACCAGGGACGACTGGTGCGGGTGGGGACGCCGGACGAGCTCAAGGACGCCGTCGGTGGCGACGTGGTGGTGATTCACGCCCACGATCCGCAGGCGTTGCAGGGGCGCATCCGCGAGCGGTTCGGCTGCGAGGTGGCGGTCGTCGACGGCACCTTGCGCGCCGAGCGGCCGCGCGGGCACGAGTTTCTGCGCGATCTGGTCGAGGCATTTCCCGGCGAGATCGCCTCGGTGACCTACGGCAAGCCGACGCTGGAGGACGTGTTCATCCATCTGACCGGGGCCCGCTTCTGGGGCGGTGCCGCGAACGGAGAGGGCCAATGACCGAGTCGACTGGCGCGCTGACCCTGCAGCGCGCATCCTCCCAAAGCGGCACGGCGCCGGCTGTCGAATGGCGCGCGGTGGAGACGCTGTGGTGGCGTGAAGTCATCCGCTTCGTGCGCCAGCGCAGCCGCCTGGTCGGCGCGTTTGCACAGCCGCTGGTGTTCTGGTTGCTGCTGGGTGGCGGGCTCAACGCCTCGTTTCGGACGCCCGACATGCCGCAGAGCAGCTACATGGTGTACTTCTACCCGGGGGTGATCGCGCTGGTGCTGCTGTTCACCGCCATCTTCGCCACCATCGCGGTGGTCGAGGATCGGCAGGCCGGCTTCCTGCAGGGCGTCCTGGTTGCCCCGGTGTCACGCGCCACGATCGTGCTCGGTCAATCCCTCGGCTGTACGACGCTGGCGCTGGTCCAGGGTATCCTGTTCCTGCTCTTCGCCCCGCTGCTCGGCATCCACGTCACGCTCGGCATGCTGGGGTTGGTGATCGTGGTGCAGGCGTTGATGGCCTTCGGGTTGGCGAACCTCGGGCTCATCATCGCCTGGCGCATGGATTCGACGCAGGGCTTTCACGCCATCATGAACTTGATCCTGCTGCCGCTCTGGCTGCTGTCCGGTGCCTTCTTTCCCGCCACCGGGGCGGCCCCGTGGTTGAGCTGGGTGATGCACATCAACCCGTTGACCTACGGCATGGCCGCGCTGCGCCGCGGGCTGTATTTCGATCAACCCGCCGCGGTCGCGGCGATGCCAGGCCTGTGGCTGTCGCTGGCGGTCCTGACACTGTTTGCCGCCGCGAGCTTCTGGGTCGCGGTGCGCACCGCGCGCCGAACGGCGGCGTAGTCCCCGCGCCTTGTGCTCCCCCCTCCTTTCCACGGAGGGGACAGGAGGGAGGTCGAGGTCGCTCAACCGCTCTTGCCGCCGGGCTCGTCCCGCGGTGCGGCCTCGTCGTCGACCCAGACGAAGTGCGCGCCGCAGTGCAGGCACAGGGCGTCGAGGTAATACACGCCGCGCACGCTGCCGAGGGCCAGGCGCTGGCGGTGGCTATGGCCGTTGCCGTCGCGGCACTGGTGCAGCAACGAGCGGCCGCGGCCCGTGACGGGTGTGCGCTGCGGCGGCTGCAGCGGGGTGAAGGTGACGATGGTCGGCACGCAAGCCCTAACGGCGCAGGTCGGCGAGGATGGCCGCCGTGGCGGGCGACTGGTTCAGCGTGTAGAAATGGATTCCCGGCGCGCCGCCGGCGAGCAGCGCGCGACACTGTTCGGTGGCGTGCGCGATGCCGACCGCGCGCACCGCTTCTTCGTCGTCTTGCACCGCCCGCATGCGGGCGCGCAGCGCCTCGGGCATGCGGGCGCCGCACATCTTGGTGATGCGCTCGATCTGGTGCGCATTGGTCACCGGCATGATCCCGGGCACGATCGGCACGGTGATCCCCACCCGCCGGGCGCGTGCGACGAAGGCAAAGTAGTCGGCGTTGTCGAAAAAAAGCTGGGTGATGACGAAGTCGACGCCAGCCGCGACCTTCTGGCGCAGATGCTCCAGATCCAGGTCGAGGTCGGGGCACTCGACATGCCCCTCCGGATAGCCGGCGCCGGCGAGGCAAAACGGGTAGTCGCGCTCGCGGATGAAGCGCACCAACTCGCTGGCGTAGCCGAACCCGTCGCGCGGGCGCACGAAGTGGGTCTCGCCCTGCGGCGGATCGCCGCGCAACGGCAGGACGTTTTCGATGCCGCTGTCGCGCAGGTGGTCGAGGATGCCCGCGATCTCGCTGCGGTCGTGGCCGACGCAGGTCAGATGGGCCATGGACTCGATGCCGTATTCGAGCTTGACCGTGGTGACGATTTCGATGGTCTTGCCGCGGGTGCTGCCGCCGGCCCCGTAGGTGACGGAAACGAAGCTCGGCTCGAGCTCGCGCAGGTGGGCAATGGTGGCCAGCAGGGCTCGCTCCCCGGCCTCGGTCTTGGGCGGAAAAAACTCGAAGGAAAACACGGGTGCACCCGTGTCGAACAAATCGCGAATACGCATTGTGGGCGCACTGTAAAAGAAAGGTGCCAACCAGCGCAACGCATCGGGACCACGAGGCCCGCACGAGCCACGGGCGATCCCTGGAGCTTTTCCCACGATCTAGGGGTTTTTCCCAATTGCGTTGAGGTGTCCAACCTGGGAATCAGTTGGTTGCTCAGTGCGATCGCAAGTCGGAAAGAACGCCAACGAACAGAACGGGAGCGGTAAGAATGTTGGGACGCACGCGTCACCTCATGGTTTGCACCGCGGCGCTGCTGTGCAGCGCGCTGCCCTCACCGAGCTGGGGATTCGTCAATGTCGGCCTGAACCCCAACCTCGCCACCGCTCCTCGTTGGTCGGCGACCGAGGTCGGCGGCCGCGGCCTGGCGGACGGCAAGATCGCGGTGTCGATCACCACCAACTTCGCCGAGGACATCGCGCTGGCCGTCACCGGCAGCGCGTTGCCGGCCGACGTCGCCGAGATCGAAGCGGCCGTGGTGGCGGCGTTCGCCGCCTGGGAGAGCCCGGTGCTCCAGTTCGAGGTCACATTCGACGCTTCCACCGTACGCGATCCCGCATCGGGCGCCGAGCTCGACCTCTTCGCCGTGCTCTCGACGGACCCTGACTTTGCGAGCAGCGGGGCAAACTTCGGCGTGACGTTCATGCTCTGGAGCTTCCTGCCAAATCGCACCTTGACCAACGGCGCGGTGCTGGCCGGCGATACGATCTACGGCGCCGACATCCTGATCGCCACCGATCGCCTGGCCGGGGTGGCTCCTGCCTTCACGCGCGAGCAGCAGGTGCGACTGTTCCGGCGCTTGCTGATGCACGAGATCGGCCACGCCATCGGCCTGCATCACCCCGCCAACGGACCGCTGCAGAACTTCGACACGGACACCGACCCCGGCAACGCCATCCTGGTCGATCCCGCCGATCCGCTGGCGACGATCGTGCTGTCGCCCAACCTCGACACGCTGGCCGTCATGAACCAGATCCCGAGCGATTTGAACGCGCTCTTCTACACCTCGCTGCGCAACGACGACCGCGGCGGGCGCGACGTGCTCTATCCGGCGGTCGGCGCCACGCAGGACGTCTGCCAGCCGGCGCCGCTGACGAGTTGCCGTGCCGCACTCAAGTCAAAGTTGCAGATTCGCGATGACGCGTCCGACGGCAAGGACAAGCTGCTCTGGAAGTGGCTCAACGGCGACGCGACGGCGGCGGTTGATTTCGGCTCGCCCGACGCCTCGACCCGCTATTCGCTGTGCCTCTACCGCGGCGCGCTGCCGTCGGTGCTCGGCGAGCTCGCCCTGCCTCCCGGCGCCGGCTGGCTGTCCCAGGGCGACAAGGGCTTCAAGTACAACGACCCTTCACGGCTGCCGCACGGCGTGCAGAAGAGCATTCTCAAAGCCGGCGCGCAGGACAAGGCGAAGATCGTCCTGAAGGCGAAAGGGGGCAATCTGCCGGACGGCTTGTTGCCGATCGGAACGACCCCCGTCGTCGCCCAGCTGGTGCGCGCCGACACCATGGCGTGCTGGCAAGGCGACTACGACGTCGCCGACATCACCGCGGACGACGCCAGCGAGTTCAAGGCGAAGAAGTAGGCCCGGTACCTGGTCTCGTTCGATTGACGGAGTCGTGCGGCCCGTATTACTGCTGCCACGCGGCTTGAGATCTTCGTGTAGCAGTGGGTTCTCGCGTCTCAGGCCACGCATCGACAGGGTGGACGAGGAGGTTCGAGATGGGCTCACGCACGCGGCTGCTGATCGGGTTCTTGTTGTGCGCCGCAGGTCCGGTCCTGTCCAGCCGGGCGCACGCGCTCGATCTGTTCTGGTTCGGCGACGGCGTGAACCTCGGCGGCACGGGCAACTGGTCGGCGGTGGCGATGACTTGGAGCACGACCACCCCCGCGCCGACGTTGACCGTGTGGAATCCGGCTCGCACCGGCGTGTTCCAGGGATCGGCGGGGACCGTCACCGTCACCGACGCCAACATCGATGCCGGGGCGGGGTTGAGGTTCGAGACAGACCTTTACACCGTCGCCGGAGGGAGCGTGACGCTGACGGGCGCTTCGCCCCCGGCCAACCCGCTCAGTGTGAGCGCCGCGGCCACGGCGACCAGCAACGCGGCAATTGCCGGCGCCAACGGTCTGTCGAAGGTCGGCGCCGGAACGTTGGTGCTCGCCGCGACCAATACCTACACCGGCGAGACCTGGATCGAGGGCGGAACTCTGCGCGTGACCGGGTCGGTCAACACCGGCGACAACGCGTTCGTGGGCTACAACAACGGGATGACCAACCTGTCCATTCTTGGCGGTGGCTCACTCATGAGCGCAAACGGCTACATGGCCAACCTGCCCACGTCGTCGAACAACATGGCCACCGTTTCGGGAACCGGCTCGTCGTGGACGAACGCCACGGACCTGGCGATCGGACACCAGGGCGCCACCAACGCGCTGACCGTGCTGGCCGGCGGTGCGGTGAGCACGACCAACGGCTTCCTCGGCTACTTCAGCACGTCCAGCAGCAATGCCGTCCTCGTCACCGGCATGGACTCGCAGTGGTCGAACAGCAACGTCCTGGAGATTGGCCACGACGGCAGCGGCAACACGTTCAGCGTCGAGGATGGCGGCACCGCGCTGTCCAGCAAGGATGTGGTGATCGGCTTCAACGCCAGCTCGGCGAGCAACGCGCTGAAAGTGAAGGACACCGGGTCGAAGTTCGAGGTCGCTACCGGATTCACCCTGGTCATCGGCGACAACGGCGACACCAACTCGCTCGAGATCACCAACGGCGGCGTGGTCATGGGCCACAACGCCCGCCTGGCGCGCAATGCCAGCTCGTCGAACAACACGGTGACCGTGATGGGCGTTGGGTCGAAGTGGACCAACACCGGCACGATCCGCGTCGGCACGCTCGGGCCCGGCAACTCGGTCATGGTCTCGGCCGGAGGCGAGGTGTCGTTTGCGGGCAACCAGTTCATCGGCCACGGCCTGGCCGCGGCGAACAACACGGTCACGGTCACGGGTGCCGGCTCGAAGTGGACAGGTGGCAACCTGGTGGTGGGTCTGGCCAGCACGGGCAACGTCTTCACCGTCAGCGACGGCGCCAGCGCGATGTTGTCCGGCGTGGCGATCGCCAACGACCCGGGCTCCGAGGGCACCGTCAACATCGGCGCCGGAGCTGCCGCCGGCGCGTTCAACGCGCCGATTCAGTTCGGTGACGGCACCGGAATCCTCAACTTCAATCACACCGATCCGGCCTATGCCTTCAACAATCCGATCGTCGGCCCGGGAGCCGTTCGCCACATCGGCAGCGGCACCACGATCATCTTCGGACCCAGCACCTACTCCGGCGGCACGACGCTCAGTGCCGGCGTGATGCGCCTCGGGGCCGACAACGCGCTGCCCAATACCGGCCCGTTCATCTTCAATGGTGGAACGCTGGACGCCGACAACAAATCGGCGAACCTCGGCGTCCTGACGCTGCAGGCCACGTCCACGCTGAACTTCGGCCCCGGTTCCGACGGCGAGGACGTGGTGTTCGCCTCCGCGGCTCCCTACGTCGGCGGCACGCTGCTCGTCACCGGCATCCGGTTCGTCAACGACCGGCTGATCATTACCGCGGACCCGACCGCCAGCGGCATTCTCGACCACATTCAGTTCAGCGGCTATGCGATCGGCGCGATCTGGAAGCCCTCCACCGGCGAGGTGCTGCCGCGCTTCGGGCGCATTGCCGCGGCGCCGGTGCTCTCGCCCGTGGGCGTTGCCTTCGCTGTCGGGCTCCTCGCTGCGTTTGGGGCGTGGTCGCTGGCGCGCCGGCGTGGCGCCGTTCGCCGCGTCCTCGCAGGGTAGAACGCGTGCTCGGGGTGTCCTGGGCGCCTGGCGCGAGCGGCGGTTGGTTCGCCGGCTGGTCAGGCTATGTCCGACCGGCGTGCGCGGCCTTGCGCTGCGCTTCCAGTCGCGGGCCGTGCGCCGCCAGCACATCGCTGCGGGTGAGGATGCCAGTCGGAATCGCGGGCTTCGCGCGTGTGACCACGACTAAGCGGCCGAGCTCCGTAGCGACCATGCGATCGGCTGCCTGGCGCAGCGTTTCGTCTTCGAAGACCACGATGGGCGGGCGTTTCACCACCGACCGCAGGACGCTGTCCAGCGGCGTGTCTTCCGCCAGCAGATCTCTGCGGGTGAGCACGCCGACCACGCGGCCGTCGGTCTCGACGATCGGAAAGCCCTGGTGCGAGGTGCCGCGGCCGTCTGCCTGCAGCCACTCCCGGACCTGCGCGATCGTCTGCGCGGCCGACAGGGTGACCAGGCTCCGGCGCGCGTGATCTTTCACCCACAGCTGGTCGAGAAAGTCGACGGCGTAGTCGGAGACCACGCGCACGCCGCGGCGGACCAGCTTTTCGGTCATGATGGAGTCGCGCATCAAGAGGCTGGAGAGGAGATAGGCCGCAGAGCAGCCGCCGAGCAGCGGCAGCAGCCCGAGCGGCTGGCGCGTGGTCTCGAACGCGAAGACTACCGACGCCAAGAGTGAGCGCGACGCGCCGGCGAACATCGCCGCCATACCGACCAACGCGCCGATCTTCGGATCGACGCCGAGCGCCGGCAGCGCGAATGCCACGCCGGCTGCCAGCAGTCCGCCCATGCCGGAGCCGATAGTGAACAAAGGCGCCAGCGTGCCGCCCGACGTGCCGCTGCCCAATGCGATGGACCAGGAGATGAATTTCAACGCGATGAGCGACAGAAGGGCTGGCCCGACGATGCGCCCGGAGACGATGGCCTCGATGTTGGCATAGCCGACACCCAGCGTGCGCGAGTCGACAAAGCCGACGGCGCCCACCACCAGGCCGCCGAGCGCTGGCCACCACATCCAATGGATCGGCAGCTTTTCGAACAGGTCTTCGATGCCGTAGACCGCGCGCGTGACGCCGACCGAGGCGATTCCCACCAGGGCTCCGATGAGCACGTACACCGCCAGCGCCGCGGACCCGGGCTGGTCCATGGCGGAGACGAGGAACGCTGGTCGCGCCCCTTCGAAGGCGATGCGCACCGCGGTGGCGGTCGCCGTCGCCAGCGCGACGGGGACAATGGAGCGCATGCGGTACTCGAAGAGGAGGAGCTCGACCGCCAGGAGCACGGCGGAGACGGGGCTGCCGAAGGTCGCGGCCATGCCCGCCGCCGCGCCGGCGGCGAGAAGCGTCTTGCGTTCGTCGGCCGTCGTGCGGATGTACTGGCCGACGGTGGAGCCGAGCGCGGCGCCGGTGGCGATGATCGGCCCTTCGGCGCCGAATGGGCCGCCGGTGCCGATGGCGATCGCGGCGGAGAGCGGCTTGAGGACCATCATCTGGGGCGGGATGCGGCTCTGGTTGGTCAGGACTTGCTCCATCGCCTCCGGGATGCCGTGACCGCGGATGGCTTTCGAGCCATAGCGCGCCATCAGCCCGACGATCATGCCGCCGACCACGGGCACGGCGATCACCGCGGCGCCGAGCGCGTGTCCTACAGGCGTTGCCGCCTGGCTCGATAGCCGCCCGTAGAATGCGACGTTGGTGATGAAGGCGATCAGGGTTGTCAGCCCCTTCGCCAGCCAGCCGGCGACGAATGCCGTCGCGACGGCCAGCACGCAGATGAAAACGGTCCGGCGGTCGATGCCGCTCGCCTGCCGCGACAGCTGCGCCTGCTCCACCACCGGCAGAATCGACGGTGCGACCGGCAGCCCGTCCGTGGTCGACGCGCGCTCAATCGCGTGGTCGGGCACGGGACTCAGATTCCTCTTCGAAAAAGAGCGGCACGCCTCCGGCGTCGATGCCCAGGGCGCGAGTGAAGGCGCGCAGGCCTTTCGCCAGGGCGCGCCGGTCGGCGGCGGACAGCTGCCCCAGTGCCTCCAGCAGGCGAACCTGCGCCGGCTCGGGGGCGCGCCGCAGCAGGCGCCGGCCGGCGTCGGTGAGGGCGAGTTCGGCCCGTCGCGCGTCGCCTTTCGAGGTCCTGCGACTGACCAGTCCGCGTTGCACGAGCTTTGCCACCACCACCGAAACGGAGCTGGGATCGGCGAGTGTCCGGCGCGCCAGGTCGGCGATCGACGCCAGCGGCGATTCGCCCAGCTTCTGCAGCACGAACAGCTGCGCGCCGCTCACGGCCAGGCGCGACTGCGAGGTGTGCGAGGACAGCCGCAACAGGCGGACGATGCGCCGAATGGCGTCGAGGATGAGGGCCTCCTCGGGAGGCGAAGTCGGGGAATCCATGGGATCCCATGGATTGTCACGCCGAATGCGGCATGGTCAAGACGGGGGCGTGTCATCGGGGGCGCCGGCGCTGCCGAGGAGAAGGACACAAAATACCCATTGAGCGAGGTGGCGGCCGCCGGTATACGGGAAGCCACACTCAACGCGAGAAGGGGGAACGTCGATGATCGAAGGACGCAGAACTTTGGCCGCGGTCGCGGCGGTGGCGCTGTTGCACGGGGTCGCCTGGGCGGACGTGCAGAGCTCCGACCAACAGAAGTGCATCAACAAGATGAACAAGGACGGCATCAAGGTCCAGGCCGCGCAGGGCAAGGAAAACGTCGAGTGCGTGAAGCGCAAGAGCAACAACGAGCTTCCAGGAGCGATGGACGCCGAGGAGTGTCTGACCCAGGATCTGCGCCTCAAGGTACAGAAAAAGCAGGACAAGACGATTCAGGACGAGACGAACTTCTGCACCGGGCCGGGCCTGCCTGACTTCGGTTACACCAGTGGCGCCTACGTCGGCACGACCGCGGCGGAAGTCGAGGTCGAGCTGATTCACGACGTCTTCGGCGCGGAGCCGATCGATAACGGCCTGTTCGAGAAGGACCCGAACGTCAACGAGGCGGTCTGCCAGCGCAACACCGTCGACCGGATCGAGAAGCTCATGCAGTCGATGGGGCGCGAATTCGTCAAGTGCAAGAAGAACGCCCTCAAGGTCGGCAAGGACCCGTTCCCCGGCGGAGCCACTGCGGGCGTCGACCTCGAGGACTGCGTCGACAATCCCTCCGCGCTCAACTCGGTGGCGGCGGACACCAAGGGCAAGCTCGCCAAGCGCAAGCAGAACCTGCTCGACACGCTCAACGAGCAGTGCGAGGCGACCAGCGTCTCCGCGGTCTCCTTCCCCGGACAGTGCAACGGACAGACCGGAGCGGGCTTGCACCAATGCCTGATCGACCTGGTCGAGTGCCGCTTCTGCCAGTTCGTCAACTTGATCGACGCGATCAACGTCGACTGCAACGCCTTCTCGTCGAGCACCTGCGACTTCTAGGAACGACAACGTGAACGGTGACCGGGCCCCAGGGAAGATTGGGCTCGGTCACCGGTTACAAATACCGCCTCCTGTCTGCCGCAGGCAGCTGCCCGGCGCTAGGCGGACATCGGCCATTCGGAAAGTCGGCTGCGTGTTCGCGAGACCACCCTCCCGAGCGGGCGGTCCGGCCTGTTTTTCGTCCTCACGCTCGGACTTCCATTTACCTACTCCAACTGGAGCATCGAGTCGGCTACAACGAATGCAGTAGCGGATCGAATCTACAGTTTCTCGGAGGGGGGACGATGGGGACAAGAGTGAGCACGAAGACGCCCGTCGGACTGTGGTTGGCGCGCATCGCGGTCGCCGCGTTGTGCCTCTGTGGACCGCGCGGTGCGGCGGCGATCTCCTGCACGGGAGACTGCGACGAGGGAGGCCGGGTCACGATCGACGAGCTGATCCTCGGGGTGCAGATCGTATTGGGCGGGTTCTCGGTATCGTCCTGCAAGTCGCTCGATGCGGACTCCAACGGCACCGTGACGATCGAGGAGCTGGTGGCCGCGGTCGCAGCGTCCCTGGCGCTCTGCACCCCGGTGACCCAGACGCCCACGCACAC
>CAYVUV010000302.1:0-27809 GCA_964455095.1 uncultured Binatia bacterium (SeqCode)
CTCGACGACGAGGAGGAGGCCCTCGTGGGTCGCGTCATCCCGGTGCCGCTGGCGCTGCTCGGCCTGGCCTTCATCGCCTGCGCCGTGCTCGTGGCAGGTTTGCCGCCGCTGTCGGGCTTCGTCGCCAAAGTCACGCTGATGGCGGCGCTGGCGAGATCCGCGGGACTCGGCATTTCGACCGCGCCCACGGGGGCGATCTGGTGGCTCTTCGCACTCCTCCTCCTCTCCGGGCTGGTCGCAACCGTCTCCATGACACGGACGGGCATTCGCTACTTCTGGTCGCCGGCGGACCGCACAGCGCCCCGTCTGAACGTCGCCGAGGGCGTGCCCGTCCTCGCGCTCCTTCTTGCCTGCGCCTGGCTCACCGTGAGCGCCGAGCGCGTCCTCCGCTACACGAGCGCCACCGCCGAGGCGCTTCACGCGCCGGCAGCCTACATCAATGCGGTCTTGTCGACGAAGCCGGTACCGGGACCGACGCAGCAGCTCGCCGACGCGGAGACCGCGCGGTGACCAGCGTGAAGCGGCTCGTGCCCGCGCCGCTCTTGTCGGCCGCGCTGCTCGCGCTGTGGCTTGCGTTGGCGCGTGAGGCGAACCTGGGCCAGGCTCTGCTGGGGATCGCGCTCGCGCTGGTGGTGCCGGTTGTGACCGCGAAGCTGCGGCCGACGCCGGTGCGCGTGCGCCGACCGCTGACCATCGTGCACTTCATTCTGACAGTCGGCCGCGACGTATTGATGTCGAACTTCGCGGTCGCATGGGGCGTCGTGGCGTGGCGATGGCGAACGCCCCGCGCCGGCTTCGTGATCATCCCGCTCGAGCTGCGCGATCCGTACGGACTGGCGGCGCTGGCCATGGTGACGACGGTCGTGCCGGGCACGGTTTGGTCGGAGCTCGCATTCGACCGCAGCGCGGTGATGCTGCACGTCTGGGACGTCGACGATGAGGCCGCCTTCGTCGCCCGCTACAAAGCCCGCTACGAGAAGCCGCTGCAGGAGATCTTCGAATGAGCCCGATCCTCTCCTTCGCCATCGTCTTCGCGCTCGGCTGCTACGCGGTGGCCTCGGTCCTCGTGCTCGTGAGGTTGGTCGGCGGCCCACGCGCACAGGACCGCATATTCGCGCTCGACCTCCTCTACTTCCATGGGATGCTCGTGATGCTGGTGCTCGGCATCCGTCACGCCAGCGCCATCTACTTCGAGGGGGCGCTGCTCATCGCTCTCTTCAGCTTCGTGAGCTCGTCAGCGATGGCGAAGTTCCTGCTGCGTGGCGAGGTGATCGAATGAACGGAAGCGTGGCCTTTTGGGTCGAGGCGGTGACGGCCGTGTTGCTCGTGCTGAGCGGTGTGTTCGTCGTCATCTCCGCGATCGGGTTCCTCCGGATGCAAGACTTCTTCCTGCGCATGCATCCGCCCGCTCTCGCGTACACCTTCGGCAGCTGGTGCGTGACGCTCGCCGGCATTCTCTACTTCTCGATGGTCGAGGCCCGCCTCATGCTCTTTCCGTGGCTCATCATCATCCTACTCTCCATCACCGTCCCGGTGACGACGCTGTTGCTGGCACGAGCGGCGCTGTTTCGACGTCGCAGTGCGGCAGCCCCGGGCACGCCACCATCGCTTAGTGCCGTCCGCGACTCTTAAATCCAGTTCGCCGCTGAACGACCGGTCCTCTATTGACAATCACGCCCGCAGCGAATGCCGAAGCCTATCCATTGCCTGCCTGAGCCGGGCGTCCGGTACGGTCAGCGAGATCCGGAAGAAGCCTTCACCGTACTCGCCGTAGGCCCGGCCTGGAGCAACGATGACCCGGGCCTCGTCGAGGAGCAGATCGGCGAATTCAATGCTCGTCATGCCGTTCGGCGTCGGCGCCCATAGGTAGAAGGTGCCTTTGGGCGACGCACATTCGATACCGGTCTGCTGTAGCGTGGCGATCACCAGATTGCGACGGCGAGCATAAATTTGCTGCATGCGTGGGAGATGGCCCTCGCAGTGCGTGAAGGCGGCGATAGCGGCATACTGGATGGCGTTGAAAATCCCCGAATCCGTGCTCGCCTTCACCTTCGTGATTGCCGCGATGATGTCGGGGTTCCCGAGCGCCATGCCGATGCGCCACCCGGTCATGTTGAAGGACTTGGACAGCGAGCTGAGCTCGACGCCGACGTCCTTGGCACCCGGAACGGACAGGAAACTGAGCGGCTTTTCACCGTCGAAGACGACCTCGATAAAAGGATTGTCGTAGCAAATGGCGATGTCATAGCTGCGCGCGAAGTCGACCAGTTCGTTCAGGAACGCGATGGTGGCCACGGCACCGGTCGGATTGTTCGGGTAGTTGACAAACATTGCCGTCGCCCTTCGAGCCAAGTCGGGCGAGATGTCCCTCAACGCTGGCCGGTAGCCGTGTTCGGCCTGGATCGCGACCTTCACAGGTTCGCCGCCGGCAATCACGACGCTGGCGTTGTAGGCCGGGTAGCCGGGATCAGTCATCAGCACTGTGTCGCCCGGGTTGACTTGCGCCAAGGCGAAGTGGAGACAGCCCTCCTTCGAGCCAAACAGCGCCACGATCTCCATGTCCGGATCGACGGCCACCCCGTAGCGCTTCTGGTACCACCGCGCGACCGCGGCTTGGAAGCCGCGCGTGCCGTGTACTTCGTTCGTCGGGTAGCGATGGTTGCCAGGGTCTAACGCCGCGCGTGCCAGCTCGCGTATGATCACGTCCGGCGTCGGCTCGACCGGATCGCCGACGGCGAGGTTGATCACGTCGACGCCAGCCCCTGTCATCCGAGCCACCTTCTGCCGCAACCGTGCGAACGGGTCGGATGGGATTTTCGTCAAACGCGCTGCTGACTGCATCAGCCCTCCTCCACCATCGAATGCACCAACGCAATGGCCGCGACACGCTGCGGTCGTCAGGGTCCTCACCTTGGCTCGCGCATCGGTCATTCTGAAAGCGTGTAACGCGCACTCATCAACTTGAGCGGGACGCGGAGTTAGCCCGAGCCGGATCCCTAATGGGAGCGGCGGGAACTGCAAAAGTGTCCAAACGTCATCCAACGACCATCTTGATCACAGGATACTAGCGCGCTGGACGGTTTCCAGGGAACGTTTCGCGCGCGGAGCGCGAAAGAGCGAAGAAGGATACTTGCAGCTGCGATCGTCGATGGTACTTAGAATACATTCCGAGGCGTTTGCCGTCACTGCAACATCACCGCTCGTGTCATACCGTCGATTACGTCGACTCTGGAGGGGCAGGAGAAATGCGCTGACGGCGCGCAGTTGTGGTTCTCGCTTGACCCTACTGTTTGGGAACGGCTTGAAGGTGAAGTGTCATGAAGATGACTTACCCACTGTTCTGGTTCCTCGCCGTGCTGCTCTTCTTGGGCGCGGCGTTAACAGGCTGCGAGCGGAGTGCGCCTTTCCTGGCTGAGGTCCCGCCCCCCCGCGGTCAACGTCAGCCGGCCGATCGAGCGCGAAGTCGTCGATTACAACGCCTTTACCGGGCGGACGGCCGCGATCAAGTCCGTTGCGACCGAGCCCGCGTCAGCGGCTACCTGGACAAGATCCACTTCCGCGACGGGTCTGAGGTCGTGAACGTGTTCGGGCCGGCGGCGGTGCCGGGCCTCGGCAACTCCGGCGGCTTCAAGCTGATGGTGCAAGGGACCGGCGACGTCAACTTCGACGCGCTGCAGGCCCAGGCGGACAACCTGGCCGTCCAAGGCAACCAGCAGCCCGGCCTCGTCGGCCTGTTCCGCGCCGGCACTCCCCCGGTCTACGTGGACGTGGACCGGGTCAAGGTCAAGACGATGGGGGGAGCTCACCGAAGTCTTCGACGCGCTGCAGGTGTACCTGGGCGGCTACTACGTCAACGACTTCAACCGCTTCGGCCGCACCTGGCAGGTAAACCTCCAGGCCGACGCCCGTTCCGCACGGACGAGGAGGTCGTGCGCCAGTTCAAGGTCCGCAACGCCAACGGCGACATGGTGCCGGTGGGAGCCGTGGCCGAGGTGCGCGACTCCACCGAGCCGGTCCAGATCACCCGGTACAACATGTTACCGGCGGCCGCCATTAACGCCTGGGGTCAGCACCGACGACGTCCTGGCGACCATGGAAGCCCTGGCGGATCGGGAACTGCCCCGTCACATGTCCTACGAGTGGACGGAGCTGAGCTTCCTGCAGGAGCAGTCCAGCAGGGTCGAGTCGCTCCGGGATTTACAGCAAAACCCCTTCAGTGCGTTCGCGCTCGGGGTGGTGCTGGTCTTCTTCGTGCTGGCGGCGCTTTACGAGAGCTGGTCGCTGCCGCTGGCCGTGATCCTGGTCGTCCCGATGTGCCTGCTGTCCGCCCTCGCCGGCATTGCCCTGGCGCGGATGGACATCGACATCTACATGCAGATCGGTCTCGTGGTGCTGGTGAGCCTGGCGTGCAAGAACTCCATCATGATTGTCGAGTTCGCGCGTGACCGGCAGCAGGAGGGTGCCTCCCGGTTCGAGGCCGCGGTGGAGGCCGCGCGCGTGCGCCTCCGGCCGATCATCATGACGTCGCTGCCGTTCATCGGCGGCGTGTTCCCACTGGTGATCGCCCAAGGAGCCGGGGCCGAGATGCGCCGCACGCTGGGCACGGCGGTGTTTTACGGCATGATCGGCGTGACCGTGCGGCATCTTCCTGACTCCGGTCTTCTACTACGTGGTCCGGTGGTTCAGCGACCGGAAACCGGCCGAGCCCGCGCGGATGTCAGCGGACGCCGCCGCCGAAAAGGACCACCCCCGGGGAGGACCGACGGAGCGACGATTGGTTTCGAAAACCACCCAATAGGACATCCAAACCCAGTCAATACTCAGAAAGGGGGCCAACGTGTCCGCGATTGCCCAACCCGGTGAACGGCAGAAACTATCATGGTTTGTCTTTGGCCTGATGGCCAGTGTTACCTTTGTCGGTATTCTGTCCGAGCTGGTACCGTCGGGCATTTTGCCGCAGATGACCGAGGGCCTGGGAGTTTCCGAAACCCAGGTCGGCTTCCTGGTCGGTGTCTATGCGTTGGCTTCCGCAATTGCCGCCATCCCAGTGGTCACCGCAACCCTGGCGGTCAACCGCAAGACGCTATTGATGGCGCTGCTGATCGGATTCGCGGCCTCCAACATCGTTGTCGCCCTCTCCTCGTCCTATGCCGTCATCGTTGCCTGCCGCGTTCTCGGCGGCATTTGCGCGGGCGTGATGTGGCCCATGATCGCGGCCTATGGCACGCGCCTGGTACCCGAAAACATGCACGGCAAGGCCATCACGGTCATCATGTCGGGCAACACTCTGGGCGTGAGCATCGGCATGCCTGCGATGACGACGATCGGTATCACGTTCGGCTGGCGGACCGAATTCATGGTATTGGGGCTGATCGTCGTAGCCATTGCCGTGCTGTCGTATTTCTACCTGCCCTCCGTTGAAGGCGAGAAGCTCAGCAAGAGCAATTCGCCCCTGGCAGTGATGAAAATGACTTCGGTACTGATCGTTCTGCTGTTGACGTTCCTGTCGGTCACGGCTCACTACGGCATCTACACCTACATCACCTTGCTGGTGGACATAATCGGCTTCACAGGCGGCATTGGCTTGGCGTTACTGATCTTCGGAATTGGGTCGGTCATCTCGGTCTTTGTTTCCGCGAAATTCATTGACACTCATCTGCGCCCCCTGATCGTCGTCATGCTCGCCATTGGCGGCGTTTCAATGGCCATGTTTCTCGCATTCAAGGGAACCCCTGTCATCTCGCATCTCGCGTTTTTCCTGTGGGGCCTGGCCTTTGGCCCGCTGGTGACGATGTATCAGACCGCCGTCAGCAAACAGGTTGAAGAAGCCAAGGACGTGGCCACTTCGGTGCAATCCAGCGTCTTCAACTTCTCGATCATGATCGCCACCTGGATTGGCGCGTTGCTGTTGACCAATTACCCGAAAACCGGCGCCAGGGGCATCGTCTACACGTCACTGGTCTGCTTCATTCTGGCCACCATCCTCGCGTTCCTGTCCAAGCGCACCCTGCGCTCTTCCTGAGTATCGTTGTCAAACCATCAAGGGAGAAAGCCATGAAGAAGTTCACCAACGCTCGCATCTACCGGCAGCACGATGAAGCCAGCGAGATCCTGGTCGACAAAGGCGTCATCAAGCAAATCGGCACGGGTCTGCCCAACGCAGATGAGGAGATCGACCTGCGGGGCCATCTTGTGGTCCCGCCTTACGTGGATCCCCACCTGCACCTGGATTACGTGTACACCGGCGGCAGCGCCGGCGCGACGAATACGAGCGGCACGCTGTTCGAAGGCATCGCGCGTTGGCACGATGTCAAGAAAGCGCAGACGCTCGCGGACGCCAGAGAACGTGCGCTGAAGGGCATCCAGGAAGAGGTTTCCAGAGGCGTCCAGTTCATTCGCACCCACATCGACGTGGATGATCCCAAGCTGACCGGGCTGAAGGCGATGCTGGAGATCCGCGAACAACTCAAGGACAACGTTACCATCCAGATCGTCGCCTTCCCGCAGGAGGGCATGTACGCCTACAAGGGCGGCGACGAGATGATCGAGGAGGCGCTCAAGATGGGCGCGGACTGTGTCGGCGGCATCCCACACTTCGAGTGGGCACGCGAGTTCGGCGAGAAGTCCGTTCACCGCACCGTCGAGTTGGCCGACAAGTACGGCAAGTTGATCGACGTGCACTGCGACGAAACCGACGACGCGCTGAGCCGCTTCGTCGAGCTGCTCAACGCTCTGGTGATGATCGAAGGCATCGGTACCCGCTCGACGGCTAGCCATACCTGTTCCTTCGGCTCGGCGGATGATGCCTACGCCTTCCGCATGATGGGACTGTTCCAGAAGTCGGGGTTGAATTTCATCGCCAATCCCACCGAGAACGCTTATCTGCAGGGCCGCCAGGACACATATCCCAAGCGCCGCGGCATGACCCGGGTGAAGGAGATGTGGGAGAACGGCATTAATGTCTGCTTCGGCCAGGACTCGATCAACGACCCGTGGTATCCGGTCGGCAACGGCAACATGATGAACATTCTCGACAACGGCATCCACCTCGCACACATCATGTCGTTCGGCGAACTGGACAGGTGCCTGGACCTGATCACCTACAACGGCGCAAAGACGTTGGATGTGGTCGACCAGTACGGCATCGAAGAGGGCAAGCCGGCCAACTTCCTGGTGCTGGACGCCGATACGCCGTTCGAGGCCGTGCGCCAGCGCGCCGACGTGCTGGCATCGATCCGCCATGGCGAATACCTCTTCAAGCGCCCCGAGGCGAGCTACGAGGTCGAGCTCGACGTCTTCAGGAAGACCAAGTAAGGCTCACGCCGTTGCCTGATAGTAGGGCAGCACCAGGCAACGGGTGCCGTTGACCCCGAGACGGAACGTTTAGCCAAGCGGCAAGTGGATATGAACCTCGCCGCCCGAGGAGGTCGAGTTATCATAGGGGGCATGATCGCCTGATCGCGCACTCGACCTCCGGGAGGTCACACATGAGTTCGATGAGACGGCTAACACGACCCGATAGCGACTCCCCGCCAACCGGCCGGGTCCAGACCAACAAGAGGCCGGGTCCGCCGAATCGTAGCGAACGTGCGGAGACGCCGCCGAGACGAACTTGCTGTGGTTCTCGCTCGTGCTACTCGCAAACTATCTGCTCGTGAGACTCTTGATACCAGACCCCGAGGCGCCGGTTACAGTGCCCTATCTCTGTTTGAGGAGCAGGTCGTGAAGGGCAACGTCGAAGCTACAACCGGGGCGAGATCATCACGGGTCGCTTCGCGGCGACGGTGACCTACCCGCCCGCAGACGAGGAGAGCACGGCCCCGGACGCGGCGCCCCAAACGACGGGCAGACGAGGTGGTACGCACCGTCACGGCCCCTCGAAGGCAGTCACCTCATTCACGACTACGCTGCGTGGGGCGCGCTCTATGGCGAGCTTTCGTGCCGCACAGGTGCAACTTGCTCAGAAGGTCCAACTGATGGCGAACGTGGCTTTCTACTGGCGGGAGAGCACAAACGACGGGATATACGCGCTCGGCGGCATGAACTCCGACCCGAGAATGGCGATGGCGTTACATCGGCATGCAGGCCGAAGTGCACGTAGAGTATCAGGTCGACGGCACCTGTCGGTAGCGGGCTCCTACTCGATCTTCACCGCGGGCGCCTTCATCGAGGATACCGGCGCTAGCGAGACCATCCACTTTGTTGGCACCGAGATCCTCTACCGATTTTGAGTTGGGGCGCAGGGCTACGCCTGTACGGCCCGTGGGCGGTGGTGACTTGTTTTGATCTCCACCATCGCCGCCTCCTTCGCGAGCAGTTCTGCCATCGCATTTAGGCTCTCTACGATGAGATCGGTCTCCTCACTGATGACATTCTCTGAACCCGTGCCCAGGGCGAGGCTTTGCCGCAGCCGCGGGAGCGGTGGCGGTGTACCTCCTACTCGGGCCGCATTCGCGAGTATCAACAGGCTGGATGCGGCCCATGATGCGAATTCCAGAATCCCGGAGACCGGACCGCGGAAGCCACGCTCCAGCCCTGCACGCAACGAGAGTCCGGCCAGTGCATTCCGTCGAATCGCACCGACCATTCCGACCGCCGTGCGAGCCCTCATCCCGTCGCGCGAGCGCGGTTCGCTGAGCATCCGCTCGACGATGGCTTCGGCATTGGACCGAGCCAGCCGTGCGGAGGCGCGCATCTCGTCGAGCCTCTCTAAGTCTGGCTGCGACGCGTCCGCATACGCCGTAAGCAGCGCGCAGAGGTATCCGCTCTGCGCCTCGAGCATCGCTCCAATGGCAGGCCGCGCTTCGGTCGCAGTCCACGTCGGCCACGCGACATAGGCGCACAGCGCGACCGCTCCTGCGATCGCCGTGTAGATGATCCTGTCCGTTGCGGCGGTGACCTCTGGAATTCCGGCAAGAGTCATCAGGAATACGACATACCCGGTGATGCAGATACTGGCTGCGCCGTAGTTCGCGATCCGGAACCCATATGCGCCCCACACGCATCCGAGCACGAGGACGATCAGTGCGACCGGGCCTGGGGCGAACAGTAGAGCGATAGCCGTGGCGCCTGCGGCACCCAGCGCCGTGCCGGCGACCCTGGCGATACTGAACGCGAACGTATCGTGAAAGTCTGGCTTGAGCACCAGAGCGATCGTCAACGGTAGCCAGTAGCCACGTGGGAGCTCGAACACCCTGGCTACGGCCGCGGCAAGGGTCAGGATCGTTGCAAGACGAATCGCGTGACGGCAGGCGGTCGAACGCGTCGTAAGATTGGCCCCCAAGGTGATCAGGGCGTCGCGTATGGCCAGTCGCCCTCGGCGACCCGCTATGTGTTCGTGCCGCGGCGCCAGATATCCCGGAGCGTCAGTCAACACGCCGGCCGTCTGCCACGCCGCGCGGATCTGTCCGAGCAACGGCTCGACTGGGGTCCCGGACGACAGCCGCCTGACGCAGCCGGCGAGGGACCGTGAGAATCCAGGCGGTTCGCGAGGCTCTCTCCCCTCCTCGAGAGCCGCGGCGATCTCTGCCAGGACCTGAGCCGAGATATCGATCAGCACAGTCGCACCGGTTTGGTCTGCCTCCTTGAGGCGCCGATAGCGAATCGCGAGGGCTGCAAGACTCGCGCGAATTCTCTCTGCTTCGTCGAGGAGCGCTTGGAAGACAAAGGGTTGACCGGATCTCGCAAACGGGTGCGGGTCTGCAAGCGGCGATGCCGTGCTGGCAAAGGTGTGCGGTTCCGGAGGCAGAACGTCGCGTGCCGTGATCGTTAATGCATAGCTAGCTAAGCTTCTGTACACCGCCGCGAGGCTTCGACGCTCGACAGTGAAACGTCGTAATGGCCAGATCACCACGACCAGGAATGTCTGTATCAATCCGCCACCAAACACGAGCGCTGCGCGGCCGGCGGCGCCTTCAAGGTCCGACGGATAGCCTCCAGCGACCAGCACAGCCACGATTGCCTGGAGTCCGACGAATGAGGCGGCGTGACCGAGCGCCACAAGAAGGCCGCCGGTGAACGCCCAAATCCCGGCGACGCTGACTGCGGCCGTGTTCGAGTGACCCGCGAGGGATCCGATCGAGACCGAGAGCGCCATTGCGGTGGCGGCGAGCAGCATGACAGCGGCCCGACCGCGGTAGGCGCCCTGGAAGGAACCGAAGCCAACGCCAACGGCGCCCGCGGCGCCGAACACACCGATTAGCGGCTCGGCAACCGCGAGACCGAGGAGAAGCGGTACCGCGACGCCAATGGTACACCGCACCGCTGCCAGCCCCTCGAACTGCCCCCACTCCACTTCCAGGGTGGACCTAATCGCCTGGCTCACTGTGCTACGCATGACCGCTGTATCGGTTCCAGCCTCTCGTCGTCACGTGCAGACCGGTGCAGACGTCGCACCTCGAATCTACCGAGGTCACGCGTTCGAGGGGAGATGACGATGTCGAGACCGGGGCACGCGCCAGCGTCCGCGGCAGGCTCGAGCGCAGGTTGCCAGCTCATCGGGGACACCATCGCCGACCGGTGGGCGGGATGCAACGGGTAGTCCACACACACACCGTCGCGCCCCGATCGAAGGGAGAGGAACTCGCGACGTGGTCGCAGCGCATTGGGCGCTTATACGCCCCGCGCGCTGGGCGTGATTCGCGCTTTCTCGTCGAACCCTAAACTTTCAATGATGGCACTCCAACAGCGAGCTCACCCGCCGTCGCGTACTGATCGCTACCGCGGCACGTTGCTGAACAGAACGTTTAAACCTTCCGCCATAGTCGGATGCGTGAGGATGGCATCTCGGAGCGTTGTGTAAGGTAGCTGCGCGATCATCGCGGTCTGCACGACCGCCATCACTTCGCCCGCGTCCGAACCGATCATCGTGAAGCCGAGTATGCGATCGTCACTACCAATGAGCGCCTTCATGAACCCGGTGTTGTCCGACGTTGTCCGCGTTCTCAACACCGCCCGCGTGGGCAGCTTCGCCACGCGCACTTGCACGCCATTGTCGCGCGCCTCACGTTCGCTCATCCCCACCCGGGCGAGGGGCGGATCGATGAACATGCAATACGGCACGAGCCGCCCCTCGGTGGTGCGGCGTCCGCCGCCCAGGTTCTCCCGGATGACGCGAAAGTCGTCGAGCGAGATATGGGTGAACTGCGGGCTCCCTGCGCACTCGCCAATTGCCCAGGTGTCGGGCGCCGTTGTCTCAAGGCGTTCGTTGACACGAATGTAGCCAGCGCGGGTCAATTCGATGCCCGTCTCTTCCAGGCCGATTCCGTGCGTGTTGGGTGTGCGGCCGGCGGCGACTAGGATGTCGGTGCCCTCGATCGTCCTGTCGCCGTCCGACGTACGCACACGAGCACGCAGGTGATCGCCGGACCGTCCCTCGACCTGCTCAACTTCCGCGGACAGCAACAATTCTACTCCTTCCGCCTCCAAGATTCCGCGGACCTCGTCCGAGACGTCAGAATCCTCGCGGCCTGCTAGCCGCGAACCGTGCTCAATGATGGTGACGCGGCTGCCAAAGCGTCGATACGCCTGCGCGAGCTCGAGACCGACGTACCCACCGCCGAGGACCAACAGATGACCTGGGAGCCGGTCGAGCTCGAGCGCCTCTATGTTCGTGAGCGGTTGACACTCGGCCAAGCCGCGCACCGGCGGATGGCTGGCATGCGTGCCAAGATTGAGGAATACCTTACCGGCGATCAGTAGCCGCATCCCTCCACCGTTCAAAGCCACCTCGACCGTCTTCGGGGCGATAATGCGCGCGCTCCCCATGATGAGCTCAGCGCCGCTCTCCTGGTAGCGCTCCAGATGAAACGCGACCAGGCCATCGACCATGTCTCGCTTGCGTCGCAAGACCTTCGCCATGTCGACCGAGACCGTGCCGGTTGTGACGCCGAACTCTCCCGCGCGCGCGACGATTTTGGCGACGCCGGCGCTCCAGATCTCGTTCTTGCTGGGTAGGCAGTTGATGTTCGGACAGGAGCCCCCGATCCAGCGCCGTTCGACCACCGCCGTTCGCTGGCCGGCCTGTGCAGTGTGCCAGGCGAGGTACTTACCGCCTTCGCCGCTACCGATGACAACCACGTCGTACCGTTCCGGTTCGGGCATCGCTACCTCCTGGCCAAGTCACCTTCACCGCTAGGGCCACAGATGCATTGTAGTTCGCTAACTCGTCACTCGATTCCGAACAAGAAGCTGACCGCCATCGAGGCCAGCGCCCGCGTTCCGACGGCCAAAGCGCCTTCGTCGATGAAGAATCTTGGATTGTGGTTCGGCGCCGCAGTTGCGGGGTCCTGGTCCGACGGCGTCATGCCGAGGAACACGAACAGCCCTGGGTTGGGCCGCGTAGTAGGAAAAATCCTCTGACGCGCCCGCCAGCGGCGCCGTACCGACCCAGCCGTCGGTGGCGCGTTGGAGGACCGGTACCATGCTGGCGGTCAACGCGACGTCGTTGATCGTCGTTGGGTATCCCGGAACCACGGACACCTCGGCAGTCGCTCCCTGGCTTTCGGCGATCTTCGTTGCGCCGAGCTGCACGTCTTGCGCGACCTGTGCGCGGACCTTGTCGTCGTAGGTGCGAATGGTGCCCGTCATCTCCACCTCATGTGGGCTCGCTGCTATCGAGGCAAGTTCATGCCGTCAAGCGGCGGCTGACACCCTAGCCGGGCGCCGACGTTTTCGCGAGAATCAGCTCAAGATGAGCTCTCGTAACCGTGTAGGGTCGGCACGGACGAGCATGACGCAGTGATGGGAGGAGAGGATATGTCCCGATCGCGAGGATTGCCTGATCTCACCAGCCTTGCTACATCGCCTCCTCACAGCCCGCAGGACGAATGGGCCCGAGTCAACGTCGCGAACCGCTGAGACGGTGGCGGCCGGCGACTGAAGGACTGGAGGAGGGACGGCGATGGCGAAGACCAAGAACGATCTCCCCGAGGCCACCCGCACGAAAATGGCGACGCTCCTGAACGCCCGCCTCGCCGATGGCATCGACCTCATGCTGCAGGCGAAGCAGGCGCACTGGAACGTGAAGGGGCCGCAGTTCATCGCCTTGCACGAGCTCTTCGACAAGGTGGTCGATGCCGCCGCCGAGTCGGTTGATTTGCTGGCGGAACGGGCCGTCCAACTGGGCGCGACTGCTGAAGGCACCATCCGCATCGCTTCCAAGCGCTCGACGCTTGCCGAGTACCCCCTGGACATCGTCGACGGGCGCGCGCACGTGGCCGCGCTCTCCGATCGACTGGCGGCTTACGGTAAGAGCGTGCGTGCCGCGATCCAGGAGGCCGCCGGCAGCGGCGATGAAAACACCGCCGACATCTTCACCGAGATCTCCCGCAGCATCGACAAGTATCTCTGGTTCATCGAGGCGCATGCGGGGGCGGAGCGCTAGCAGTCGAGCGACATCGCGGTGCGGTTCGGAGTGCGATGCGCAGCGACAAGCCGTGGGGCATCGCAGGGACGGAGCTGCGATTTTCGCAATTCCTGTCCTGAGCGCGAATTGACGGGTTTGGCACGCCGCTTGCGATCGTCGCGCCATTACTGGTCGCCTTCGGTGTGCGTCCGGTCTACGCGGTGGCGATCCCGATCATCGCGCATATCTGGGCGAAGTTCTTTGGGACGCTTGGCACCGGCTGGTTCGCCACTTTGCAGGTTGTCGACCTGAACGGAGCCACGACCGTCGCCGCGGCCTACCAGTCGGGACTGCTGTTCATCATTCAGGCCATCCTCGGCGGTTTTACCATCGTCTGGCTGTACGGACGCTGGCCGGCTATCCGCCACGCCTGGCCGCTGGTGCTGATCATCGCCACGATCCAAGGCGTGGAGCAAGTCATCGTCGCGTTGATGGATCCGGTGTTGGCCGCCTTTATTCCCGCCTCAGTAGCGCTGCTTGCGCTTTACCCGCTGTCGCGTTGGCCGCGTTACGCCGAGCCGGCCGAAGACATAGTCGATCGTCCCGCAATGCATACAACCCATAGGGAAAACCATGCCGACAAAGCGCCGCCAATGGGGCCGGTCATGTCGTTCTTTCCGTACATCCTGCTGGCGGCATTTGCCTTGACAATTTCATTGATCGATCCGATCAACAACGCGCTCGGCAGCTTCACGGTCGGCTTGCCCTTTCCGGAAGTCACCACCGGCTATGGCATCACGAATGCGGCTACCATGCCATATTCGCCGCTCGCGCCCTTGACACATCCCGGCGTTAGCCTGGTGGTCGCCGCGCTCGTGACGTGGGGTCTTTACCGGGCACGCGGCTACTACGATGCGTGGACCGTGACGACCAAGTCGAAGCAAAAGGGCATTTTGCTTGGACTGTTCGAGAGCGCGGTTCCTGCGTCTGTCCCGATTATGGCCTTCCTCGAGATAGCCGGATTGATGAATCACGGGTCAAAACCAAACGCTCGCGCTTGGAATTGCCGCGGTTGCCCCTGCTTATGCGTTCGCGTTCCTGGCGAACGGAATTGGAGTCATCGGTGCGTTCACGACCTCGAGCAGCACGTCGTCCAACGTGCTGTTTTCCGATCTTCAGCTCCAGCCCTTCTGGAACACCGAGCCTGCGGACGCGGCCTGCGGCGGCAACCCCTGGGCGAACACGTTTCTCGACACCTTCCACTATCTCGATCAGCTTGGCCGGCTCGCCAAGCAAGAGGTCAAGGTCGTCGCCCATAACACGCTGGTGGCGAGCGACTATGGGCTCCTGAACGAGAAGACTTTCGAGCCGAAGCCCACCTACTGGGCGGCGCTGCTCTGGCGCCGGCTGATGGGCTCTACGGTGCTGGAGTCGGGCGTCCCCATCCGGGACGGTCTGCACCTCTACGCGCACTGCCTGCGCGGTTCGTCCGGGAACGTGGCGGTGCTGGCGATCAACAACAGCCGGACGCAGCCGACGTCGATCGCCGTGCCGTCGAAGCGGACCGTTACACGCTGACGGCGCCGCAGCTCGATGCTTCGACCGTTCAGCTGAATGGACGGGAGCTCAGGTTGGCTGCGAACGACGAGCTTCCCGCCCTCCGAGGCGAGCGCGTTCGGGCGGGCGCCGTCGCTGGCGCCAGGGAGCATTACGTTTTTGGCAACGGTGGATGTGAACAATGAGGCTTGCCGCTAGACCACCGAGGCCGATCATGGCTGGCCCGATCAAGCCGACGCGCGCTCCGCGACGTCGGCCCCGGTGCCCTCGTCGCACGCCTACTGCGCGCGCGGCGTCAGCTTGAGCAGCTCGCCTTCGTCATCGGTGAGCAGATAGAGGGCACCCTCGGGGCCCTGGACCACTTCGCGGATGCGCGCGTCGCGGTCGAGCAACAGACGCTCCTCGCCCACCACGCGGTCGCGCTCGAGCACGAGCCGCACCAGCGCTTGGCCCGACAAGGCGCCGATGAAGACGTTGCCCTTCCACTCGGGGAAGAGCTCGCCCGAGTAGATGGTCATGCCGCTCGGCGAGATCACCGGGTCCCAGTAGTACACCGGCTGCTCCAAACCCTCGGCCTGCCCTGACTCATGGATCGGCTCGCCCGAATACTCTTCGCCGTAGCCGATGGTGGGCCAGCCGTAGTCCTTGCCGCACTCGGCCAGGTTGAGCTCGTCGCCGCCGCGCGGCCCCATCTCGGCGATCCACAGCCGGTTCTGCGCGTCGAGCGCCGCCGACAGGATGTTGCGGTGCCCGAGCGACCAGATCTCGGGGCGCGCGCCCGTCTTCTCGACGAACGGGTTGTCCTTCGGCACCGAGCCGTCCGGATGGATGCGGACGATCTTTCCGAAGTGGCTGCCGAGGTCACGCGCCTG
This sequence comes from uncultured Binatia bacterium (SeqCode), assembly GCA_964455095.1. Lineage (GTDB taxonomy): Bacteria > Desulfobacterota > Binatia > HRBIN30 > CADEER01 > CAYVUV01. The sequence continues at coordinate 15,775 of CAYVUV010000302.1, forward strand.
CTTGCGGCCCTCGCGCACCGAGCGCTCGCCCAGGGTCACCATCAGCATTCCGTCCGGCATGAATACGAAGCGCCCGCCGGCGTGCTTGGTCGAGTCGAGGGTGGGCTGCATGCGGAAGATCACCGCCAGCTCGCGGAGCGCGGGCTTGTCGCTCAGCTCGAGCTTCGCGCGCGCCACCGCGAGCCCGTTGCCGCCGTCACGCGGCTCGTAGTAGCTCAAGTAGATCCGCGCGTTCTGCGCGTACTGAGGGTCGAGCTCGACGTCGAGCAGCCCGCCTTGGTCGCGACCGTCCACGCGCGGCACGCCCGTCACGGGCGGGGACTTCTCGCCCTGGGGCGTCACCACGAACAGCTTGCCCGTAGGCTTTTCGGTCACGAGCATGCGGCCATCGGGCAGGATCGCGATCGCCCACGGTTTGTCGAAGTCCCTCGCGACGGTCGTGACGTCGAACGCGGTCTTGGTCTGAATGCCGGGGGCACGTGTCTGCTCGTGAAACGCTCGTTGCAGCTCGGGCACGTTCGGCGCCGAGGTCTCGAGCGGCGGGCGTGAAGGGTCGGGGAGATGCAGCGGGCGTGCGGCCGACGCGCCCGCCGCGGCGTTCATCGCCTCGGGTGCTGTGCCCGTCGCTTCGGGCGCGCTCGGTCGACGCGGCTTGGTCTCTTCCGCGCAGGTCACGCCCGAGCCGAGAAGCGCGATGCCGAGTACGAGAGTCAGGTGTGAACGCATGAGTCCTCCCCGCCGACACTGACAGCACTCAGTTTGCGGCGAACGCAGACGGGCTCCACCGCTCGGCGATCAATTGGTGGATGGGATGGTTGGGCGTTACCTGCTTCTGAACGTTCATCGTCGTATCCTTCTGACGGTCGGGTCGCTGGCATCATCCCGCTCGAAAGCGTCGCCAGACCAAGCGCAAACGAAATATTTCGGGAACGTTCGAGCCGCCCTTAGGATGATGGCAGTACGTTGTTGGATCGGGAAGCGAGAATACAGGTACCTTACTCGGAACGGTTTCTCGAGGTGGAGGCGCGCCCCATACCCATCGAGCGCAGGCGAAGCGCATTGGTCACGACGGACGCCGAGCTCAGGCTCATGGCCAAAGCAGCGAACATCGGGGAGAGCAGCCAGCCGGTGAACGGATAGAGTAGGCCCGCGGCCAGCGGAACACCCAGCGCGTTGTAGATGAACGCGAAGCCGAGGTTCTGCTTCATGTTCGCCACGGTGGCCTCCGAGATCGTCCGCGCATGAGCGATGCCGCGCAGGTCGCCTTTGACGAGCGTGACCTGGGCGCTGCTCATAGCGACGTCGGTCCCGGTGCCCATCGCGATGCCGACGTCTGCCTTGGCCAGAGCCGGCGCGTCGTTGATGCCATCGCCGGCCATGGCGACGACTCGGCCCTCCTTCTGCAGGCGCTCCACGAGCGCGAGCTTGTCGGCCGGTTTTACCTCGCCGTGCACTTCGTCGATCGCCAGCCGACCGGCGACCGCACGCGCCGTGGTGAGGCCATCGCCCGTCGCCATGATGATGCGGAGCCCCGCGCCCGTCAGGACCGCGAGCGCCTCCGGTGTGCTGTCCTTGATAGGATCCGAGACGGCGAGGAGACCGAGCAAGCGATCGTTCTGTGCGAGGTACATCACGCTTGCGCCCTGCGCGCGCAAGGCTTCTGCCTGGCGCGTGAGGCTGTCGACCGTGACGCCGAGCTGAGTCATGAGGGCGGTGTTACCGAGCGCGAGGCTACGGCCCGCCACCGTGCCGCGGACGCCGATGCCCGAGCCCGACTCAAACGACTCGGGTTTATCGAGGATGAGGAGGCGGTCCCGCGCCGCTCGCACAATGGCGTCCGCCAGCGGATGCTCGCTGCCCTGGTCCAGGCTTGCGGCGAGACGCAGTACCTCCTCTGACTGCTCGCCTTCGACGGCAATGGCGCGATCGAAAGCGGGCTTGCCCACGGTGAGCGTCCCCGTCTTGTCGACAATGAGTGTGTCGACGGCGCGCAGGCGCTCGATGGCAGCCGCGTCGCGGAAGAGAATCCCCTGCGTCGCGGCGTTGCCCGTCGCCACCATGATCGACATGGGCGTCGCCAGCCCGAGCGCGCAGGGGCATGCGATGATGAGGACCGCCACGGCGTTCACGAGGCCGTAGACCCAACCCTTGTCAGGCACCAGGAGTCCCCAGGCGAAGAAGGTCGCGAGCGCGATGGCCACGACGACGAGCACGAAGCCGCCGGCCACGCGGTCTGCCATGCTTTGCATCGGCGCGCGCGAGCGCTGCGCTTGAGCCACGAGCTGGACGATCTGCGCGAGCATCGTCTGCGCACCGACGCGCTCCGATCGCATGACCAGCGCTCCGCTGGTGTTGAGCGTCGCGCCGATGAGCTTGTCGCCCGGCCCCTTGCTCACCGGGAGTGGTTCTCCGGTGAGCATCGACTCATCCACCGAGCTCTTGCCCTCGAGCACCACGCCGTCCACCGGCACCTTCTCGCCGGGGCGGACGCGCAGCGCGTCGCCAACGTGAACGTGCGAGAGGGGGACGTCCTCTTCCGCCCCGTCGGGCTTGATGCGCCGTGCGGTCTTCGGCGCGAGGCCGAGCAACGCCTTGATAGCCGCCGAGGTCTGGGAGCGAGCCTTGAGCTCGAGCAGCTGACCGAGAAGGGTCAGCGAGATGATGACAACCGCGGCCTCGAAATAGACCGCGACGCGGCCCATCGATACGAACGAGCGCGGAAACAGGCCGGGTGCGACAGTCGCTACGACGCTGTAGAGAAACGCAGCGCCGGTGCCGGTCCCGATGAGCGTCCACATGTTCGGACTCTTGTTGGCAATCGACTGGGCCCAACGATGGAAAAACGGGAAGCCCGCCCACAGGACAACCGGAATGGAAAGCACCAGCTCGATCCAGGTCTGGGTCGCCATTTCGAACCACCCGAGCCGGTGCCCGAACATCGCCAACACGGTGACGATCACGGTGAACGGCAGCGTCCACCAGAAGCGCCGTTGGAAGTCGATGAGCTCCGGGTTCTCGTCGTCCTCCAGGCTTGGCAGCTCGGGCTCGAGGGCCATGCCACACTTCGGGCAAGTGCCCGGCTTGTCTCGCCGGATGTCTGGATGCATGGGGCAGACATAGGTCGCGCCCGGCGTCGTGGGGGCGGCTGCCTTCTCGGCCGGCGCCGGGTACTTTGCCGGGTCCGCGGCGAACTTCGCTCTGCACTTCTCGCTACAGAAGAACCAGGTGCGGCGCTCGTGCTCGTAGCGGTGCGGGGACGCGGTGCTGACTGTCATCCCGCAGACCGGGTCCTTCAGCGAGCTCTCAGGGCTGCGATGCTCATCGTGTGAGAGACCGGCCTGGCCGGCATGTGAGCCTTCGCCGTGGTCGTGCGTGCTCATGCGTTCCTCCTGATTCCGTCGGAGTGCGGTGTTCCCCGCGGCCGCGCGGTTCACTTAGACCACGACCGAGCGCGCCAGCGCGAGCCCCACGGCGGCTGTGATCGCGAGCAAGGCTGGCGCGATCGCCAGCGCGATGCCCGGCCAGCCGTTTGTGGCGCGGTCGATGCGGGCGCCCGCAAGCGCGGCAAGCGGCGCCCCGGCAAGTAGCAGCACGCTCAGCGCGGGCGCGTCCGAGTAGAAGTGTCCCTCCACGAGCAGCGCGGCGAGCACGAGCGTGAAGGCGGTCGTGCCTCCCGGCGCGAGCGGGGCACGGCCCTGCCGGCCAAGGACGATCGCGGGCGCGCAGGTCGCGGCGAGCGCGCCCGCCAGCAACGCGAGGCTCGCTGTGCCGGTGACGCCCAGGACGGCGGCAGCGCCCGCGGCGAGCGCCGTGAGCAGAAGGGCGTGGCGCCTGCCGGACAGGTGCTCAGCGCAGCAGCCGAGCGCCGTCCACGACGCGACGATGACCATGCCGAGGCCGGCGAGATATGCGACGCCCTCGCCGCGGGACCAGGTTTCCGCGAGGTACGGCTGCCAGAGCAGCACGAGCAGCAGCAGGCCGGCGAGGGCCAGGCGCAACACGAGGCGCGCCCGCGTCGGCGCGCGCCACGCCAGCTCGAGCAACCCCGCGCAGCTCGCGCCGAGCGCAACCCAGACGAGCCAGGCGACCGCGTCGCCCGCCGGGAAGCGCGGCATCCCGAGCAAGGCCGCGTGCGCCGTCGCGACCGCCGCGCCGAGCGCGAGCGGGACCGCAGCCGCTCGTCCGCGCGGGAGGACGAACGCCACCGTGCCGAGGACGAGTGGCACGGCGACGGTCCAGAGCAACACCCGAACGAAAGGTGGCACGCACAAGCCCGATGGCGGAGAGTGACTGAGGCAACGGCGAGCGCCCCGGCGCGCGCTCTCCGTCCGCGAGCGCCTTCGGCGCGCTCAGCGCTTGATCGCCTCCAGGCTGATGATGAGCGTCACCTCGTCGCTGACGCCATCCGGCAGCATGAAGGTCATCCCGTAGTCGCTCCGCTTGATCGTGAAGATCGCCTCGGCGCCCGTGCGCGTCTCCCCCTCCATGCCCGGGCCGGTGCCGGTGCGATCGACCTTCGTCGTCACCTCCTTCGTCACGCCGTGGATCGTCAGATCGCCGGTCAGCTCCCAGTCCTCGCCCGATGCCTTCACGGCCTTGCTCTTGAAGGTCAGGGTCGGAAACTGCTTGGCGTTGAAGAAGTCCGGGCTCTTCAAGTGCTGATCGCGCTTCGCCACGTGCGTGTCCACGCTTTCGACCTGCACGGTGACCTCGATCGAGGACTTCTCGGGCTGCTGCTCGTCGACGACGATTGTCCCCGAGACGTCGTTGAAGCGGCCGTACACGTTTGCGACGCGCAGGTGCACGACCTTGAACAGCACCGAGGAGTGGACCGGGTCGATCTCCCACCTTTCGGCCGCGATCCCCGGCGACGCGAGCAGGAGCGCGGCCAGGCCGGCCGGCACGACGAGCGACGCGAGCTTCATCGAGGCGATTTTCATGACTTGTCCTCCCGTTCGGAACGATGGATGGATTTCGAGCGCTGGCTCGAGCGCAGCACCCATTACGCCGCGGCGGGCGCCGGGGCCGACGCGAGAAGGCGCCGCTCGACGACATCCCAGGCGATGTTGCCGAAGAACGCCTCAATGTATCGAGGACGCTCGGCCGGTGGATAGTCGAGAAGGAAGGCGTGTTCCCACACGTCCATGACGAGGACGGGCACGAATCCAGCGATATTGCCCACCTCGTGGAGGGTGATCCAGTGGTTGGACAATCGCCGGGTAGCGGGATCCTGGTAACAGATTGCCCAGCCAACACTTCGCATCTTGCCAATGCTGACGAAGTCGGTCTTCCAGATTGCGTAGCTTCCGAAGCTCCGCTCGGCGGCCTTGGAGAACGGCGACTGGCTGGACGGATCCCCAGATCCCCCGCGGGCCATGTTCGCGAAGTAATGCTCGTGCAACACCATGCCGTTGTACTCGAACCCGAGCCGCCTGGTCAGCTCGGAGTACGCTGGCATCTCCTCCTGATCCACCCGGCCGTCCTTCAGGAACTCCGCAATCCGGTCGGAGAGTCGATTCGTCTCCTTGACGTATCCTTCATAGAGTTTGAAGTGCATCTCAAGGGTCTTGTCCGAGATGCCCTTGAGACCGCTCGGGTTGAACTGCTTCGGCGTGTAGCTCACGTTGAGACTCATGGTGGCAGACTCCCCTCTCGAAAGGTAGACGCGCATTTGCGGAAGCACGATTCCCATTCTGGCGCCGCTGTCTGCGGCATTCTCTTACCCGATGCGAGGCAATGCGCGCCAGTCCCCGCCTTGTGCCAGGCGAGGCGCGCACGAACCTGGTGCCAAGATGGCGTACATCAATCCGCCGACCACGTGCCGTTGCTCGCGACATGCAACGAGCACTGCCGGCGCTTGTGGCCGGCAGCGCGTGAGCGTTCGCGAAGGCGTTCATCCAATCCGGAGCGTCAGCATGGAGACCGAGCCACCATCGAACCCTGAGACCGGGAAACTCACGGGCTCGCCATCTCTCTGTAGCGCAATGACGTACAGAAGCGGGAGGTAGTGATCCGGAGTCGGAGCCGCCAGCATCGCGTCAGGACCGAGTGATTCGTAGTTGATCAGGCGCTCGTGGGTGCCCGCGCGCACCAATTCGCGGGCGCGCGCTTCGAACCGTACCGCCCAGTCCAATGGCTCGACATCGTGGCGGCCCCACGCATAGGCGTGCAGGTTGTGGACGAGGTTGCCGCTTCCCACGACGAGCACGCCTTCCTCGCGCAGTGGCGCGAGCCGCCTGCCGGTTTCGTAGTGGAACTGTGCCGGTCGCGTCTCGTCGATGCTGAGCTGCACGATCGGAACATCTGCCTCGGGAAAAACATGGCGGAGCACTGACCAGGTGCCGTGGTCGAGGCCCCACTGCTGATCTAGTCCAGTCGGAATCGGTGCGAGGAGGCCTTGGACGCGACGCGCGAGTTCCGGGTCGCCGGCCGCCGGATAGTCGACCTCGAAGAGCGCACGCGGGAAGCCGCCGAAGTCGTGGATCGTTCGTGGCGCGACCATCGCGGTCACCTGGGTGGCCGGGAGATACCAATGGGCGGATACGCAAAGCACGGCCCTGGGTTTTGGAATGTCCCGGCCGATCATCGCCCAGCCGTCCGTCCACGCATTGCGCAGCAGTGCGTTCATCGGGTTCCCGTGACCGAAGAAAACAACGGGCATCATTCTGCCGTCCCTCCGTATTTGGAAGACTTCACCCGCCGGCCCACGGCCCACTGATTTCATTGGCGTTGAGCGGGAACCGTCGCCGGGTGTGCTGAACGGTGATCCAGTGATCTCTCGTAAACGCCTCACTTCCCATTGAAGCGGCCGATCCCCGAATTCTTCTCACCGCCGAACGGAGAGAAAGGCAGATCGTTGACCTGAGTCATGCCGGCCTGGATCTGTTGGGCGAAGCGTACACCGCGCTCGACGTCACGGGAAGGTTTCCAGGAACCTTTCACGCGCCGCCGACTCTATTGGTCATTAGTCGGAATTCCGGATGGAAGCGGTCATGATTCAGCAGCGTCAAGCTCAGAGTATGTCAGATGAACAGGTGATCGCGTGCGTACTTCAGGGAGACGTCGCACTCTTCGAACTCGTGTTGCATCGCTACAGCCAGCGTCTGTACCGAACAGCGCGCGCGATCACGGGCGACACCGCAGAGGCGGAAAATGTGGTCCGGGATGCGTGCGTGTGGGCCTACAGGGGTCTCAAGCAGTTCGCGGGTCCCACGACTTTCGCCACATGGCTCACCAAGCTCACTATCAACCGAGCGCTTGAATGGCTGCGCTGGGAGGGAGGATTGGTCGAGCTCGAGGAAACCATGCCGATTGTCCCGTCCAATTCGCCAAGCTCTGAGCAGCAGGTTGCGACTCGCGAGCTGGGCGAGCTGCTCGAAGAGGCCGTCGATGCGCTGCCGGAAATCTACCGCGCCGTATTCATGCTGCGGGACGTTGAAGAGTTGAGCATCAGCGAGACCGCTGCGTGCCTGGACATCACCGAACAGACCGCCAAGACGCGGCTTCACCGCGCCCGCGCTCTCCTGCGCAATCACCTCTCGGCACGGGCGCAGACTGCCATGCCGGCATTGTTCCGATTCGCCAGAGCGCAACGCGACGCCCTCGTAACCGCGGTATTCGCGCGAATCACACGGCGCGACCTGCACGGCGAGAAAGGAGCTGAGGTATGAGCAGCCGAACACGGAACGTATCCGGCACCGCAGCGGATCCGGCGATCCAAACCGCTAAGATGGCTTTACCGCTACAGCATCTGGCTGAGCTCGGACAGTCGGTCTGGATCGACTACCTCTCGCGCGAGCTGCTCCAGAGCGGCGGCCTCGCCCGACTGGTGCGGGAGAACGGCGTCGTCGGCGTCACGTCGAACCCAACGATCTTCGAGCAGGCGATTTCCCACGGCGATGCCTACGACGAGCAGCTGCGTGGGCTGTTGCCGAGCGGCCTGAGCATGAAAGAGATCTTCCTCGAGCTCGCCTGCGCCGATGTGGCCGACGCGTGCGATCTGCTCCGACCGGTCTGGGAGCAAACCGGTGGCCGCGATGGCTATGTCTCGATCGAGGTTGACCCCACCCTCGCCTACGACACCGTGGCGCAGTATGAGGAGGCGACCAGGCTGCATGGGTCGATCGCCCGGCCCAACCTGCTCGTGAAGATTCCGGCAACCAAGCCCGGCTTGGCGGCGATCGAGGACGCAATTGCCGGCGGGCGCTCGATCAACGTGACGCTCGTCTTCTCCGTCGAGCGCTATGTCGCGGTCGCACACGCTTACCTCGAAGGGCTCAGCCGCTTCCACGCCGCCGGCGGCAACGTCTCGACGGTGCGATCCGTCGCGAGCTTTTTCGTCTCGCGCATCGACACCGAGACGGATCGCAGGCTCAACGCATTGGGCGCGCCCGCCGCGCTGAAGGGGAAGTTGGGGATCGCGAACGCAAAGCTCGCCTACGAGCGCTTCCGCGAGCTGTTTTCGCCGCGCAACGAACGGTGGGCGGCGCTGGTTGCGGCCGGTGCCCACCCGCAGCGCTGCTTGTGGGCCTCAACGTCGACGAAGAACCCTGCCTACCGGGACGTACTCTACGTCGAGGAGCTGATTGGCCGCGACACGATCAATACGATGCCCGAGCCTACGCTGCTCGCCTTCCAAGACCACGGGACGGTCGCGCCGACGCTCGAGCGTGGACTTGAGGATGCCCACCGGCTGTTGGATCAGCTCAAGGCCGTCGGCGTCGATTACGACGACGTAGTCGAGACGCTGGAGGCAGAAGGAGTCGAGAAATTCGTGCGCTCTGTCTCGCAGCTGCATGCCCAGCTGGATGCGAAGCGGCAGATATTGCTGGCCGCGCCGGGGAGGCCACGATGACACTGCTGTGCTCGACGGCTTCGGGCGCAGAGGCGGTTCGATTTCGTGCGGGAGGTTCTAATGGCTGAAAGGTCGAAACCGAGCGGGCCGGATCTAATGCTGGGCATTCCGGTCTCGGATGTCGCCGATGCCACTATGTTGCAAGGACATGTAGGCGGCGAGTCTGTGCTCCTGGCGCGCCGAGACGGTGAATACTTCGCGATCGGCGCCGCGTGTACGCACTACGGCGGCCCTCTCGCCGAAGGGTTGATGGTCGATGAGACAGTACGATGTCCATGGCACCATGCCTGCTTCAACTTGCGAACGGGTGAGGCCGTCCGTCCACCAGCCCTCAACCCGGTAGCCTGCTGGAATGTGGAGCTGCGCGATGGCAAGGTCTTCGTCCGCGAGAAGATGCAAGCCGGCGCGCGACGCACCGGCGAGGTGAGGGGACCCGATTCAGTGGTGATCGTCGGCGGCGGGGCCGCGGGTAGTGCCGCCGCGGAAACGCTGCGCAAGGAGGGTTACGTCGGCCGCCTCACCATGCTGAGCGCGGACGAGTCGGCGCCCTATGACCGACCCAATCTGTCGAAGGATTATCTTGCTGGCAATGCCCCCGAGGACTGGATCCCGCTTCGACCGGCGAATTTTTACCGAGAGCACGGCATCGACGTGAAAATGAGGGCTCGTGTCGCATCCCTCGACACGGCCGGCCGACACGTGCAGCTAGAGGATGGGAGCCGCCACACCTATGAGTCCCTGCTGATCGCCACTGGCGCCGAGCCGGTGCGCCTCGAGATCGCCGGGGCGGATCTCCCGCATGTGCACTACCTGCGGACGCTCGCCGATAGCCGCGCGTTGATTGCAAAAGCTGTCACCGCGCGGCGAGCAGTCGTCATGGGCGCCAGCTTCATTGGCCTGGAGGTCGCGGCATCGCTGAGAGCACGGAGCATCGAGGTCCATGTGATCGCGCCGGATACCTATCCAATGGAGCGCACCATGGGGCCAGCGGTGGGACAGTTCATCCGAGTGCTCCACGAGGAACATGGCGTCGTATTTCATCTCGGCACGATAGCGACGTCGATCGACGATCGGCGTGTCACGCTGAAGAGCGGAGACACTGTCGAATCTGATCTGGTCGTCGTCGGAATCGGTGTCCATCCATCGACGTCGCTGGCGGAAAGCGCCGGACTCGCCATCGATCGAGGCATCGCGGTGAACGAGTATCTTGAGACCAGTGTGCCCGGCATCTTCGCGGCCGGCGATCTGGCGCGCTGGCCGGACCGGCTCACCGGCGAACGCATTCGCGTCGAGCACTGGGTGGTCGCCCAGCGCCAAGGACAGACCGCCGCCCGCAATATCCTTGGCCAGCGGGAGCGTTTCGATGCCGTGCCGTTCTTCTGGAGCCAGCATTATGACGTCGTGATTTCGTATGTCGGTCATGCGGAGCACTGGGACACGATCGAGATCGACGGACAGCTCGAGGCGAGAGACTGCAGAGTGACCTATTGCCGCGACGGCAAACGGCTCGCTGTCGCGACGATTGGGCGGGATCGCGAAAGCCTCCGAACGGAAGTCGAGTGCGAACGAATCATCGCCCGAGGCACTCGACACATCCAGAGCCCCACGTGACCGGCTCCGCCACTGGGAGGGCCACGGAGGGGTTGAAAGCTGTGGCGCCGCTAGCCGCCACGAAGATCACATTGGGACCGATGATCGGTGATCGCCTGCACCTCTCGCTGCGGCCGTCGCCTTCTTTCGACTTCGCGCTGACTGCGCGAGTGCTCCGCCGCTCGACGCGGAACGTGATCGATCGCGTGGAAGACGATGGAACCTGGTCGCGCGTCGTGGTCCTCGCCCGAGGGCCGGCGCTCCTGCGTGGAATGCAGCACGGCGCGCGGGTCGTATTCGATGCGGCCCCAGCCCGCGCCGACGACGGGCGCGCGATCGAAATCCTCGTCAGGCGGCTGTTCTCGCTCGACAGCGATCTCGCGCCGTTCTGGCGCCGCGTCCGGCGCGAGCCGCGCTTCGCCGACCTGGCTCGCCGCTGCCCAGGACTGCGCCCGCAGCGCTTCCCGACCCTGTTCGAAGCACTGGCGAACGGTATTTGCTGCCAACAGCTGTCACTCGCTTCCGGCTTAACCCGTCTCGGCCGCTTGGCCGAGCGCTTCGGCCCTAGGACCGAGGACGGCGTGCGGGTCGGTCCACCCGATCCCGAGCGCGTCGCCAACGCTCCGCTCTCTGCACTCCGGCAAGCCGGACTCTCGGCCCGCCGCGCCGCGCAGTTGCGTGACTTGGCGCGTCTGCCGCTCGATCGCTTCGAATCCGAGCTCACTTCGCTCCCGGATGAGGAAGCGAGAACGCGGCTCCTCGAGCTGCCGGGGATTGGACCGTGGACCGCCGACTATGTGCTGCTCCGCGGGCTCGGCCGGCTCGACGTCTTTCCGTCAGGAGACGTGGGCGCCTCGCGCACGCTCGGCCGGCTCCTTGGGCGCGTGATCGAGCCATCGGCCGCCGGCCGGATCGCCGCTCGCTTCGCGCCGCTGCGGGGAATGCTCTACTTCTGCATGCTCGGCTCTGTTCTCGGGGCGTCTGATCAGCGCTTGCCGGTCACTGCCAGGGCCTCGCGAAGCATCTGATTCACGTAACCCCACTCGTTGTCGTATCCGCACTCACGGTGCACGTCGCCTTGGTGCGACGTAGCGGCAAGGGTAGTTGGCCAACGTGATGAAGAGGACCGTGCGCCGAGGTCCGCGACGTGTCCGATCACCGGTTCCTCTTCGGCCTGGTTACCGTCGTGACGCTCATGTTCTGTTGCCCTGCGCCGCGTCCCAGCTCTGCGCTCGGTCCGCTGTGTCTTCCATCGCGAAGCGTTCACATTGGATCCGGGCGCTCCAACGCAGCCAGACGCCTGCGCAGCTCTTGCTGTTCGTCCCAGGCCGCCGTCACATCGCGGAGGAAGGCGGCGATGCCGACAATACTTCCTCCGTCGTTTCGAAGGAGCATGACCCGAAACTCGATCGACAGCCGGCGTCCGCTCCGGTGGAGCGCCGGTACCTTCAGAAGCTCGGTGCCGTATCTGGTCGTTCCACTTGCCATCACCGCGTCGTACCCCGCCCAATGGCGTCTTCGGAGGTTTTCCGGGACGATCAGATCTAGCGATTGTCCCATCGCTTCTGCCGCTGGATGGCCAAAGGTAACC
>CAYVUV010000303.1:0-3253 GCA_964455095.1 uncultured Binatia bacterium (SeqCode)
TGTACGGGGCGGGGAACGCCATCTACGCGGCCGCATGCCCGTCCGGATCGCTGTGCAAGGCCGTCGGCGGGTTCGGCAGGATCGCGTCGTGGAACGGCTCGGCGTGGAGCAACGACGCCCCGGTGCGCATCGGGCTCTCGCAGGTCGGCCTCTTCGGGGCCGATTGTCCTTCGGCCACGTTCTGCAAGGCCGTCGGCGGTTTCGGCGTGGTCGCCTCGTGGGACGGCGGCGCCTGGAGCATCGCAACGGCGCCGAGCGGTTTATTCGTCGGGGTCGACTGCCCTTCGAGCACGCTGTGCAAGTCGGTCGGCTTCGCCGGCCAGATCAACTCGTGGGACGGCTCGACCTGGACCGCGGACACCAGCGGCGTGACGGAGAACGTCAACGCGGTCTCGTGCCCGTCGACCACGCTGTGCAAGGCGGTGGGAGACGGCGGCAAGATCCTGTCCTGGAACGGCTCGAGTTGGAGTCTCGACGCGTACGCGGGCAGCGTGATCGCCAGTGACAGGACCAAGCCCCTCTTCGGCGTCAGCTGTCCCTCGACGACGCTGTGCAAGGCCGTCGGCCTCAACGGCATCATCTTCACCTGGAGCGGCGCGGACTGGAGCCTCGACGCGGTCGGGCTGACGCCAACCCACCTGGCCGTGAGCTGTCCTTCGACCTCCCTCTGCAAGGCCGTGGGGGTGGGCGGGGTCGTCCGCACCTGGGACGGCGCCACCTGGGGAATCGACACCAGCGCCACGACGACCAGTCTGAACGGGGTGAGCTGTGCGTCGACCACGCGCTGCAAGGCGGTCGGCGACGGCGGCGTGATCGTGTCCTGGGACGGCTCGGTCTGGAGCACGGACTCGAACCCCTCGGCGAACGTTCTCGTCGGCGTCAGCTGCGTTGCTACTCCGACCGCGCAGTGCATCGCCGTGGGCGGCGCGACGACCATTCTCGCCACCAACGTCGCACCGACCCCGACGCCGACGCAGACGCCGACACCAACGGACACGCCGGTGAACCCGACCTCGACCCCCTCGCAAGGCGGGCCGAGCTTCGTCGTCAACAGCGCGGCCGACACCAACGACGGCTCGTGCGACTTGCTCGGCACCGGCGTCGGCAACCAGGACTGCACGCTGCGCGAAGCCATCAACGCCGCCAACGCGCACGCCGGGGCGGACACCATAACGTTCGACATTCCCATGGGGACCGGGTGCACCGGCGCCAACGTCTGCACCATCGCGCTGGGGTCGACGCTGCCGGCGATCAACGGCCTGAGTCAACACGGCGACCTGACGATCGACGGTGCGCCCAACGCCGGCAAGATCACCATCGACGGCGGCAACGGTGCGATGGGAGGCGTCAGGATCCTGGACGTGTTCGCCATCACCCTGCACGTCAACGCGCTCAGCTTCGTCGACGCCAACGGCGGCGCTCTCTTCACCGCGTTCGTGCCGCTGACCGTCACCAACTGCACGTTCTCCAACAACGTCCTCAGCGGCGGCGGCCCGGCGATTCGCGCCGAGAACCGGGATCTCACCATCGTCAACAGCACCTTCGTCGGCAACCAGGGCACCAACGGGGGGGCCATCTCCCACGGCGGCGCCAGCTTCACCGTCACGAGCATCGTCAACAGCACGTTCTTCGACAACACCGCCTCGTTCGGCGCCAGCTATCCCAGCGCGCTCCTGCTGGGCACCGTCGGGCAGAACAACAACCACGTCGTGCTCAAGAACACCGTCATCGTGAAGTCCAACGGCAGCGCGAACGTCAACTGCCGGATCGAAGGCGGCGGCTCGTTCACGGTGGACGGCTTCAACATCGCCGACGACTCGTCCTGCGGCGGCGCAACGGTCAAGACCCGCGCCCAGATCGACCTGGTCGCGCTCGCCGAGAATGGCGGCCCGACGAAGACGGTGGCGTTGGGTATGAGCAGCGCCGCGATCGACGCGGGGGACGACACGGTCTGCAGCGCCGCGCCGGTGAACAATCTGGACCAGCGCGGCTTTCTGCGCCCCGCCGGTTCACACTGCGATAGCGGAGCGTACGAGTCCGCCGCGGTGCAGCCGACCGCGACGGATACCCCGGTTCCCCCGACCGAGACACCGACCCGGACGCCCACGGTCACACCGACCACCACGCCGAGCGAGACGCCGACCGAGACGCCCACCGGGACCCCCACCGCAACCCCGACGAACACTCTGACCAACACACCCACGCCGACCCAGACGGCCACGCCCACCGCGACGCCAACCGCAACCCCGACGACCACTGCGACCAACACGCCCACCTGGACCGCGACAGCGACGCCCACCGGCACGCCGACGAGAACCGCGACGGCAACGCCCACCCAGACTCCAACGCACACGCCGTCCGCCACGCCGACCGAGACTCCGACCGCAAGCCCCACGCCGCTGGACCAGGACGGGGACGGGGTCCCGAACGACGTCGAGGGCACGGGAGACCGCGACGGCGACGGGATCCCCGACTGGCGCGACTACGATCCGACCGGATACTTCTACGAGGTGTCGACGGGGAGAATCGTCTCGGGCGGTTCGGTCTCCGTGAGTGGGCCCGGCGTGACGATCCTGCAAAACGGGTCGAACGGCTACTATCAGTTCACCACGTCCAACCAGTCCGCCGCGGGTCACACGCTCACCATCACGCTTCCGCAGGGCTGCAGGCTCGAGGCGGCTTGCACGCGCATCGACCCGCCGCCGTTCGACCCGACGGGCTCCCCGGCGCCCTGCAACCCGGTCGCCGCTCCGGTCTGTACTCTGGGCAACGGCGAGGCGGGGAACACGGGCTTCCTGGTCGCACCCGGCTGTACGCCGTACACGCTCACCTTCGTTCTCGATCCCGCCGACCCGTTCGTGTTCGAGAACAACATTCCGCTCAACTGCGACATCGCTACGGCGCCCGCCCCGGCGGTTTCGGCTCGCGGCCTGGCGGTTGCCCTGGCCCTGCTCGCCGGCGTCGCCTTCCTGGCGATGCGCCGCAGTCGTCGCCCCTCGACCGTGTAGCTCGCGTCTCGGCTCTGCGTGGCTTTGCCCAGTAATTCCCACTCGGGGTGCCACGGACGACGTGGAGAATCACGAGAACACGAAATAGCGAAAGCACGAAAAGCAAACTCAGACATCTTAACAGCCCGTTGAGAAAGATGCCTTTCGGGGGGACAGCCCGCTCGGCGCTGTGAGCGATACCCATATCCGGTAAACCTCCCCTGACGCCGAAGGGGCGATTTGGCGCGAGTGGTGACGCCACACCA
>CAYVUV010000304.1:0-45035 GCA_964455095.1 uncultured Binatia bacterium (SeqCode)
GAAACCCTCGCCGGCATGATCGCCGACAACGTGCTGAAAAACGTCACGCTCGACGAGGCCATCGAGCACTTCATCAAGGCCATCAACAAGGGCCTGATCAAGGTTGCCTCGAAGATGGGCATCTCGACGGTACAGAGCTACCGCGGCGCGCAGATCTTCGAGGCCATCGGGCTCAACCGCGACGTCATCGACCGCTACTTCAGTTGGACGGCGTCGCGCATCGAGGGCGTCGGGCTCGACGTCATCGCGCGGGAGTGCGCCGCGCGCCACCACCACGCCTTCGAGGTGTCGCCGTCGCTCGACGGCGACCTCGACGTCGGCGGCCAGTACCAGTGGCGCCGCCGCGGCGAGTTCCACGCCTACAATCCCGAGACCGTGGCGCGCCTGCAGCACGCGGTGCGGGCCGGCAACTTCCGCATGTTCAAGGAGTACACGCGCCTGGTCGATGACCACAGCGAGCGCATCAGCACGCTGCGCGGCATGCTGCGCTTCAAGCCCGCCAAGCCGGTGCCGATCGAGGAGGTGGAGCCCGCCACCGCCATCGTCAAGCGGTTCAAGACCGGCGCCATGTCGCTCGGCTCGATCAGCCGCGAGGCGCACGAGAACCTGGCCATCGCCATGAACCGCATCGGCGGCAAGTCGAACACCGGCGAGGGCGGTGAGGACCCGTCGCGCTACGTGCCCGACGCCAACGGCGATCTGCGCCGCAGCGCGATCAAGCAGGTGGCGTCGGGACGCTTCGGCGTCACCAGCTACTACCTGGTCAACAGCGACGAGCTGCAGATCAAGATGGCGCAGGGCGCCAAACCCGGCGAGGGCGGCCAACTGCCCGGCCACAAGGTCGACGAGTACATCGCCAAGATCCGCTACTCGACCCCCGGCGTCGGGCTGATCTCGCCGCCGCCGCACCACGACATCTATTCGATCGAGGATCTCGCCCAGCTCATCCACGACCTCAAGAACTCCAACAACCGCGCCCGCATCAGCGTCAAGCTGGTCGCCGAGGTCGGGGTCGGCACGGTCGCCGCCGGCGTGTCGAAGGCCAAGGCCGACGTGGTGCTGATCAGCGGCTACGACGGTGGCACCGGCGCTTCGCCGCTGACGTCGATCAAGCACGCCGGCATCCCCTGGGAGCTCGGCCTCGCCGAGACGCAGCAGGTGCTGGTGGCCAACGATCTGCGCGGCCGCATCCGCGTCGAGACCGACGGGCAGCTGAAGACCGGGCGCGACGTGGTGGTTGCGGCGCTGCTCGGCGCCGAGGAGTTCGGCTTCGCCAGCGCGGCGCTGGTGGCGTCGGGCTGTATCATGATGCGCGTCTGCCATCTCAATACCTGCCCGGTCGGCATCGCCACGCAAGACCCCGTGCTGCGCAAGAAGTTCGAGGGCAAGCCCGAGCACGTGGTGAACTTCATGATGTTCCTCGCCGAGGAAGTGCGCGAGATCATGGCCGGGCTCGGCTTTCGCACCATCGACGAGATGGTCGGGCGCGTCGACCGACTCGACGTGCGCGAAGCGGTCGATCACTGGAAGGCGAAGGGCATCGATCTGACGCAGATCCTGCACAAGCCGGAAGTGCCGAGCAGTGTCGCCACGCACTGCGTGGAGACGCAGGACCACGGCCTCGAGCGCGCCCTCGACCACCAGCTCATCGAGCTGGCCACAAACGCGCTCGAGCACCGCCAGGCGGTCGACATCAGCATGCCGATCCGCAACATCAACCGCACCGTGTGCACCATGTTGTCGGCCGAGGTGTCGCGCCGCTACGGTGCCGAGGGCCTGCCGCCGGAAACGATCACGCTCCACTTCACCGGCTCGGCCGGACAGAGTTTCGCCGCCTTCATGGCCAACGGCCTGGCTGTCCACCTCGAGGGCGACGCCAACGACTACTTCGGCAAGGGCCTGTCGGGCGGCCGCATCGTCGTCGTGCCGCCGCGCCAGGCGACGTTCGTGCCGGAGGAGAACATCATCGTCGGCAACGTCTCGCTCTACGGCGCCACCGGCGGCGCGGTGTTCCTGCGCGGCATGGCCGGCGAGCGCTTCGCGGTGCGCAACAGCGGCGCCACCGCCGTCGTCGAAGGCGTCGGCGACCACGGCTGCGAGTACATGACCAAAGGCACGGTCGTGGTGCTCGGCAAGACGGGCCGCAACTTCGCCGCCGGCATGAGCGGCGGCGTGGCCTACGTGCTCGACGAGTCGGGCGACTTCAAGACCCGCTGCAACACCAGCCAGGTCGAGCTCGACCCGCCCGATGAGCGCGACCTCGCGGCGCTGAAGGACCTCGTTCACCAGCACTACACGCTGACCCAGAGCGGTCAGGCCTGGCGCATCCTTTCGGGATGGAAGGAATACGCGCCGCAGTTCGTCAAGGTCATGCCCGTCGAGTACCGCCAGGTTCTCGCCCAGCAACACCTCGACCCCGACACCGCCAAGCTGGCCAGCATCTAACCCTTCCGCATCGCGGTACGAGACAGGATCCCATGGGCAAGATAACCGGCTTTCTCGAAATCGAACGCAACCTGCCGCCGCGGCGCCCCGTCCAGGAGCGCCTGAAGGATTGGCGCGAGTTGGAGGGCAAGTTCCCCGAGGCGCAGCTGCAGGAGCAGGGCGCGCGCTGCATGGATTGCGGCATTCCCTTCTGCCACAAGGGCTGCCCGCTGGGGAACATCATCCCCGACTGGAACGACCTGATCTATCGCGGCCGCTGGCAGGCGGCGATCGAGCGCCTGCACTCGACCAACAACTTCCCCGAGTTCACCGGCCGCATCTGCCCGGCGCCGTGCGAGGAAGCGTGCGTCCTCAACATCAACAACGACCCGGTGACGATCAAGCTGATCGAGAAGCAGACCATCGACCACGCGCTCAAGGCGGGCTGGGTGACGCCGCAGGTGCCGGCGCAGCGCACCGGCAAGCAGATTGCCGTCGTCGGCTCCGGGCCGGCCGGCCTGGCGTGCGCGCAGCAACTGGCGCGTGCCGGCCATTTGGTCACCGTGTTCGAGCGCGCCAACCGCATCGGCGGCCTGCTGCGCTACGGCATTCCCGACTTCAAGATGGAGAAGCACCTGATCGATTTCCGCATGCGCCAGATGGAAGCCGAAGGGGTAACCTTCCGCCCCGGCGTCAACGTCGGCGTCGACGTTACGACCGCGCAGTTGCGCCAGGACTTCAACGCCATCGTCCTCGCCGGCGGCGCCACCAAACCGCGCGACCTGCCGATTCCCGGGCGCGAGCTGCAGGGCATTCACTTCGCGATGGAGTTCCTGCCGCAGCAGAACATGGTCGTCGCCGGCGACACCGTGCCGGGGCAAATCAGCGCCGCCGGCAAGCGCGTCGTCATTCTCGGCGGCGGCGATACCGGCTCCGACTGCCTCGGCACCTCGAACCGCCAGGGCGCGCTCTCGGTGCACCAGTTCGAGCTGCTGCCGCAGCCCCCCGATGCGCGCACGCCGGACATGCCGTGGCCAAACTGGCCGATGATCATGCGCTCGTCGAGCTCGCACGAGGAAGGCGTGACGCGCGACTGGAGCATCAACACCAAGCGCTTCTCGGGTAGCGGCGGCGTGGTGAAGAAGCTGCACGGCATCCGCCTGGAGTGGAAACCCGGCGACGACGGCCGCATGCAGATGGTCGAGATGCCCGGCAGCGAGTTCGAGCTCGACGCCGACCTCGTGCTGCTCGCTCTCGGCTTTCTCGGCCCGGAATCCGTCGGCCCGATCGCCGAGCTCGGCCTCGAGCTCGACCCGCGCAGCAACGTCAAGACCGGTCCCGACTACATGAGCAGCCTGCCCGGCGTCTTCGCCTGCGGCGACCTGCGCCGCGGCCAGTCGCTGGTCGTCTGGGCGATCTGGGAAGGTCGCGAATGCGCTCGCGGCGTCGACCAGTTCCTCATGGGCCACACCGACCTGCCCGCCAGTCCGATGATCTGATCCGCACCGAGATTGACTTCGCCCCCTGCTTAGTCCAGTCCTTAGTCATGATCGAAGTCAACGTCCACGAAGCCAAGACCCATCTCTCGCGCCTCCTCGTGCGCGTCGCCCAGGGCGAGGAGGTCGTGATCGCGCGCGCCGGAAAGCCGGTGGCGCGCCTGGTTCCGGTGGCGCGGGCGAAGGGACGGCGCGTGCTCGGCCGCGACAAGGGCAAGATCGTCATCGCCAGGGACTTCGACGCGCCGCTGCCGCCGGCAGTTCTCGACGCGTTCGAATCGTGAAGGTGCTCCTCGACACGCAGTGCTGGCTGTGGATGCGCGCCGCGCCGCAACGCCTGTCGGCGCGGTCGCGGCGGTTGCTGACCGATCCCGCAACCGAGCTGCGGCTCTCCGCGGCGAGTGTGTGGGAGTTGGCGATCAAGGTGGGGCTCGGCAAGATTCGGCTGCCGGAGCCGCTGGCGGAGTTTGTCACCGCGCGGCTGGCTGAGGATGGTGTCGAGCCACTGCCGGTGCACCACACCCACGCCATGCGTGTGGCGGAGTTGCCCGCTCATCACCGCGATCCCTTCGACCGCCTCCTCGTCGCGCAAGCGCAGATCGAGTCGCTCTCGCTGTTGACGGCGGACCGTCAGCTCGAGGCGTACGACGTGGCGGTCATTCGCGCGTGAGCGGCGTCGCCCGCAGGCACCTCTTCCCCGAGATGGGCGCCACCGCCTGGGGCGACGACGCCACGTCGATCGAAGAGCAGGCTGCTACGCTCTTGGGTTGTTGCCTGGTAGGGGAGAGGGATGCGCTGCGCTGGATGCGGTCGGGAGAATCGCGAGGGCCGGAAGTTCTGCACCGGGTGTGGTGCGTCCATGCTCAAGGCTTGCCCGGCGTGCGGCGCGCCGACCGAACCCGACGAGAGCTTCTGCGGCGAATGCGGCGCGGAAATCCGGGGCTCGGGGTCCGGGGAGCGGGGGGCGGCAGGACCAGGGACCGCGGATCCGACCTCTGTCCGCCGTTCGCCGAAAGCCCCTTCTGCCGACCCCCGACCCCTGGTCCCCGACCCCCGTTCCTACACACCGAAACATCTCGCCGACAAGATCCTGCAATCGAAGTCCGCGCTCGAAGGCGAGCGCAAGCAGGTCACCGTCCTCTTCGCCGATGTAAAGGGCTCCATGGAGCTGGCCGAACAGCTCGATCCGGAAGAATGGCACGCGATCCTCGATCGATTCTTCGCCATCCTCACCGAGGGCGTGCACCGTTTCGAGGGCACGGTGAACCAGTACACCGGCGACGGCATCATGGCCCTCTTCGGCGAGCCGATCGCGCACGAGGATCATGCCCGGCGTGCCTGCTATGCGGCGCTGCACCTGCGCGACGACATTGCCAGTTACGCCACCGAGTTGCGACGCAAGCACGGCGTCGGCTTTTCGACCCGCATGGGTATCAACTCGGGCGACGTCGTCGTCGGCCGCATCGGCGACGACCTGCGCATGGACTACACGGCGCAGGGACACACCGTCGGCCTGGCGCAGCGCATGGAGAGCCTCGCCGAGCCCAACACCTGCTTTCTGAGCGCGGCGACGGCGCAGCTCGTGGCGGGCTATTTCGCGCTCGACGACCTCGGTGATTTCCAAGTGAAGGGTGTCGCCGCTCCGGTGCGCGTGCACCGCCTCGGGGGCATCGGTTCCTCGCGCACGCGCCTGGACGTCAGCCGCGCGCGCGGTTTCTCGCGCTTCGTCGGACGCGGCGACGAGATGCATGTGCTCGAGTCGGCGCTGGCTCGCGCCCGCGACGGCCACGCGCAGGTGGTCGGGATTGTTGGCGACGCCGGTCTCGGCAAGAGCCGCCTGAGCTTCGAGTTCCTGGAACGCTGTCGCTCGCACAACCTCATGACGTACGAGACCACCGGCGTCGCGCACGGCAAGGCGACACCGTTGGTGCCCATCCTGAAACTGTTTCGCGCCTTCTTCGGGATCACCGATCAGGACAGTGCCATCACGGCGCGCGAACGCATCGCCGGGCGCCTCCTGCTGCTGGACGAGAAACTGCGCGCGAGCCTGCCGCTGAATTTCGACTTCCTGGGCTATCCCGATCCCGAGAACCCGCCGCCGCCGATGGATGCCGACGCCCGTCAACGCCAGATGTTCGACATCGTCCGGCGCGTGACGCAGGCGCGTGGACAGAAGGAGACCCAGGTCATCTTGCTCGAGGATCTGCACTGGTTCGACGGCGCCAGCGCCGCCTATCTCGAGCCGTTGATCGAAGCCGCCGTCGGGACGCGCACCCTGGTGGTGCTCAACTTCCGTCCGGAGTTTCAGGCGCCGTGGATGGGCAAGTCCTACTATCTTCAACTGCCGCTCGGCCCGCTCGGTCCGGATGCCATTCGCGAGCTGCTCGATGCGTTGCTGGGTAGGGACCCCAGCATCAAGGGACTGGCCGAAGCCATTCATGCGCGCACGGCGGGCAATCCCTTCTACACCGAGGAGGTCGTGCAGAACCTCATCGAGACCGGAAAGCTGCAAGGCACCAAGGGCGCCTACCAGCTGATCACCCCGGTCAGCAAGCTGGAGGTGCCGAGCTCGGTGCATGCACTGCTGGCGGCGCGCATCGATCGACTGGCGGAGCGTGAGAAAGACGTGCTGCAGACCGCAGCCGTCATCGGACGCGAGTTCGATGAGCCGACGCTCGCAGCCGTCGTCGAGCAGGACGCACCGCAGCTGCGCGAGGCGCTGCAAAAGCTCAAGGACACCGAATTCGTCTACGAGCAGTCGCTCTATCCGGTCGCCGAATATCTGTTCAAGCATCCGCTGACGCAGGAGGTAGCGCTCGCTTCGCAGCTGCACGAAAAGCGCAAGCGACTGCATGCCGCGGTCGCGCAGGTCATCGAGGCGGCGCATGCCTTGGACCTCGATGGGCAGTCGGCCCTGTTGGCGCATCATTGGGAACATGCCGGTGATCTCGCGCGCGCGGTTCGTTGGCACCACCGTGCCGCGGAGTGGGTGAGTAGCCGCGATCCGGTCGAAAGCCTGAAGCACTGGCGCAAGGTGCGCGACCTCGGACATTCGCTCCAGGATGCCTCCTCCAAGGAATCGCGGCTCCGCGCCGGCGTCGCCGTTCTGGGAGGGAGCTGGCGCATCGGCATGAGTGAGGAAGAAGTTCAGGGTTGTCTGGCCGAGTCTCGCTTGCTGGCGCAGGAACTGGGGCGCCCTTCTGCAATCGCCGCGTCGCTCGCGAGCTATGCAGTCCACGAGGCGATGAACGGGCACGTAGCGAAAGGACTTGGGATCGCCGAGGAAGCGAGCGGCTTGCTCAACGATAGCCTGACGATCGACGAGATTTTCTGGATTGAGACTTCACATGCGTATTGCGGTCAGGTGGCCGGCCACGTTCCACAATGCGTTGAAGCGTGCGAGCGCATCGCCCGGCGCGCGGGCGGGGATCCGCAGGCGGGCCGCGGGATCGTCGGTTTCAGCCCATTGATCTGGGCGGAGTGGGTTATCGGCTGGATGCTGGCTCAGGCTGGTGGTTTTGATGAGTGCTGGCCACACGCGGAACGTGCCAGACAATGGGCGCGCGAGCACAGGGACCAAGAGCAGCTCACGTTTGCTCTCACCTTCACTTGTGGCTGCGCCTATCTGGCCGGCGGTGCTCCGCGGGGGCCGCTCTCGGACCTTCTGCGAGCCAGTCTCGAGGCCGTCGAAATCGCCGCGGCCATTGGCAACAAGTACTCGCAGATCTGGGGCTCGGCCGCTCTCGGGATGACCTGGTTCTTGAAAGGCGACCACGGTGCGAGCGAGGAGCATCTCAGTCATGCTCTGGCGCAGGCGCGCAGCGCCGGAACCGGGCTCGACTACGAGGCTCTGTTCCTCGCCGTGTTCGCCGACTCCTGTCTGGCCCGCGGTGATGTCCCGACCGCGATCGGCAAGGCGCGTGAAGCGATCAACGCCGGCGATGCCGGCGGCGCGTGGTTTCAGGCGGCGCTGGCACGCGCGGTACTGGTCGATGCCCTCGTCCGATCAAGTGCACCGGAATCCGAGATCAAAGCCGTGATCGCTGAAGCGCGCGAGCTGGTGCGCAAGAGCGGCGGCAACTCGCTTCTGCCGCGGTTGCTCGAAGTGGAGGCACGGCTCGATGGGCGCAGCGACCGAAGTACGCTCCACGCAGGGTTGCGCGCCGCCGAGGCCATGTATCGCGCCATAGGCGCGCCCGATCCTGCCGACCGGTTGATCAAGGAGCTGGCGTCATGAAATGCCCACCTGCCGTTCACGCCGATCTTCTCGAGAAGCCGCTCTTCCCTCACCTGGGCGACGGTGCGCCCCCAAAAAACGCAAACGTCAGAGGGCAAACGTCACGCCGGTGAGATCCTCGGAGACTTTCCAGAGGCGCTCCTGCAACGCTTGGTCGTGGGAGCGACGGCTCGAAGTCACGACGACCGGGCGCCCGATCATCTCGCCGATTCCCTTCGGACCGAAGTACTGACCGCCGACGGCCTCCGGGTCGGTCGCGGCGCGGAGCGTCGCCAGGGCACCCGTGGCGGGTGACTGCGCCACCCACGGGGCATGCCTCGCGAGGAAGTCCAGGGGAGGGAAGTATCGCCCGAGCTCGGTCGCCGCGACGCCGGGGTGAGCGGCGAGGGCACTCGTGGCCGCGCCCGCCGCACGCAGCCGACGTTCGAGCCCGTAGGTGAAGAGCAGGTTCGCGAGCTTCGATCGCCCGTAGGCCGCGACCCGGTTGTAGCCCTTCTCGAACGCCAGATCGTCGAAATCGATCGCCGACAGGATGCGGTGGCCGATGCTGCTGACGGACACGATGCGCGAGCCCGCTACCCCTCGCATCCGTTCGAGGACGAGCCCGGTGAGCGCGAAGTGGCCGAGATGATTCGTGCCGAACTGCAGCTCGAAGCCGTCGGCCGTCGAGGCCCTCGGCGTGTACATGACGCCGGCATTGTTCAGCAGGAGGTCGATCCGCTCGTGTTCGGCCCGCAGCCGAGCGGCGGCCTGACGGACGGAAGCCAGGGAAGAAAGGTCGAGCTCGAGGACGGCGACGTCGACCCCCGGGTGGGCGCCGGAGATCTTCTCGACGGCGGCCCGGCCCTTGCTCACGTCGCGAATGGCGAGCACAACCTTCGCGCCCTTCGCCGCAAGCGCCCTTGCCGTCTCGAACCCGAGCCCCGTGTTGGCACCCGTGACCACCGCCGTCCGACCGCTTTGATCCGGGATGTCCGCTTCCGTCCAGTTCTTGCTCATCACCCTCTCCTCTAGCAGCGACAGGTGCGTCTAGTGGTTGAATCTCAGTCCGCCCGCGACCGCGACTCCTTCGGGAACCGGACGTACCCTACCTTCCCTCGGCCGGCCAATAGAAGCAGTGCATGGCGTGTCTTCGCGCACGCGGTGTCTACCATATCCGGCGAAGGTGTCGGCAAGCAGCTGGACCCGGCGGGGGGACCTTGGGGAAGTGGCGAACCGCGCAGACCTGCTCATCCTGTAGCCGCGGCCGAGATCACCGTGCTCGTCGCCTTGCGGCGAGCCCCGGGAGTGAGGCATGTTCGCGCGGGTCAATCCACACCTCCCAGGGAGAACCATGAAGAACACGAAGAGCGCATTGCTGCTGGTCTGTGCATTACTCGTCGCCGGAGGGGTTGCCGCAGCCGAGCCTGCCGACCCGGCGGCTGTGGCTCGGCAGTTCATCGACGCCTTCAATCGGGGCGACATCAAGGCCGCCGAGGAGACGCACGTCGCCGAGCCGATCATCATTGACGAAGTCCCGCCCTACCAGTGGCAGGGGCGCCATTCGTTCAAGACGTGGCTCGGCGATTTGACGAAGAACGACACCGCGGCCGGCGTCACCGACGGCAACATGAAGTTCGGCGACGTCATTCGGCAAGAGGTGAGCGGCGATCACGCCTACGTCGTGGTGGCGACCGACTATTCGTTCAAGCAGAAAGGCACCCCGATGCACGAGCCGTCGCAGATGACGTTCGCGCTAAGGAAGGAAAAGGCCGGCTGGCGCATCGCCGGTTGGACGTTCGCCGGGCCGAAGCCCACGGCACAGTAGTCCGTGCTGAAAGGGCGCGAGCTCGGTCGGCAGAGGCACCGTTGTTTCACGGGTCGTGCGAGCGGCACGTGTTGCGCCCTGCTTCTGCTCGCGCAGTGATCCGGGAAATCGGGGCGAAGCGTGCGCTGCAGCGGATGCGGACAGGAAAATCGCGAAGGGCGGAAGTTCTGCGCCGGCTGTGGGGCACCCCTGGCGTTTGGCTGCCCGGCGTGCGGCACGGCGAACGAGCCGGGAGAGAAATTCTGCGGCGAGTGCGGCACTGAGCTGGGAGGGCGAGGCTCCCGCCGAGCCGCGGTCGCGCAGGCAGACGGCTCGGCAGGAGCCTCGCCCTCCCAACCATCACCGCGCACGTACACGCCCAAACACCTCGCCGATAAAATTCTGCAATCGAAGTCCGCCCTCGAAGGCGAACGCAAACAGGTCACCGTTCTCTTCGCCGACGTGAAGGGCTCAATGGAGCTGGCGGAGCAACTCGATCCAGAAGAGTGGCACGCGATCCTCGACAAGTTCTTCGCCATCCTCACCGACGGCGTGCATCGTTTCGAAGGGACGGTGAACCAGTACACCGGTGACGGCATCATGGCCCTGTTCGGCGCGCCGATCGCGCACGAGGATCATGCGCAGCGCGCCTGCTACGCGGCGCTGTACATCCGCGACGCGGTCCGCGAGTACGCCAAGGAGGTGCGCGAGAGCCACGGCGTGCCGTTCGGAGCCCGCATCGGCCTCAACTCCGGTGCCGTGGTGGTCGGCCGCATCGGCGACGATCTGCGCATGGACTACACGGCGCAGGGGCACGTCGTCGGTCTGGCGCAACGCATGGAAGCGCTCGCCGAGTCGGGCCACATCTGTCTCTCCGAGCACACGGCGCGCCTCGTCGAGGGCTACTTCCAACTCCAGGATCTCGGCCGCAGCAAGGTGAAGGGCGTCGCCGAGCGCGTCGGTGTCTTCGGTCTCGAGGGCGTCGGGGCGTTTCGCACCCGCCTCGACCGCTCGCGCGCCCGCGGCCTCTCCACCTTCGTCGGCCGCGAGCGCGACATGGCGGTTCTCACCGGCGCGCTCGAACGCGCGCACGGCGGCAGCGGACAAGTCGTCGGTGTGGTGGCGGAGGCGGGCACCGGTAAGTCGCGCCTGTGTTCCGAGTTCCTCGACGGCTGCCGCGCCCAGGAGATCCCGATTCTCGCCGGCCGCGGCGTGGCGCACGGCAAGGCGATCCCGATGCTGCCGATGCTGGAGCTGTGGCGCGCCTTCTACGGCATCACCGACGACGACACGGCCGAAGCCACGCGCGCCAAGATCGCCGGTCGACTGCTGCTGATGGACGACGGCTTCCGCGACGTGCTGCCCGTGCTCTTCGACGTGTTCGGCGTGCCCGATCCGGCCAACCCGTCGCCGGCGCTCGACCCCGAGCAGCGCCAGAAGCGCATCCAGGGCGTCGTCAAGCGCATCCTTCACGATCCGACGTACACGGGCGGAACGCGGGTCATTCTGCTCGAGGATCTGCACTGGTTCGACGGCGCCAGCGACGCCTTCCTCGCGACCTTCGTCGAGAGCGTGCCGGCGACGCGCGATCTCTGGCTGCTCAACTTCCGCCCCGAGTACCAGGCGCGCTGGATGCAGCGCTCATACTACCAGCACCTGCCGCTGCAACCTCTGGCCCCCGACGCCATCCGCCAGCTCCTATGCGACGAGTTGGGCGACGACCCGAGCGTCGCCGCGTTGCCTGAAATGATCCACGCCCGCACCAAGGGGAATCCGTTCTTCATCGAGGAGGTCGTGCAGACGCTGATCGAGAGCGGGCAGCTGACCGGAACGCGCGGCGCGTACCGGTTGACGACGCCGGTCGACGCCCTGCAGGTGCCGGCCACCGTGCAGGCCGTGCTGGCGGCGCGCATCGATCGCCTGAGCGAGCGGGAGAAGCGGGTGCTGCAGACCGCCGCGGTGATCGGCAAGACGTTTGGCGAGACGCTGCTGCGATGCGTCCTCGGCAGCGTCGTGGCGATCGACGAAGCGGCGCTTGGACAGTCGCTCTCGGCGCTGATCGCGGCGGAGTTTCTCTTCGAGGCGGCGCTCTATCCGGAGGTCGAGTACTCCTTCAAGCACCCGCTGACGCAGGAGGTGGCAGCGGGCTCGCAGCTGCGCGAGCGACGGACGCGCGTGCACGCCGCGGTGGCGCAGGCCCTCGAGGCGGCGGGCGGCAACCTCGACGAGCGCGCCGCCGAGATCGCGCAGCACTGGGCCGAAGCGGAAGACCGCGGCCGCGCGGCACGCTGGCACCGGCGCGCTGCCGAGTGGGCCGGCCTCTCCGACCCGCGCGAGGGGCTGCGACACTGGCGCCGCGTGCGTGAGCTTGCGCATGGGGTGGAAGACCAGCACGAGCGGACCGAGCTGATACTGCAGGCATGCAACCAGTTCCTCTCTCTGGGCTGGCGGATGGGTGGGAGCGAAGAAGAGGCTGCGGCTGTGTTCGCAGAAGGTCGCGCCCTCACCGAGGGCCTCGGAGATCGGGCCGCGACGGCCCTCTTGGTGGGTCGCTACGGCCTCGTGCGGATGAGTATCGCGGGCTCTGCGCTCGACTATGTTCGCTACGGCGAGGAGGCCGCCCGCCTGGCGCAAGAGTCCGGCGATCCGGCGCTGCGCGCGGCGATCGGGACGTTTCCGGCTTTTGGACATTTCTACACGGGCGATGGTGAGGCCGTGCTCACGTGGTCGGCGCGAGTGCTGGAGGAGGTCGGATCGGACAGTGCG
Source organism: uncultured Binatia bacterium (SeqCode) (assembly GCA_964455095.1). Taxonomy (GTDB): domain Bacteria; phylum Desulfobacterota; class Binatia; order HRBIN30; family CADEER01; genus CAYVUV01. Next base: position 12,710 of record CAYVUV010000304.1, read on the forward strand.
CTCGGCCGGGAGATCGTCGGCTATAGTCCGCGCGCGAGCATGGTCTTCGCCCGCGCGCGGGCCTTCATGCATCTCGGACGCCTCACGGAGGCGTGGAAACAGGTCGGAGAGGCGGAGCGCGTCGCGGAGGAATCGGGAGAGCTCGAGGTACTCACCTGGGTGCAAGTGGCCCGGGCGCAGGTGACCTACGCGTGCGGAAACCCCGAATCTACGCTCGAGCACGGCCGTCGTAGCCTCGGGATCGCGGAGAAGCTCGACAACGAGTCGTCCCGGATGCTGGCGTACTTTGTCCTCGGGGGCGCGTATCTGCTCGAAGGACAGCCCGGCGCCGCCCGCGACGCCCTGCGCGAGAGTGCCGCGATCGTTTGTGATCGCCGCACGCAGGTCGCAATGCTTCCCGAGGTGCTGGCCCTTCTCGCGGAGGCGCATCTGGCGCTTGGCGAACGCACCGAGGCCGTGGCCACGGCGCGCGAGGGCATCGAGCTGGGGCGCACCGGCGGATGCTACTACTCCGAAGCGCAGGCGCAACTCGCCCTGGCCGCGGCCTGGCTGGCGATGGATGGCGCCCGACCCCGCGCCGAGATCGAGTTCGCCCTCGAGCGCGCCGAGCAGCTGGTCGAGTCGATCGACGGTCGCTCCTTGTCGCCGCGGATCCTGGAGATGCGCGGGCGTCTCGCTACAGCGCTCGGTGATGCTGCGGCATCCGAGCGGCTGCTGCGACTCGCGCTGGATCTGGACCGAGCGATCGGCGCCACAGGACATGCGGAGCGGCTGGCGAAGGAGTTGGGGGCATGAACTGCGCACACTGCGGTAGCGACAATCCCGCCGGCAAGAAATTCTGCGGCGACTGCGGCGGCGCACTGCAGAATAGCTGCTCCCAATGCGGCGCGGAGAATCCGCCGAGCAAGAAGTTCTGCGGCGACTGTGGCGCGAGGATCACGGGGTTGGGGGTTGGGAAAGACGATCAGACCCCGCCCCTCAACCGCTCGACCCCCAATCCTCTCTCTTACACTCCCAAACATCTCGCCGATAAAATCCTGCACTCGAAGTCCGCCCTCGAAGGCGAGCGCAAGCAGGTGACGGTGCTCTTCGCCGACGTGAAGGGCTCGATGGAGCTGGCCGAGCAGCTCGATCCGGAAGCGTGGCACACGATCCTCGACAAGTTCTTCGCCATCCTCACCGAGGGCGTGCACCGCTTCGAGGGCACGGTGAACCAGTACACCGGCGACGGCATCATGGCGCTCTTCGGCGCGCCGATCGCGCACGAGGATCATGCGCAGCGGGCGTGTTACGCGGCGCTGCATCTGCGCGACGAGCTCAAGCGCTACGCCGACGAGCTGCGGCGCACGGCCGGAGTGAGCCTGTCGACGCGCATCGGCATCAATTCGGGTGAGGTGGTGGTCGGCCGCATCGGCGACGACCTGCGCATGGACTATACGGCGCAGGGGCACACGGTCGGCCTGGCGCAGCGCATGGAGGCGCGTGCCGCGGCGGACAGCGCCTATCTCACCGAGCACACGGCCCGTCTGGTCGAGGGCTACTTCGCGCTGCGCGATCTCGGCGTCTTCGAGCTCAAGGGCGTGAGCACGCCGGTGACGGTCTACGAGCTCACCGGCGCCGGTGCGCTGCACAGCCGCCTCGACCGTTCCCGCGCTCGCGGCTTCTCGCGCTTCGTCGGGCGCGCCGACGAACTGGCCGTGCTCGAGGCGGCGCTCAACCGCTCGCTCGACGGAAAGGGCGGCGTCGTGGGCGTAGTGGCACAGGCGGGAGTGGGCAAGAGCCGGCTCTGCCTCGAGTTCGTCGAGCGCTGCCGGGCGCGCGGCAGCGCCGTCTACGAGGCGCACTGTCCGTCGCACGGCAAGCTCGTCCCCCTGCTGCCGGTGCTCGAGATGCTGCGCGACTACTTTGGCATCACCCACAAGGACGGCGATCAGCTCGCGCGCGAGAAGATCGCCGGGCGCATGCTGCTGCTCGACCGCGATCTCGACCCGTTCCTTCCGCTTGCCTTCGACTTCCTCGGCGTCCCGGACCCGCAGCGTCCGGCCCCGGCTCTCGATCCCGCCGTGCGTCAGCGGCAGCTCTTCACGTTCGTCCGCCGCCTGATCCAGGCCCGCAGCGCGCGCGAGCCGGCTGTCCTGCTCGTCGACGACGCGCACTGGATCGACGAGGCGAGCGACGCCTTCTTCGCCGAGGTCGCCGACGTGGTGCCGGGAACGCGGACGACTCTGCTGCTGAACTTCCGGCCCGAGTACAGCGCCGAGTGGATGGCGCGCGCGTCGTATCAGCAACTGCCGCTGCATCCGCTCGGCAGCGAAGCGATCGATGACCTGCTCGCCGATCTCCTCGGCACCGACCCGTCGCTCGCCCGCCTGCCGGCGCTGATGCGCGAGCGCACCGGCGGCAACCCGTTCTTCCTCGAGGAGATCGTCCACTCCCTGGTCGAGTCGGGCAGTCTCGCCGGGCAGCCGGGCGCCTACCGCCTGATGGCACCGCTCGATCGCCTCGACATCCCGCCGACCGTGCACGGCATCCTCGCGGCGCGCATCGATCGCCTGCCGGAGCGCGACAAGTCGCTCTTACAGACGGCGGCGGCGATCGGGCTGCGCTTCCCCGAGCCGCTGCTGCGCCGCGTGTGCGACCTGGCGACGGACGACTACGACGGCGCCGTCGCGGCGCTGCGCCGCGCCGAACTGATCCACGAGGAGTCGCTCTATCCGGAGGTCGAGTACGCCTTTCGCCACCCGCTGACGCACGAGGTGGCGGAGCGCTCGCAGCTCGCGGCGCAGCGCCGCCGGGTGCACGTCGCCGTCGCGCGCGCCCTCGAGGAGCTGCACGCCGACAAGGCGGACGAGAACGCCGCCTTGCTCGCACACCACTGGGATCTCGGCGGCGAGGTCGAGCCGGCGGCGCAATGGCACCGCCGCGCCGCGGAATGGATCAAGGGGAGCAACGCTCCCGAGGCCCGCCGGCACTGGCAGCGGGTGCGCGAGCTCGCCGACCGGATCGGCGACGTCGCCCTCGCGGCGGAGCTCGGCCAGCAGTCCCGGCTGATGATCCTCGAGTACGGATGGCGGCTCGGGATGTCCGAAGAGGAGGCGAACGAGCTGCTGCAAGAGGGCGAAGCATGGGCCCGGCGCCACAACGATGCACGCGGCCTCGCCGCGCTGTACAACGCCTTCGCGATTCCCGCCGCCTTCGTCTTCGGGGATCCCGGCCGGGCGCGCGAAATGTCGGCCGCGGGCCTCCGCCTCGCCGAAGAGGCCGGCGACGGGCCGCTGGCGTGCGCGCTGGAGCTCCGCCTCTACTTCTCGGCGGCGGCCTTCGGCCGCGTGCCCGACGAGGCAGCCGCAATGGAGGCGGTGCTGCGGCGCTCGACCGAGGACATGGAGCGCGCTTCTCCGCTCGTCGGCTACGACGTGCTCGCGCTCGCGACCGCCTACCGCGGTTGGCCGGCGTTCAACGCGGGGCGGCTCGACGTCGCCCACGAGCACTTCCGCCGCGGCGTCGAAGTCGCGCGCGCGCGCGGCGCGCTGGAGGTAACCGGCTGGGTCCTTGGGCTCATGAGCTATCTCTGGTGCGAATACGGCGACGGCGCTCGCGCCTTGGTCGCGGCGCGCGAGAGCCTGGACATCGCCGAGCGGATCGACAGCGCCCAGTCTCAGGGCCTGGCCCTGCATTCCTTCGGTCGCTCGCTCGCGCTCGCGGGCGACGCCGTCGCGGCGGTTTCGGCGCTGGAACGGGCACAGCCCTTCCTTGCGCGCACGATCCTGTTCTTCGAGCCGGAGGCATTGGGCGACCTCGCCCTCGCCCACTGTTCCCTCGGCGCGCTGGCGGAGGCAGAGGCGGCGGCCGAGCGGGCGCTGGATCGAGCCGTGCGCTGCAGCGCCTTTCGCGGCGAGGTCCTGGCGCTCCACGCCCTCGCCGCGGTCCGCCTCGCGCGCGGCGGCGACGCGGCGTCGCTTGCCGAAGCGGAACGGCTTCTCGACCGAGCCGAGTCGCGGGCCGCCGAGATCGGCTACGGCCTCATCCTGCCGCGCTTGCACGAGCGGCGCGCGGGTCTCGCGCGCCAGCGGGGCGACGCGGCTGCGGCCGAGGCTGCGATGCGCACAGCGCAACGCTTCTATCGGGAGATGGGCGCCACCGGCCACGCCGAACGGCTCGAACAGGAGCTGGCGTCGTGAACTGCACGAGCTGTGGCCACGAGAGCCCGGCAGGCGCGCGCTTCTGCATGCACTGCGCGGCGCCGCTGCCGCTCGCCTGCGGGGTGTGCGGGGCGGAGGTGCCGAAGGGCGCCCGCTTCTGCCCGCAGTGCGCGCAGCCCGTGGGTGCACCCGCGACGCCGCCGCCGCCGGCCGCGGCGGCCCGCAGCGTCGCCTCGTACACGCCGAAGCACCTCGTCGACAAGATCCTGCAATCGAAGTCCGCCCTCGAAGGCGAGCGCAAGCAGGTCACGGTGCTCTTCGCCGACGTGAAGGGCTCGATGGAGCTGGCGGAGCAGCTCGACCCGGAAGAATGGCACACGATCCTCGATCGCTTCTTCGCCATCCTCACCGACGGCGTGCACCGCTTCGAGGGCACGGTGAACCAGTACACCGGCGACGGCATCATGGCGCTGTTCGGCGCGCCGATCGCGCACGAGGACCACGCCCAGCGCGCCTGTTACGCGGCGCTGCATGCACGCGACGAATTGAAGCGCCATGCCGACGCGCTGCGGGTGTCGCATGGGATCGATTTCTCGGTACGCATGGGCATCAACTCCGGCGCCGTGGTGGTGGGCAAGATCGGCGATGATCTGCGCATGGACTACACCGCGCAAGGGCACACCGTCGGTGTGGCGCAGCGCATGGAGCAGGTGGCGACAGCCCACACGATCTGCGTGAGTGAGGCCACCGCCAAGACCGTCGCTGGCTATGTGACACTGCGCGATCTCGGCCCGACGAAGATCAAGGGCGTCAGCGAGCCGGTGCGCGTCTTCGAGCTCGAGAGCGCGAGCGAGCTGCGCACGCGGCTCCAGGTCGCACAGGCTCGCGGCCTGACGCGATTCGTCGGCCGCGACGCCGAGATGGACGTGCTGGCGACGGCGCTGGCGCGCGCCCGTGCCGGCAACGGACAGGTGATCGGCGTCGTCGCCGAGGCTGGGACCGGCAAGAGCCGGCTGTGCTACGAGTTCGCCGAACACTGCCGCGCCGCTGGCATGCGCGTTATCGAAGGGCGCTGCGCGGCGCATGGCCGCAACGTTCCCCTCCTGCCGATCCTGCAGATCTTTCGCCACTACTACGGCATCACCGAGCAGGACTCCGACCGCAGCGCGCGCGAGAAGCTCGCCGGACACCTGCTGCTATTGGACGACGCCTATCGCGAGGTTCTCCCGGTCCTCTTCGAGTTCTTCGGCGTGCCCGACCCGGAACGGCCGGTGCCGCACATCGACCCCGAGCTGAAGCAGCGCCAACTCTTCGGTGTGTTGCGCAAGCTGGTGCAGCACGGCGCCGAGGACACCGTGGCGCTGATCGAGGACCTGCACTGGATGGACGGCGCCAGCGCCGCGTGGTTGGAGCACTGGGTGGACGCCATCGCCGGCACGCGCTTCGTGCTGCTCGTCAACTTCCGTCCGGAGTTCGAGGCGACGTGGGTGCGCAGGTCCTACTATCAGCAGTTGCCGCTGGCGCCGCTGACCGCCGCGGCGGTGCACCAACTGCTCGCCGCCCTGCTCGGGTCCGATCCGAGCATCGCCGGGCTGGCGGACGCGATCCACGTGCGCACCGGTGGCAATCCCTTCTTCACCGAAGAGGTGGTCCAGACGCTGATCGAGTCGGGGAAGCTCCAGGGCAGCGCGGGGGAGTATCGGCTGACGGCGCCGGTCGAGACGCTCGACGTTCCCGCCAGCGTGCAGGCCGTGCTGGCGGCGCGCATCGATCGTCTGGCGGAGCGCGACAAGCAGGTGCTGCAGACCGCGGCGGTGATCGGGAAGGAGTTCAGTGAACCGGTGCTGCTGCAGGTACTTGCCGACCTCGCACCTCGAGATGCGTGGCCGGCAGACCTCGCCGCGGCGCTGCGCTCACTCGCCCAGGCGGAGTTCGTCTACGAGCAGGCGCTCTACCCGGTGGCCGAGTACACCTTCAAGCACCCGCTGACGCAGCAGGTGGCGTACGACACCTTGCTACGCGATCGCCGGGCGCGCGTGCACGCGGCAGTGGCGCGCGCCAGCGCCGAGATCTACGCCGAGAAGCTCGATGAGAAGGCTGCCTTGCTGGCGCACCACTGCGAGCAGGCCGGCGACGCTTTGCAAGCCGCGCTCTGGCACCGGCGCGCCGCAGAGTGGTCGGGGGTGACTAACGCCATCGAGGGAATGCGGCACTGGGAGCACGTGCGTCGCTTGTTGCGGCCGCTCCCGCATACGCAGGAGACCTTGCAACTCGGCGTCACGGCCTGCGTGGGGAATCTCAACCTCTGCTGGCGGCTCGGCACGCCGCTCGCCGACGCCACGGAGGTCTTCGAGGAAGGCCAGCGACTGGCAGAGGAGGCCGGCGACCTGCGCGCACTGGCGGCCCTGCACGGCACCTACGGGTGTGCGCTAGGCCTCGTGGGCGGGGACTCGGACGACTACGCGCGCTACAGCCGCGAAGCGGTACGACTCGCCGACCAGACCGAAGATCAGGGACTGCAAATCGCTCAACGCGCGTTTCTGGGCTTCGGTACGACCTTCGCCGGCCGCATCGCCGAAGGGCTCGAGTCCTGCGAGATCGCCTGCCGGACGCTGCCGGCAGATCCGGCGCTCGGTGTCGAGTTCACCGGCTACAGCCCATTTCTGGGCATCGTGATGGTGCAGGCGTGGCTTCTCGCCCGGCTCGGGCGCCTCGACGAGTCCACGGCGGTGCGCGAGCGAGCGGAAAACCTGGCGCGGGCGCATGGAGACGTCGAGGTCCTAACGTGGATGCAGTTGCCTGGCATGGAGGTGGCCATTCTTCGACAAGACCCGGCCGCTGCGCACCGCCATGCCCGCTCTGCCCTGGAGACGGGCGCCCGATCCACTACTCCGCAATCGGTCTTCGTCGGCTCTTTCGCACTCGGGACCGCGCATCGACTCAACGAGGCCTGGCACGATGCCATCGCGATTCTGGAAGAGGCGCTGCGCATGGCCACCGGCGGCAACAATCGAATGTTCGAGGGCCGGGCCCGTGCCGAGCTCGCCCAAGCGTTACTCGGGCGCGGCGAGCTGGACCGGGCGGAACAGGAAGCGCAAAGGGCGGTCGTGGTCGCGCAGGCGCTGCACAGCCGATACGACGGAGCGTACGCGAACCTCTCGCTGGCCCGCATCCAGCTCCGCCGCGCCGATGAGGCGGCGCCCGTGCGCGCCGAGCAGTCGCTGGTCCGGGCCCAGGAGCTGATCGACGAAACCGGCGGTCGCGCACTGCAGCCCGAGGTGCACGAACGCCGCGCCCACCTGGCGCGCCGGCGCGGCGACGCGCCCGCCGCGCAGCGCGAGATTGCGGAAGCCCGACGGCTCTACGCCGAGATGGGCGCCACCGCGCAGGTGGCGCGGCTGGCGCAGGAGCTCGCGTCATGAGCTGCGCCGCCTGCGGGCACGAGAACCGGCCCGGCGCCAAGTTCTGCGAGGAGTGCGCCGCACCGATCACGCGTGTGTGTGCCTGCGGATCGGAGCTGCGGCCAACCGCGAAGTTCTGCGACGAATGCGGCGCGGCGATCAGGGTGTCAGGTGTTAAGGGGTTGGGTGCCAGGGAAAATGCAGAGTCCCGAAGACCCATCAGCCTCGGGAAGGACGCGATCGGCCAGTTGCTGGCGGATCTGCTCGGCACCGATCCGAGCCTCGGGGCACTGGTGGCGCCGATCCACGCGCGCACCGGCGGCAACCCGTTCTTCACCGAAGAGGTGGCGCAGTCGCTGATCGAGTCCGGGCATCTCCAGGGCAGTCGCGGCGCCTACCGCCTGGTGTCGCCGATCGAGCGACTCGAGGTGCCGGCGACGGTGCAGGCCATTCTGGCGGCGCGCATCGATCGGCTGCCGGAGCGCGAGAAGCGGCTGCTCGGCGATCTCTCCGCTGCCGAGTCCGCGGCCCGCGAGGCCATCGCGCTCTGCCGATATTCGCAGCGCGGCAGCTTCGAAGCCGAGGCCCATGGCATCCTGGCGCGGGCGCTCCTGCGCCGCGACGGCGTGCCGGCGCGCGAAGCCGTCGAAGGGGCCCTTGCGGCTGCCGCCGCGCTGATCGAACGCACGGGGGCGAAGATCCTCGCCCCGGCGCTTTGCGAGTGGCGCGCCGAGCTCGCCGCGGTGCTCGGTGACAACGCGATGCGCCTGCAACTGCTGCGCGAGGCCCATCAGCTCTACGAACAGATCGGCGCCCCGCTCCAGGCGCGACGCCTCGGCCAACGGCTGTCGGAATCGACGTTCTGTTCCTGAACTCACATGCCTGATCCCGTCGCGACCTCGCGCATCCTGTCCCTGGTGTTCACCGATTTGGCGGACTCGACCGCGCTGAAGACGCAGCGCGGCGATCAGGCCGTCGGCGCGCTGATCACGCGGCACCGGGCGCACGTGCGCCGGCTGGCGGCGGAGTCGGGCGGCCGCATCATCGACTGGGCCGGCGACGGCTGCTTTCTGACCTTCGAGACGCCGAGCGCCGCGGTCTTGTTCGCGCTGCGGCTGCAGCAAGGGCACCACGAGGAGCCCGACCTCCCCGGCGTGCGCACCGGCATCCACATGGGCGAGGTGAGCGAACGGCCCGGCCCCGATGGCGATGCCGCGTATCCGCGTGTCGAAGGGCTCGCCGTCGATCTCGCCGCCCGCATCTCCGGCCTTGCCAGACCGGGACAGGTGCTGATGTCGTCAACGGTGGCGGACAGTGCGCGGCAGCGTCTCCAAGCAGACGCCTTCCCGCAGCCGGTGCGCTGGCGCGCGCACGGCGGCTACGCGTTGAAGGGCTTCGACGAGGCGCTGCAGATCCGCGAGGCCGGGCTCGAAGGCGTGGCGCCGTTCGAGGCACCGCCAGCGAGTGAGAAGGCAACACCGACCAGGCCTGCCGAGCCGGTGGCGGCCCGCCGGCGGATGTTGCCCATCGCGGTGCTCACCGTGGTCGTGGCGGGAACTGCGGTCGCCTTTCTCCTGATGGCGCGCGCGCCGGATCGGTCGACTGCCAACCCTACTGGAGGTGCGGCGGCCGGCAGCACAGAGAAGACGGGAGGTGACGCGCTCGCGATCCCCGCCTTCGGCGGCCGGCCGGCGATTGCGGTGCTGCCGTTCGACAATCTCTCCCCCGACCCCGAGCAGGCCTTCTTCGCCGACGGACTGGCAGAAGATCTGATCACTCGACTCTCGACCTGGCGCGCCTTTCCCGTGATCGCACGCGGATCGAGCTTCCAATACCGCGGAGGAAGCAAAGACCTGAAACGTGTCAGTGCCGAGCTCGGCGCCCGCTATTTGGTCGAAGGCAGCGTGCGCCGCTCCGGCGATCGCATCCGCGTGACCGCGCAGCTGATCGATGCCCCCTCAGGCGAGCATGTCTGGGCCGAGACCTACGACCGGCAGGTCACCGATGTCTTCGCCCTCCAGGACGAAGTGAGCACCATGATCGCGGCGTCGTTGATGGGCGACGTGGCGCGTGCAGAAAAGAATCGCGCCAGACAACGAGGCACCGGGAACCTCGAAGCGTGGAGCCTCTATCAGCTCGGTTTGCAGAGCGCCGACCGTCTGACGCGCGAGGGCAATGCCGATGCGCGCCAGCTCTTCGAGCGCGCGGTCGCAATCGATCCCCATTTCGCGACGGCGCTGGCGAATCTCGTGATGACGAACCTGTGGGACGTCGCGCTGGGTTGGAGCGACGAGCCCGAGCAGAAGGTGAAGGACGCGTTTGCAGTCGCCCGCCGCGCCGCGGATGTCGACCCACGTGATCCGCTGGCCCACGTTGCGCTCAGCTGGACCTACATTGTGGCAGGGGATCAGCGGAACGGACTCGATTCGGCACGCACGGCGGCGGACCTCAACCCGAGCATGCCGGACGCGTGGAACTGGCTCAGCTGGGCTCAGTTGATGGCCGGGGATCCCCAATCGGCCATCGTTTCTTCGGAACGGGTGCAGCGTCTCGACCCGCAGGGGCCCATGGCGTCGCTCACCAACGACAACCTGGCCAACGCGTACTGGGAGCTCGGACGCTATGAGGCCGGGCTCGAGGCGAGTCGCCGGCTGCTGGCCGCGCGTCCCGAGTACTACCCGGGCCATGTATATGCAGCCTTCAACTACGTGTCGCTTGGCCGCATCGACGAGGCGCGCGCGGCAATCGTCGCCGCACGCCGCCTCCAGCCCGATCTGTCCATCGAAACCATCCAGCGCATCTACGGCGTCTCACGTCCCGAGATCGACGCACGTCGGAACGCGGCACTGCGCCAGGCCGGGCTCGAGTGAGGCGCTTGTGAACTGCGCCAGTTGCGGCCACGCCAACCCCGAGCGCGCGAAGTTCTGCCTCGAATGCGGCGCGCCCATCGCTGTTCGCTGCGCGAGCTGCGGAACGGATCAACTTCTCGGCTCTCATGGGGATCAACTCCGGCACGGTCGTCGTCGGCAAGATCGGCGACGATCTGCGCATGGACTACACGGCACAGGGGCACATCGTCGGCCTGGCGCAGCGGATGGAACAGCTCGCCGAGCCGGGGACGATCTGCGTCACCGAGCACACCCGACGCCTGGTGGAGGGCTACTTCCAGGTGCGCGAGATGGGGAGCTTCACGATCAAGGGTGCACGTGCGCCGATCGAGGTGGCGGCGCTCGAAGGACTCGGCCAGCTGCGCACGCGACTCGACGTCATGGCCGAGTCGTTTGCCTTTCAGTTCCGCGGCGAACTGGCGGCGCTGCTCGGCGACAAGGCGGCGAGCGAGCGTGACCTGCGCAGCGCCGCTGCTGCTTTCGGCACCTCGAGTGCGGGGCCCGTGCCGAGTGGCTCGAGCAGCGGGTGCTTGGTTAGGCAGGATGGACACTACCGGTTGGGCCGACTAGGTCGATTGTGGCATGAGCAAAGCGTTCACGAAGGAACCCGACGAGGACGACGAGCACGATGGCGCCGTCGAGGCCGTCCTGCCGGGCGGGTTCACGAACTACATCACGCCGGGCGGGCACAAGCGGCTCAACGACGAGCTCGAACGCTTGTGGCATGTCGACCGGCCGAAGCTCGTCGACACGATCGCGTGGGCGGCGAGCAACGGCGATCGCTCGGAGAACGGCGACTACATCTACGGCAAGCGCAAGCTGCGCGAGATCGACCGGCGCATCCGCTTCCTGTCGAAGCACCTCGACAGCGCGGTGGTGGTGGACAATGCCGGCAAGGCCCACGAGCGGGTGTATTTCGGCGCCACCGTCACGGTGGCCGACGAATCCGGCGCCGAACGGACCGTGAGCATCGTCGGCGTCGACGAGCTCGATCCGGGCCGCGGGCGCGTCTCGTGGATCTCACCCATCGCCACCGCCCTGCTGAAGGCAGCGGTCGGCGATGTCGTCACGCTGCGGACGCCGCGCGGCACCGAAGAGCTCGAGATCATCGCCATCCGCTACGACGAGCTGCCCTGAGACCCACGCCAGGGGCTGCCCCTGCCGGGCGATTGAACTCGTCCCCGCGCTGGTGCATGAAGGCGAGGGTCATTCACCCGCTCAACGCAGAGGAGAACGCGATGTTCAGCCACATCATGGTCGGCTCCAACGATCTCGACGCATCCAAGAAGTTCTACGACGCCGTGCTCGGCACGCTCGGCATCGGCCCGGGCTTCACCGATGAGAAGGGGCGGATCTTCTACATGGCGCCCACGGGCGTCTTCGCGGTCACCAAACCCATCAACGGCGCTCCCGCTTCCGCCGCCAACGGCGGCACGGTCGGGTTCGCCGTCGCGGACCCGGCCACCGCGGATGCGTGGCACGCGGCGGGGGTGGCCAACGGCGGCACGACCTGCGAAGACCCGCCGGGCGTACGCGAAGGCGGCATGGGCAAGATGTACCTCGCCTATCTGCGCGATCCGTCCGGAAACAAGATTTGCGCTCTTCATCGCATGAGCTGATTCCCCGCCTGAGAGAGCTCCGGCCGCGGTGACGATGAAGCTCCTCGATATCGTCCGCGAGGTCCGCCGCCATCTCGAGGAGAACGGCCGCGTGTCGCTGCGCATGCTGCGGCGGCAGTACGAGCTCGACGACGAGGCGCTCGACGAGCTGATCGAGGAGCTGGTCGACGTGCAGCGGATCGCCCGGCGCGAGGAGCACGTGCTGGTGTGGTCGGCTGCGTCGACGGCCGGCGCCGCCGTCCACGCGCCAGGTGTCGTTTCGGACTCGCGCAAGATCATCAGCATCCTCTTCGCCGATCTGATGGGTTCGACCGCTCTGCAGGAGGGGCTCGATCCGGAATCGGTCAACCGCGTCATGGATGCCTACTACCAGGCGGTGCGCGGTCCGGTCGAAGCCGCCGGCGGCACCGTGGTCCAGTTGCTCGGCGATGGCGTCATGTGCGCCTTCGGCATCCCGCGGATTGCGGAGGACGACGCCTTGCGCGCGGTGCGTGCGGCGGTTGGGGTTCAGCAGGCGTTCCGAGAGTTCCTCAGCACCCAGGAGTGGTTGCGTGTGCCGATTGGCCTGCGCGTGGCGGTCAACACCGGCGAGGTGGTGGTCAGCGACGAGCACCCGGCCGGCATCGGCGATCCGCTCAACGTCGCGGCGCGTCTGCAGCAGGAAGCGCGCGACGGCGAGGTCTTGATTGGACAGGCGACGCGGCGACTGGTGGCGGACGCCGTCACGCTCGAGCAGGCGGGGGTGTTTGCGTTGAAAGGCCGCGCCGAGACAGTGACGGCGTACCGTGTGGTGTCGCTCGAGCGGCCGACGGGCGCGACGACCGCGGCGTTCGTGGGGCGCGACGACGAGCTGGCGCGCATCGCCGCGGTGTACGACGCGGCATGCGCTACGCCCGCCGCCCGGCTCGCCGTCGTCCTCGGCTCGCCCGGCCTGGGCAAGTCGCGCCTCATCGAGGAGGTCGCCCGCCGACTGGACGACGCGCGCGTCGTGACGGCGCAGTGCGACGCCGCGGGCGGAGCGACCTTCGCTCCAGTAGCCGAGGCGCTGCGCAAGTGGCTCGGCGCGAGCCGGGTCGATCGGACCGATTCGTCCGATCCGTCGGATCCGACCGATCCGTCCGCTGCCCTCGCGAGGCTGATCCCCGAAGGCCCCGACCGCGCCCGCATCATCAGCGGCATCACGGCGCTGCTCGCCGGCTCTCCCGCTTCGCCGGAGGAAACGTTCTTCGTCATCCGCCGCTTCCTGACCGCGCTGACAAACCCTGCTTCGCCCAAGGCTTCGCAGGGCCTGCGGCCGGTTGTTCTGGTGATCGACGACCTGCACTGGGCCGAGCCGCTGCTGCTCGATCTGGTCGAGCACCTGGTGCAGTGGGGCAGCGGCGTGCCGCTCTTCGTGCTCGTCGGGGGGCGACCGGAGCTGCGCGACCTGCGGTCCTCGCTGGCGACCCCGGGCGGGTTCGTCTCCGAGGTCGTGACGCTCTCCGGCCTCGATGCCGGCGCGGCTATGCGTTTGGCTGCGAACGTGATCGGCGCGAGCGATCTCCCCGCCGCCGTTGCCGCCAAGGTGCTCGCCACCAGCGAGGGCAACCCGCTCTTCGTCGGCGAGCTGGTGCGCATGCTGGTCGACGAAGGCGCCATGGAGCGCCAGGGTGAGCGCTGGATCGTCGGCGCCAACCTGGCGGCACTGGAGATGCCGCCCACCATTCATGCGCTCCTTGCCGCGCGCATCGAACGGCTGCGCCCCGAAGAGCGCACGGTGCTGGAGCGGGCGGCCGTGATTGGCCGGTATTTTTCGCGCAGCGCCGTGGTCGCGTTGCTCTCGCGCAACGGCAGCGAGCTCGACGCCCGCCTGGAGGCACTGTGCCGCAGCGAGTTGATCGAGCGCGACACCGGTTGGTTCCTGGGCGAGCCGGTGCTGCGCTTCCACCACGTGCTGATTCGCGATGCCGCCTACCGTCGTCTGCTCAAGGGCACCCGCGCGGAGCTGCACGCCACGCTCGCCGACTGGATCGAGGCGCAAGTCGGCGACGCCGCCGAGCATGACGAGACGATCGGCTGGCACCTCGAGCAGGCGCACCAGTTCCTGCGCGAGCTCGGGCCGCTGGATGAGAATGGACGGCACCTCGGCGAGCGCGCCGCTGCCCGCCTCGCTGCCGCCGGCCGTCGTGCGCTGGCGCGCGACGACGTGTCGCTGGCGGCCAGCCTGCTCGGGCGCGCGATCGCGCAGCTCGAAGGAGACGACCCCGCGCGCGCCGACCTCGCGCTCGACTGGTGCGAGGCGCTGCTCTCGGCGGGCGACGTCGGCCCCGCGGCGGCCGCGATTGCCGAGCTCGGTCGCTTTGCTGATTCGACCGATCGGGCCGATCCGTCCGATCTGCAACCCTCCCGCCTGCGCGCCTGGCACACCTGCTTTGCCAGCCAGCTCACGGTGCTGACCGCACCCCAGGGGCTGCAAGCCGCCGCCGACGCGGTGGCCGAGGCCGCGCGCCAGCTTGCCGCACAGGGCGACGCCGCGGGTGAAGCGAAGGCGCATTCGGTACACGCACAGGCGCTGGCGCGGCTCGGCAAGGTCGGTGCGGCCGAAGCGGCGCTCGATCAAGCGCTGGCGGCGGCGCGCACGGCGGGCGACCGCCGCCGCGCCAACGCCGTGCTCGCCGGCGCGCCGCTGGCCGCGCTGTGGGGACCGAGCCCGGTGACGCGCGCCAGTGGCCGCTGCCTCGACGTCGTGCGCGTCCTGCGCATCACCCAGGGCGCGCCGGCCGTCGAGTCGGTCGCTCTATCATGTCAGGGCGTGCTCGAAGCGCTGCGCGGTCGCACCGACGCGGCGCGGCGCATGCTTGCCTCGGCGCGCAAGATGGTCGAGGAGCTCGGCATCGCGCACCGCCTCTTCGAGGCCGACGCCTTTGCCGGACGCATCGCGGCGATGGAGGGCGACACGGTCGAGGCCGAGCGGCTGCTGCGCGGTGCGTACGAGGGCCTGCGTGACCTCGGTCTCGGCATCGACGCGGCGCGCGCCGGCGCACTGCTGGCGCGCGCGCTGCTCGCGCAGGATCGAGTCGCCGAAGCCGAAGCGCTCTCACACGAGAGCGAGGCGCTCGCCGGTGACGACCTGCAGGCGGCCATCGCCTGGCGCGGCGTGCGCGCCGAGGCGCTCGCCAAGCGCGGCGAGCACGCCGCCGCGCTCGAGCTGGCCAAGGCCGCTGTGACCATCGCGTCGGCCACCGATGCGCTGCTCGACCATGCCGACGCGCGCGTTGCGCTCGCCGTGGCGCTGCGCGGCGCCGGCCGCGGGGCCGAGGCCGACGCCGAGGAGCGCCGCGCCATTGAGCTGTGGGAGGCGAAGGGCGCGACGCTCCTCGCCGAGCGCGCTCGGCGCAGCCCAAGCACCGGCCCTCGCAAGGGCGAGGCTCCCGCCGAGCCGCTCCTGGATCGGCGTCCGTCGAAGGCGAACGGCGCGACAGGAACCTCGCTGTCGCGAGAGTTACCGCACCCGCGGCGGCGCGTGCGCGCCAACGCCGCGGCGGAAAACGCGGCGCGCCTCGCCGCCGCGCTGGCGGCGGTCGATCTCGACGCCGCCGAGCGGCAGCTCGGCGATTCCGTGCACATCGTGCATCACCCCACCGGGCTCACTTACGACCGGCCGGCACTCCTGGAGTCATTTCGCCGAGGGTTCCAGACAACCAGGGGCCTGGTAGTTCGCCATGAAGCACTGGCGACGCTCGGCGACGCGCTCTGCTTGTCGCGTCAGCGGATGTCGATCGATTCGGTCGACGATGAGACCGTGTCCGTCGGCGCCGCCGAGATCGAAACCCTCATGTTGGAAGAGGTCGACGCCACGGGACGCAGGAGTCGCACCGAGGTCTTCGCCATCGACCACGTCGCTGAAGCCATCGCCCGTCTCTACGAGCGCTACGCTGAGATTCTGCCCGACGGACCGGAGCGCCGGCGCGCGGCGGCGACGGCGCGCTCCATCGAAGTCACGTCGATGTCGCCCGACGATGTCGATCGCGCCGCGACCGTGATAGCGCCCGACTTCGCGTCCGTCGATCACCGGCCCCTGAGCACGTGGTCGATGCGCAGCGGCGCGGCGTTCCTCGAGCACCTGCGCGCCCTGCGGGACGTCGCCGCCGCCGTCGTCATTCGCACGTACGACATCTTGGCGCTCGGGTCGAATGCGCTGCTCACCCGGCGTCTGCACTCGGGCATCGAGCGCGTCGGCGGCGGTGCCTATGAGCGCCCCTTCCTCGTGCTCTTCGCTACCGACGCAGACGGCCGACTGGCGCGCGCCGAGTGGTTCGACGCCGACCGTGAAGCCGAGGCGCTGGCGCGCTTCGACGCACTCGTCGCGGGCACAGAGCCGAAGCGTCCCGTGCGCCGCCGCGTGCGCCCAAACGCGGCGACCGCACTTCAGGAACGCTTCGAGGCCGCGCTCGCGGCGCGCGACTTCGACGGTGTCGCGGCCGTCATCCCTGCGAGCCTCCAGGAGATCGATCACCCGACGGGATCGACCTACGGCGGCGACGCCTGCATCGCCTCGATGCAGCGCCTGTTCCGCTCGCGCCAGCCCCACTACGACGTCGAGCGGCTGGCGACACTCGGCGAGCTTCTCCTTCTCGTCCGGCGCCGCACGGGCGCAAGTGGGACCGAAAGCGGGAACTACGACGTCGGTGCCTACGAGAACGAGGCGATCCAGTTGTTCGAGTCCAATGAGCGCGCCCTTTTCTGCCGTTCGGAGGTGTTCGCCGCTGAACGCCTCGGCGATGCGATCGTTCGGCTGTACGAGCGCTACGCCGAGCTGCTGCCCGAGGGTCCCGAGCGCATCCGTGCCGCGGCGACGGCGCGCTCGGTCGCGGTGTGGAACGGATCGATCGACCCCGATCGCGTCGCGGCCACAACGGCCCCGCTCATCGAATGCGTCGACCATCGGATTCTTCAGCTCTGGAGCGCCCGAGGGGCGGACGAGTTCCTCGGCCAGTGGCGCGGCCAGCTCGATCTCGCCACCGGGTCCGTGCGCCACGACGACGTGCTCGCCGTAGAGCCCGACACCTTGCTCGTTCGCCAGACCTATTTCGGCAACGAACGAACCACCGGGGGCTTCTTCGACCATCCGCTCCTCGTGCTCTTCGCCTTCGGAGCCGATGGGCGCTTGATGCGGGCCGAGCTGTGGGAACCCGGCCGCGAAGCCGAGGCGCTGGCGCGCTTCGAGGAAATCACCGGTGAGGCGGAAACGCAGCGGGAGCCATTCGCCAACGCGGCGTCGCGAGTGGTCGAGCGAGCCGTGCGCTGTTGGGCAGCGCGTGACTGGACGGGCATCCTGGCCGGCGTCTCGCCAGCAATCCGGATGGACGACCGCCGTCGCATGATGCGTCTCGAGATCGGCTACGCAGACTTCGTCGCGCAGTTCCGCATGCTCTTCGACCAGCCCGCCAGCCGCTGGCGCGTGACCTTGCTCGCCACCCGAGGCGAGCGGCTTTCGCTGCACCGCACGAGCTTCACAGCCGAAGTTGCGGGAGGTGGCGGTGCGCTCACGGTCGAGAGCCTCAGCCTGACGGAGGTCGAAGACAACGGCCGCTGGATCGCTGTCGTCGCCTTCGAACCCGACGACGAGGTCGCCGCCCGCGCCGAGCTCGATGCGCGCTTCGAGGCCGGCGTGGGCGCAGGGGTGACGTGGCACTCTCGCCACCGCCGCGCCATCGAGGCGCGCGATTGGGAGGCTTTCGCCGCCGAAATGGCACCCGACTTCGCTTTTCGCGATCACCGCCTGCTCGGCTGGGGTATGAGCGTGCGCGACGCGCCGACCTTCGTGCGGGTGATGCAGTCGGTCTTCGATCTCGCGCCGGACGCCCGCTATCGGGACGATCACATCCGGCTCTGCGAGCGCGGGCACCTCGCTCAGTCGACGCTGCTCGGCACCCGCGAGGGTGGGGCGTTCGAAAGTCCGATGCTGCGCGTCACCGAAGTCGACGAGTCGGGCAGGATCCGCGGCTTCGATACCTACGACCTCGAGCACCTCGACCGCGCCCGCGCGCGCTTCGCCGAGCTGGCGGCGTTCCCCGCGGCCGTGGGGCGCTTCGAGAACGCCGCCTCGCGCGCCTTGGGTGAGGTGATCGAGCCTTTCATCAACGCCGCGACCGCCTCGGCGGGTCCCGTGATTCGCTGCCTGATCACGCACGACTGGCAGGGCTTCCGGCAACTGTTCGCGCAGGACTTCCACATGTCCGACCGCCGGCGCGTGGTGCAACTGGAGCTCGACCGCGATCAGTACGTCGCCTTCACGCGCGAGGTCTCCGAAGGGCGCACGGTTCGCAACCGCTGGGAGCTGGTGGCGACGCGCGGCGAACGCCTGGCGGTCACGCGCTCGTTCTACGAGTTCACCGACGCCGACATCGGGCCGAGCGAGATCGCCTTCCTCCTCCTGATGGAGGTGGACGAGCGCGGCCGCATCGTCGCCAACGTGCGCTGGGATCTCGACGACATCGACGCGGTCTACCCTGAGATCGACGCCCGCTGGGCCGCGGGCGAAGCAAACGCACACCCCCTCGCGTCGAGCTGGATCGCCGACTACCGGCGATGTTTCGCGGCGCGCGACTGGGCGGGCATGGCGGCGATCCTGGCCCCCGACTTGGTGTCGCACAATCATCGGCTCGTGAGCTGGGGGATGGTGCACGGCCCCGCGGGGTTGGTCGCGACCCTGCAGGCGCAGATGGAGCTGGCACCGGACACACAGGCGCGCTTCGACCACATGCGCACGAACCCTGGCGGCATACTGCTCCACTACACCTGGCGCGGCACGCGCGAGGGGGGCGCCTTCGAGAACGTCCTGGTTGCCGCCGTCGAGCTCGACGCGCGCGGCCTGGCCCATCGCATCGACGTGTGGGAGGCCGAGCAGGTCGAGCGGGCGCAGGCGCGTTTCGCAGAAATCGGGGCGAACACGGCATCGAAATCACAGTCAGCGCGCTTCGCCAACGCCGCGTCGCGCGCCGTGGATCGCGGCACCGCGGCGCTCGAGGCGCGGGACTGGAAAAGGTTTGCCGCTCTCATGGCACCGGGGTTCCGCCACTACGACCGCACCCGGGTGGCGCAGATCGAGACCGATGGCCGGGAGTGGCTCGCGTCGTTTCGGCAGATCGTCGAGATGACGTCCTCGCGCCCGGCACACACGCTGCTCGGTACCCGCGGCGAGCGCCTCGCGCTGTTCCGAATGCTCTGGCGCGGCGAGGCGGGCGACATTGGCCCGAGCGAGATCGACTGGCTGTTGATTGTCGAGGTCGACGACCGTGGCAACCACCTGGCGGTCGTCGCCTTCGACGCCGACAGCATCGATGCCGCTTACGCCGAGCTCGACGCGCGCTGGGCCCGCGGCGCGGCGGTGGTCGATCCCGCCGCATCGAAGTGGCTCGCCGACTATCTGCGCTTCTTCGCCGCTCGCGATTGGAGCGCAATGGCGGCACTCATGGCCCCCGACGTGCTGGGCGAGAATCACCGCCTGGTCGGCTGGGGAACGCGGACCGGTCCGGCGGGCATCGTTTCGACCCTGCAAGCGCAGATCGAGCTGGCGCCGGACACGCGCGAGCGCGTCGACCACGTCCGCACCTGCGCCGGCGCGCTGCTCTTCGAATACGCCTGGCACGGTACACGCGAAGGCGGCGCATTCGAGAATCTATGGATCGTCCTCATCGAGCTGAATGCCGATGGCCGGGCACGGCGCGCCGACGTGTGGGAACCCGAGCAGCTCGATCAGGCGCAAGCGCGCTTCGATGAATTGCGCGCCGCCGCGCAGTTCGCTCCTCTGGCGTCCCTCGCCAAACCAAACGCTGCCCACCTGGCGATGGCGCGCTGGCAGGCGGCGTACACTGTGGCCTTCGACACCGGTGATTGGGATGCGATGCGCGCGCTCTGCGCGCCTGGGTTCACTTTCGCCGATCGTCGGCGCCTCGCGCTACTCTCCGGCGACCGCGAGCTGATGGTTGCATCGGCGCGCGAACGCGTGGCGATGGGTGCGCGGCCGGAGCGCTGGCCGATCGGAGCGGCGGGCGATCGCGTGGCGATCGAAGGCATGCTGTGGTCGGGCGGCCCGGCCGACGGCCGCTTCGAGATCGAGTATGTGGGCGTGAGCGAGGTCGGCGAGTCGGGACTGTTTACCGGCATGGCCCTGTTCGATCGCGACGACATCCGCGCAGCACAGCGCGAGGCGTGGGCGCGCTGGGCGGCGATCGATCCGGCTGTCGACGCCGTGACGTCGATGTACGGCGCCGTGCTCGATGCCGCCAACGATCGCGACCTGTCTCGGTATCGCAAGTTGTTCGCCGACGACCTCGTGATCGAGGACCACCGGCACGGCATACGCATCGACGGTCTCGATACCTATGCGGCGCAGGTCGCGCTGTTGTGGCAGCACGCGCCGGACTCCCGGCTCGACGGCGGCTGGTTCTGGCCGGCGTTCGCGCCCCACGGTGCGGTGACCGTCACGCGCCGGACGGGCGCGCTCGCCGACGAGTTCCTCTGGCTGTTCCGACTCGACGAAGAGCGCATCGCGCGAATCGAGGTCTTTGCACTCGACGCTGTCGACGCGGCCACCGCCCGCCTCGATGAGTTGGGAGCTGCGCAAGTCCCTTAACGCCGCAAACAGACGGCGTGAATACGCGCGCGAGCGCTACCAGAAGCCGCGCGGTACCAGCTTCAGCTCGCGCGCCTCGCGCATGAGCGGTTCCCGGAAGTCGGGGTGCGCGATGCCGATGAGGGCCGTGGCGCGCTCGGCCACCGACTTGCCCTTCAAGTTGACCAGGCCGTACTCGGTGACGACGTACATCATGTCGGTGCGCGGGGTGGTGACGATGTTGCCGGGAGTGAGGGCCGTGACGATGCGGCTGCGGCGCTGGCCGTGCCGCTCGTACGTGGAGGCGAGACACATGAACGCCTTGCCGCCGCGTGAGGCATACGCGGCGCGCATGAACTGCAGCTGACCGCCGGTGCCGGTGAGGTGGCGGAAGCCGTCGGACTCGGACGCCGCCTGACCCTGGAGGTCGATCTGCGTCGTGTTGTTGATGGCGACGACGCGGTCGTTGCGGGCGATCACCTCGGGCAGGTTCGTGTAGTCGACCGGGTAGCTCTGCACCTGCGGGTGATGATCGAGGAAATCGTAGGTGCGACGCGATCCGCCGGCGAAGGTGTAGACGCTCTGGAAGCGGTTCATCTGTTTGCGCGCGCCGGTGACCACGCCGGCTTCGATCAGATCGACCATGCTGTCGACGAACATCTCGGTGTGGATGCCGAGATCGCGGATGCCGGCGGTGGCGAGCGCGGCGCAAACGGCGTTGGGCATGCCGCCGATGCCGATCTGCAAGCAGGCGCCGTCCTCGATCTCGGCGGCGATCAGCCCGGCGACGCGGCGGTCGACGTCGCTGATCGGGGGATTTGGCAGCTCGGGCAGATGCCCGTCGCCGCCGTCGATCACCCAGGTGACGTCGTCGAGGTGGACGGATTCCTGCGCCCCGAAGACGTAGGGCATGGCGGCGCAGGTTTCGACGACCAATACCTTGGCGCGCTCGGTGATCGCCTTGGTGTTGGCCACCGCGAGGCCGAAGTTGAAGTAGCCGTGCGCGTCCATCGGGCAGGTCTTGATGCAGACGACGTCGATCGGGTCGATGAAGCGCCGGTAGTAGTCGGGCGCCTCGCCGAAGTTCATCGGGATGTAGTTGACGCGGCCGTCTTCGTTGCGCGACCGGTCGTAACCGGAGAAGTGCCAGTTGAACCACAGGAAGTGATCGCCGGCCGGATCGGCTTCGAGCACCGCGCGCGGCGTCATGGTGAGACAGGCGCGAATGCGCACGCCGCGCAGCTGGTCCTTGCGGCGCGCCAGTGCCTGGTCGAAGAGATCCGGCTGGCCGAGGCCGGCGCCGTAGTCGATCCACCCGCCCGATTGCACCAGGGCGGCGGCCTCGTCGGCAGAGATGCGCTTGCGCTGCAGCGCGGCGTGCAGGTCCGTCATCATCGGCGGCGGAGTCTATGCGCTTCCGTACAGGGCGACAAGGCGAAAATCCATCGGGCAGGGCTCGGCAGGGAGGCGATCAGGATTGTGTCTCATATGGGTACTGATAGTGGTGCCCCATATGAAGACGACTCGACCGCCTGCTGGAGCGGGCCAAGCGCCATGCCGCGGCCCACGGTACGACGCTGCGCGCGGTAGTCGTCGAGGAGGCGCTGCGGACCCGGCTGGCGCCGCGGCCCGAGGCGCGGGCGCGATACCGCTTTGCGCCGCCGACGGTGCGTGGTTCGAGCCCGCCGGCGATCGACGTCGCTGACCGCAACGCGCTGTACGATCTGCCCAACGACCGCCGCTGATCGCCATCGGCACGACCGAGGATCGCGACTTCGCGCGCTTCGGCACGCCGCGGCCGGTGCGGCTGCAGGGCTGAGAAGAGACGGGCGCTAGACCTGCGCCGAGGCCGCGGCGGCGCGCAGCGGCTGGCCGGGGGCCGGCTCGAGGGCGTGCTCGAGGACTTGCTCGATGGTGTCGACGAAGACGAACTGCAGCGAGTTGCGGATCGCTTCGGGTACGTCTTCGAGGTCCTTCTCGTTGCGCTTGGGCAGGATGATCGTGGTGATGCCGGCGCGGCGGGCGCCGAGCACCTTCTCTTTGACGCCGCCGACCGGGAGCACCTTGCCGCGCAGCGTGATCTCGCCGGTCATTGCCAGGTTCGGGCGCACGGGGCGGCCGGTCAGCAGCGAGGTCAGCGCGGTGGCCAGCGTGACGCCGGCCGACGGCCCATCCTTGGGCACCGCGCCGGCCGGCACGTGGATGTGGATGTCCATGTTCTCGAAGAAGTCGGCCGCGATGCCGAGCCGCGCCGCGCGCGAGCGGATGTGACTCAGCGCCGCCTGGGCGGATTCCTTCATCACGTCGCCGAGGTTGCCGGTGACGGTGATGCCCTTCTTGCCGGCCATCTTGGTCGCTTCGATGAAGATGATGTCGCCGCCCATCGGCGTCCATACCAGGCCGACCGCGACCCCCGGCTCGTCGATGCGCTCGGCGACTTCGGAGAAGACTCGCTCCGGGCCGAGCAGCGAGCGGATGACGTCGGGCGTGGCGACGAGTTGCTCGGTGTTGCCCTCGGTCAGGCGGCGCGCCACCTTGCGGCAGACGCCACCGATCTCGCGCTCGATATTTCGCAGCCCGGCTTCGCGCGTGTAGTGATGGATCAGGAAGAGCACGCCTTCGTCGGGGAAGACGAGGTGCTCGGCCTTGATGCCGTTCTCGGCCAACTGCTTGGGAATCAGGTGGCGGCGCGCGATCTCGAGCTTCTGCTCGTCGGTGTACCCCGCCAGCTCGATGACTTCCATGCGGTCGCGCAGCGGCGGCGGGATGGGGTCGAGCAGGTTGGCGGTGGTGACGAACATCACCTTCGAGAGGTCGAAGGGCACGTCGAGATAGTGGTCTTGGAAGGAGTTGTTCTGCTCTGGATCGAGTACCTCGAGCATGGCCGAGGCCGGGTCGCCGCGGAAGTCCATGCCGAGCTTGTCGATCTCGTCGAACATGAACAGCGGGTTGTTGGCCCCCGCCGTGCGCAGGTTTTGAATGATCCGACCCGGCAGCGAACCGATGTACGTGCGGCGGTGGCCGCGGATCTCGGCTTCGTCGCGGATGCCGCCGAGCGAGAGGCGGATGAACTTGCGCCCCAGCGCGCGCGCGATCGAACGGCCGAGCGAGGTCTTGCCGACGCCCGGCGGGCCGACGAAGCACAGGATCGGGCCCTTGGAATCGTTCTTCAGCTTGCGCACGGCGAGGAACTCGAGGATGCGGTCCTTGATCTTCTCGAGGTCGTAGTGGTCCTCGTCGAGGATCTGCCGCGCGTGGGGAATCTCGAGGTTGTCCTCGGTCGATACCGACCACGGCAGGTTGGCGAGCCACTCGAGGTAGGTGCGGACGACGCTGTGCTCGGCCGATTCGACCGGGATGACGCGCAGCCGATCGAGCTCGTTCTCTGCCGCCTTGGCCGCCGCCTCGGGCAGCTTCGCCTCGTCGAGCTTCTGGCGCAGCTCCTCGATCTCGCCCTCGCGCGGGTCGCCTTCGCCGAGCTCCTTCTGGATGGCGCGCATCTGCTGGCGCAGGTAGAACTCCTTCTGGTTCTTCGACAAGTCGTCCTGCACCTGCGACTGGATCTTCTGGCCGAGCTCGAGCAGCTCGATCTCGCGGTTCAGGATCGACGATAGCATCTCGAGCCGCTTGCGCACCGACAGCGTGGCGAGCAGCTGCTGCTTCTCCTCCTGCGAGATGTTGAGGTTGGAGGCGATCAGGTCGGTGACCTTGCCCGGATCGCGGATGTTCATCGCCACCACCTGCAGCTCGTCGGGCAGGTAGGGGATCATGGCGACGAACTTGGCGAACTGGTTCACCATGTGCGCCTGCATGGCGTCGACGTCGGGCGACGTATCGGCCTCGTCCTGGAGCTGGTGGACACGGGCGCGAAAGTGCGGCTCGGTCTGGACGTAGGACGCAATGTCGACGCGGCGCAGGCCCTGCACCAGGATGCGCACGCTGGAGTCGGGGTACTTGAGCATCTTCAAGATGCGCCCCGCGGTGCCGCGCGTGAACAAGTCGTCTGGTTGCGGGTCGTCCTGGTCCGGATTCTTCTGCGCCACCATGGCCAGCATCCGATCGCCGCCGAGCGCTTGCTCGACCACCTTGAGCGAGCCGCCGCGCGAGATCAGCAGTGGCACGATGGCGGACGGGAAGATCACCACGCCGCGCAGCGGCAGCACCGGCAGCTCCTCGGGCACCGCCACGCCGCTCAGGTCCTCTTCGAACCCGAACACGCGGTCCTTGACCGTCGGTTCGCGCTCCTCGGATTCGCTCATGATGGGCCCTCAGCGCCGGTTCGTACCGGGATCCACTGCGTGGTTTCGGCCAGCGTCACGCGCCCGGCCAGCAGCCCAGCCGGCAGCTGGCCGCTGACCTGCTCGGCACCCGTGCCGTCGGTTGATGTGCGCCCCACGACGTCGACTGTAGTACGGGGCCGGTGAGCGGACAAGCACGCCAGTGTGCGATGTGGGCCCGGCTGCCGTGCAAATTGACAAGGCGCCACGCAGCCGTTAGAGGCGGATCGAGGTCGTCGGTATGGCGAAGAGCGAGGTGCGACTGTTCACGCTGGATGAGGTCAATGCGCTGATCCCGCGCTTGGAGATGACCATGGGGCGGATGCAGCAGCGCGGCGTCGAGCTGCGCGAGGCGCTGCAGAAGCTCCAGGCGGAGTCCGACCGCCCACTGGCCGATGCCGAGCTCTCCGAATTGCTCAATCAACGCCCCGAGCTGCGCGAGCTGGTGGCCGATCTCGAGGCGCTCATCGCCGAGATCGAGGCCTGCGGCGGCCACTTCAAGGGGCTGGACCTCGGCCTGGTCGACTTCCCGGCCGAAATCGACGGCAAGATCGGCCTGCTGTGCTGGCAGTACGGCGAGAAGGAGGTCTCGCACTGGCACGACTTCGAGTCCGGCTTCGCCGGCCGCCAGCCGTTGCGGGCGGCGAGCCCGCGGTCGTATCTGCAGTGAGCCGCCCTGCAAGGCGCTGAAGAAAACGCGACACGCGGCATGTCCTTCGCCCGACTGCTCTACGTGCTGGCCCTGTGCGTTTGGCTCGGGGAGACGATCTTTCTCTCGCTGATCGTCGCCCCGACGCTGTTCCGCAATTTCCCGACGCCGCAGGCGGGCGAGGTGATGAGCGCCCTGTTTCCCAGCTATTACCAGGTCGGCTATGGCTGCGGCGCCGTGCTGCTGGTCAGCGCGGTGGTGCTGGCGCGCGGGGCGCGCCGCGGCGCCGGGACCTGGGGCGGCGCCGCGCTGGTGAGCGGGTTGATGCTCGCGACCGTGCTCTACGCCGGCCTGGTCGTGCAGCCGCGTGTCCACGCGCTGCGCCCGCAGCTGCGCGAGCCCGCCGTGGCTCCCGAGGTCAAGGCGGAGTTCGATCAATTGCACCGCCGTTCGGTGCAGTTGAACGGCGCCGTCCTGGTCGGCGGCCTGCTGCTGGCCGGATTGACCGCGACCAGGCTGAAGGACGAGCGCTGAGGCGGCAGCGTCCGTCCGCGCTCCGTGCCGTCGTCGCATGCCCTATCGCTGCCTGGTGTTCGATCTCTTCGGCACCCTGGTGCACTTCACCGCCCGCGTGCCGACAGTGCCGGTGATCGGCAGCGAGCGGCGCTCGACCATGCACTGGCTGCGCGACCCGCTGGCCGCCGCGCAGCCGGGGTTGCCGTTCGACCAGTTTTTCGCGGCGATGGGCGCCGTGACCGCGGAGATCGTGCAGGCGCGGCCGCCGGCGTACCGCGAGGTGCCGTCGCACGAGCGCTTCCAGCGCGTCCTGGCCCGTGTCGGCGTCGACGGGCCCGACGGATCCGAACTGGCTCGGCAGCTGTCGGAGACCCACATGGCGTACCTGGCGGCACAGACGGAGATGCCGGCGGCGCACGGGGCGCTGCTGCAGGCGCTGGCAACGCGCTGGCCGCTCGGGCTGGTCTCCAACTTCGACCACGGCGCCACCGCGCACGCCATCCTGCGCCGCGAGGGCATTGCCGACCTCTTCGGCGCGACGGTGATCTCCGCCGATTGCGGCCGCCGCAAGCCCCATCCGGAGATCTTTGCCCTGGCGCTCGAGCAGCTCCGCGTCGAGCCGGCGGCGGCACTCTACGTCGGCGACACCGCCGGTGACGACGTGGCCGGCGCCCGCGCCGCCGGCATGGACGTGGTCTGGATCAACACCTCGGGCGCCGCCCTGCCGGCCGACTGCCCACCGCCGACCCATACCGTGCGGGCGCTGACGGATCTGGCGGGGGTGTTGGGCATTTAATCCCGCTCGGCGCCTCTGTCCGGCAATTGGTGGGGTCCTTTCTGGTTCCTCTCCCTCCGGGAGCGGCGAGGTGAGGGGATCGAACAACTCTTCAACGAACCGGCTCTCCAACGAATCGGCGGTCGAAGCCATCATCTGACCCCCTCACCTTACCTCTCCCGGAGGGAGAGGAACGTGTTTCGCGGCTGCGCGGGCAAAGCCCCGCCCAGCCGCTTGACCAGACGAAACACGCTGATTAAGCATCCCGCGTTTGAAGCGATTGCGCGCTCGCGCGTCTGTATGCTGCGACAGGGGACGCCGGTCGGACGTCTTCGAGCCAGCGCGCGGCGCCGCGCAGAGGGAGAGGCATGGAGCAGGGGATCACCGCAGTCAACGAGCAGGTCAAGGAGGCCTCGGCCTTCGTCTACAAGCTGCGCGAGGAAATCGGCAAGGTCGTGGTCGGGCAGCGCTACGTCGTCGACCGGCTTCTGGTCGGTCTGCTGGCCAATGGCCACATCCTATTGGAAGGCGTGCCGGGGCTGGCCAAGACGCTGTCGGTCAAGACCTTGGCGCAGTGCGTCGACGCGAGCTTCCGGCGTATCCAGTTCACGCCCGATCTGCTCCCCGCCGACTTGATCGGCACGCTCATCTACAACCCGCGCGAGGGGGTCTTCACGACCAAGACCGGGCCGATCTTCGCCAACATCATCCTGGCCGACGAGATCAACCGCGCGCCGGCCAAAGTGCAGAGCGCGCTGCTCGAGGCGATGCAGGAGCACCAGGTGACGATCGGCGACGAGACCTTCCCGCTGCCCGATCCGTTTCTCGTCCTCGCCACGCAGAACCCGATCGAGCAGGAGGGCACCTACCCGTTGCCGGAAGCGCAGGTCGACCGCTTCATGCTGAAGCTTTCGGTCGGCTACCCGACGCGCGAGGAGGAGCGCCTGATCCTCGACCGCATGGCGTCGACCGGCAACCACGCCGGTGTCAGCCCCGTCGTGCACCCGCGCGATGTCATGGCGGCGCGCAAGCTGGTCGATGCGGTGTACATCGACGACAAGATCAAGGAGTACATCATCGACCTGGTGGTGGCGACGCGCGACCCGAAGATGTTCAACCTCAACCTGGCGCCGTTGATTCAGTACGGCGCCTCGCCGCGCGCGACGCTGTTCCTGACCCTGGCGGCCAAGGCGCACGCGTTCATCTCCGGGCGCGGCTACGTCACGCCGCAGGACGTCAAGTCGATCGGCACCGACGTGCTGCGCCACCGCGTCATCATCTCCTACGAGGCCGAGGCCGAGGAGCTGACCTCCGACATCATCGTGCAGCGCATCTTCGACGGAGTGCCGGTGCCGTGAGGCAGACGGTCGCTTGTCTCGGCCCGAACGGATCGGCTCCGGCCTCCCCCTTTGGCAAAGGAGGATTGAGGGGGATTTGTCCGAATGATCCGTTCTCAAAATCCCCCCTAACCCCCCTTTTCCAAAGGGGGGAACCAGACTCCGGACAAAATCGACCTCGGCGTGAGCCGCGCTTCCCGCGTTGATTCCATGCTGACCCGCGAGCAGCTCAAGGCCGTCCGCAAGATTCAGATCCACACCAGCCACCTGGTGAGCGATCTGTTCGGCGGCCAGTACCACAGCGTCTTCAAGGGCCGCGGCATGGAGTTCGCCGAGGTGCGCCAGTACCAGCCCGGCGACGACGTGCGCACGATCGACTGGAACGTCACCGCGCGCACCGGCGTGCCGCACGTCAAGCGCTACACCGAGGAGCGCGAGCTCACGGTCATGCTCATGGTTGACGCCAGCGCCTCGACCCGCTTCGGCTCCGTGCGCCAGTTCAAGCAGGAGCTCGCCGCCGAGCTGGCGGCGGTGTTCGCCTACTCGGCGATCAGCAACAACGACAAGGTCGGCCTGTTGATCTTCACCGACCGCATCGAGCTCGCCGTGCCGCCGCGCAAGGGCAATCGCCATGTGCTGCGCGTGATCCGCGAGATCCTCAACCACGCGCCGCAAGGGCGCGGCACGGACATCCCGTTGGCACTCGACCACCTGAACCGCGTCGCCAACCGGCGCTGCGTGGTGTTTCTGCTCTCCGACTTTCTCGCCCCCGACCTGCGTCGGCCGCTGCGCGTTGCCACCCGCCGCCACGATCTCATCGCGGTGGTGCTCGAGGATCCGCGCGACAACCAGTTGCCGTCGCTCGGGCTGGTGGCGCTCGAGGACCCGGAGAGCGGCGAGACGGTGCTGGTCGACACCGGCGACGCGCGTGTGCGCGCCACGTACCAGCGCCAGCGTGAGGCGGCGTGCATCGAGCGCGATCGCTTCCTGCGCTCGCTCGACGTCGACGCGGTCAGCGTGCGCACCGATCGGTCCTACACCGAGGCGCTGCTGCGCTTCTTCCGCGCGCGCGAAAAACGCCATTGAGCGCCGTCGGAATCGGGTGGGATCAAATGGCGACCGTGCGCCCTCTCGTCGTGGTCATGCTGCTCGCCGCCGTTGTGGCGGTGGCGCAAGAGGCGACGCCGACCGCTGTATCGTCCCCGGTGACGGTGACGGCGCGCGTCGAGCCGCAACGGGTCTCCATCGGCACGCCGGTCCGCTACACGATGCGCGTCGAGGCTCAGGAGGAAGTCGAGCTCATCGTCCCCATTCTCGCCCAGCGCATCGGGCCGTTTGAGATCACCGACTTCGGCGAAGTGCCGCGTCGGGTCGAGAACGGCCATGTCGTGGCCGAGCGCTGGTATACGCTGGTGACGTACGAGGCGGGCGATCAGATCGTGCCGGGCGCCACGGTGCAGTACCGCGTGCCGGGGTCGGATCTCGAACGCGTCGACGCGCCGGACACGCTGGTGATCGTCGAGAGCCTGCTGCCGTCGTCGGGTGACGGCGCGGCGCAAGATGTGCGCGACATCAAGGGCCCCGTCGCCGTGCCGCCGGACTATCGGCCGCTGTGGTGGGCCCTGGCGGCACTCGCCGTCGTCGCCGCGTTGGGGTTCGGTCTGATGCGCCTGCTCAACCGCCGGCGTCATGTCGAGGTGCCGGTCGTGCGGGCGCCGGAGGAAGTGGCGCTGGAGGCGCTGGCGCGTCTGCGCAGCGCGCGCTTGCTGGAAGCCGGACAGCATGAGGAGTACTACGTGCGCTTGTCCGCGATCGTGCGCACCTACCTGGAAGGGCGCTTTCACCTGCGCGCCCCCGAGATGACGACCGAAGAGTTTCTCCAGATCGCCCAGCGCGCCGCCGCGCTGCCGCAGGCGCAGCGACCGCTGTTGGCGCAGTTCCTCAACGAGGCCGATCTGGTGAAGTTCGCCCGCTATCTGCCGACGCTGGAGGACGCCGAGCGCGCTTACGCCGCGGCGCGCCAGTTCGTCGAGTCGACCGCCGCCAGCGCTGACGGAGGGCCCCGTGCGGCTGCATGATCCCTGGGTATTGCTCTTGCTCGCCCTGTTGCCGCTGCTGCTGCGCCGCGGCGCGCGGCGGCCGCAGCTGGCAGCGCTGCGCTATCCGCTGGTCGCGGCGGTGCGCGCCGCCGGCCCGGGCCGGCGCACGCACTGGCAGTGGCTGCTGGTCGCCTTGCGCGGCCTGGCGTTGATCTTCCTGGTCGTCGCGCTGGCGCGCCCGCAGCTCGGCAAGGCGGCGACGCAGGTGTTCAGCGAGGGCATCGACATGATGCTCGCGGTCGACATCTCGGGCAGCATGCTGGCCGAGGACTTCACCGTCGCCGATCAGCGCGCCAACCGCCTGCAGGCGGTAAAGTCGGTGGTGCGCAGCTTTCTCGAGAAACGCGGCGGCGATCGCGCCGGCCTGGTGTTGTTCGCCGGGCGTCCGTACACGCAGTGCCCGCTGACGCTCGACCACGGCTGGCTGATGCAGAACCTCGAGCGCGCCCAGATCGGCCTGATCGAGGACGGCACCGCGGTCGGCTCGGCGCTGGCGACGGCGGTACAGCGCCTCGAAGCGTCGGACGCCAAGACCAAGATCGTCATCCTGCTTACCGACGGCGTCAGCAACGCCGGCAAGGTGTCGCCGCTGACGGCCGCGGCGGCGGCCAAGACGCTCGGTTACCGGGTCTACACCATCGGCGTCGGCACGCGCGGGCTGGCGCCGTATCCGAGCACGGATCCCTTCGGCAACCGCGTCTACGTGCCGACGCAGGTCGACATCGATGAAGAGACCATGCAACACATCGCCGAAGAAACCGGCGGCCGCTACTACCGCGCCACGGACACCGCCAGCCTGATGACGATCTACGACGAGATCGACCAGCTCGAGAAGAGCCCGCAGGAGGGCGTGGAGTACCTCGACTACCACGAGCTCTACGTCTGGCTCGCCGTGCCGGCGCTGCTGCTGCTCGCCGGCGAGGCCGTGCTGGCGCAGACCTGGCTGCGCGTGTTGCCGTGAGGATGACGGATGGCGATGCTGTGGCGTAGTCCGTCCTCGCTGTGGCTGCTGCTGGCCGTGCTGGTGCTCGGCTGGCAACTGGTGCGCTGGCTGCGCGGCCGTGTGGCGCTGCTCGCCGGTTTCGCGGAACCGGCGCTGGTGGCGCGCTTGACGCCGGAGGTCGATCCGCGGCGCCGGCTCTGGCGCGCGGCGTTGCGCGTGGCGGCGCTGGCCGTGCTCGTGGTGGCGATCGCCGGACCGCGTTGGGGCTTCCACTGGCAGGAAGTGCACCGCGAGGGTATCGACTTGATCGTCGCGATCGATACGTCGCGCAGTATGCTGGCGACGGACGTGAAACCGAATCGCCTCGAGCGCGCCAAGCTGGCGGTGCTCGATCTGGTGCAGCTCCTGCACGGCGACCGCATCGGCCTGGTCGCCTTCGCCGGCACCGCATTTCTCGAATGCCCGCTGACGCTCGACTACGCCGCCTTCTCGCAATCGCTGCGCTCGCTCAACGTCGGCATCATCCCGCGCGGCGGCACGGCGCTCGAGCGCGCCATCGATGCCGGCCTGGCCGGTTTCGAGGCGCGCCAGGGCCAGCACGAGGCGTTGATCCTGATCACCGACGGCGAGGACCACGAAGGCAAGGCCGAGGAGGCCGCCAAGCGCGCCGCGGAACGCGGCGTCAAGGTGTACACGGTCGGCATCGGCACCAGTGAGGGCGAGTTGGTGCCGGTCGGCGGCGGCGCGCAGGGCTTCGTCAAGGACCGCAAGGGCCAGGTGGTCAAGTCGCGCCTCGACGAGGAGGGACTGAAGGCGATCGCGGTCGCGACCGGCGGCGCCTACGTGCGCGGCCTGGGCACGGCGCTCGGGCTCGACGAGGTGTTTCGCGACCACATCGCCAAGATGGAGAAACGCGAGCTGGAGAGCACGCTGCAGCGCCAGTACGAGGATCGCTTCCAGATACCGCTCGCCCTCGCGGTGCTGTTGTTGTTGCTCGAGAGTTTCGTCGGCGAGCGCAAGCCGGTGCGCCGCGCGGCGCGGCGCTGGCCGTGGCGGCGCCGCGGTGCGGGTGCCGCGACGGTGG